>CAKTTL010000094.1 GCA_934615235.1 uncultured Clostridia bacterium
CGTCCTCGGGCAGGCCTTCGGTCAGGCGCGGGTTCAGGCCGTGAATGCCTTCGATGAGGATGGGCTGATCCTCCGCTGCGCGCAGGGGCGTGCCATCTTCCTTGCGGGTGTTCGTTTTGAAGCTGTAATGCGGCAGCAGCACTTCCTCGCCGCGGAAGAGCGCGGCGAGCTGTTCGGTCAGCAGCGGCACGTCGAGCGCTTCAAGGCATTCGAGGTCGGGCTTGCCGTCCTCGTCGAGCGGCACCTCGGCGAGAGGACGGTAATAGTTATCCAGAGAGAGCATGAGCGGACGCAGATGGTTGACGCGCAGCTGCACGGCGAGACGGTTGGTAAACGTCGTCTTGCCCGAGGAGGACGGCCCCGCCACAAAGACCACGCGCGCGTGCCGCTTCGCGATCTGATCGGCGATGGCGGCGATGGATTTTTCCTGCAGCGCTTCGTTAACGCGCACAAACTCGGCCATTTCCCCGCGGCCGATCATCTCGTTGAGGTCGGCGACGTTCGTGCATTCCAGCACGTTGAGCCACTCCGCGTTCTCGTGGAAGGCGCGCATCATCTGCGGGCGCTCGATATAGGGCGCGGGCGTTTCGGGATCAGAAGGCGCGGGCATTTGCAGCACAAGCCCCGGCTCGCGCCGTAAAAGCGCGAAGGCGCGCAGATACCCCGTCGAGGGCAGCATGTCGCCGTAGAAATACTCGTACATGCCGCCGCATTCGTACATTTCAAAGAACGCGTGCGGCCGATACTGCAAAAGCCGCACCTTGTCCTGCTGGCCGAGGCGGTCGAAGTAGGCGATCGCGTCCTCGCGCTTCCAGCTGTGGCGCGCGAAGGGCTTGTCGGCGCGGCATATGGCGCGCATGCGCGCCTCGATCGCCGCGACGTTTTCGTCCGTCAGCGGCTCGGTCAGGTTTGAAAGGCTGATGTACAGCCCGTAGCCGACGCTGTGCTCGATGCGCACGCGCGCGCCGGGGAGCACGTCCTCGACGGCAAGCAGCAGCACGAAGCGCAGCGAACGCTCGTAAATGCGGCGGCCCTCGTCGTCGGAATAATCGAGAATAGCCAGCTCGCAGTTGTTTTCCGGGGCCCAGTTCAGCGGGCGGACGCGGCCGTAGAGCGTGGTCGCAAGCGGCCTGGGATGGCGCCCCGGCGCCATTGCGTCGAAAATCTCGCCGGCCGTCGTTCCTTTGGGGAACGCGCGCGTTTCGCCGCCGACGATTATCTGAATCTGCTCCATTTTCTGCTTCCTCTCTCCTTTTCTGTCAAAATATGCCGGGCAGGGCGTTATTATTGAAAAAATGCAAAAGCCGCCCAGGCGGTGGGCGGCTTGCGTAAGCGTTTGAAGGTATGCTCAGGCTCCCGCCTGCGTCGTCTGTTCCGTCGCGATGGAGAACAGCGCCTCGGGCGCGGTGATTTCCTTCAGTTCGCTCGTCAGGTTCAGATACTGATCCAGACAGGCGATCAGCCTGGCCACGTCGTCGTGAACCCGCTTTGCAAACGCTTCGCCGTCCGTTTCGTTCATTGCGCAGGCAAGAATATAAACATGGCGGGGCGTCAGCCGGCATACGCCGTAAACAACGCCGCTGTCTTCCTTGGGCAGCAGGTTGCCGACGGCTACGCGCAGCCTGTCGCGGCCATAGCGCCAGACGTCTTTCAGATATGCGTCGCCGCACTGCAGGCGCAGCACGCACCGGCAGCTCAGGCAGTCCGACTTGAGCGGAAGCTGCAAAACGGAAAGTCTGCGATCAAGCGCGGACTGGCTGGAAATTTGTCCCGCCCAGAGCGCATCCCAGAAGTCCAGTCGCATTTCCGGCAGCATCACGCCAAAACGGTTTTCCTCCATACGTCGATTCCCTCCAACAAGTCATCCGCGGCTTTCGCCGCATCAGGTAAAAAAAGGCGTTCTGATACATTATACGCTATCATTCGGGATTGCGCAAATGGTAATTTTAGAGTATCATAGTTTTCAGCGAATGTTTCTTGAGAAAAATCGGCGGAGGAAGAAAAAATGCCCCGGTTTCAGGCCTTTATCACGGATATGGACGGCACGATTCTCCCGGCCGCAAAGCCGCTGAGCGAGCGGACGAAGGCGACGCTGCGGCGCGTCAGCCGGCAGGGCGTGAGCGTCGTGCTCTGCTCGGGCCGCTCCGCGCTGTCTCTTTCGCGCTACGCGCGGGAAATCGGCCTTGCGCAGGGCGAAATGATCTGCTTCAACGGCGCGCGCGTGGTCGATCTGGGAACGGGCGAGGTGCTCGCGCGCAACGAGATCGACCCGGCCGTCGGCCGCGAGATGCTCGCATGGCTGGCCGCGCGCAATTGTTACGCGCATTATTTCGCGGGCGATCAGTGGTTCTGCCGCGAGGAATGCGATATTTCGCGCCAATACGCGCGCCAGACGGGCGTCGAGCCGCGCTATACGCACCGGCCGCTTGAGGCGTGCATGACCGAGCCAGCGCCGAAGCTGCTGGGCATCGGCGAGCCGGGCGAAATCGCGCGCCTGCGCGAAGAAGCCGAAAAAACCTTCGCCGGCCGCCTGAACGTGATGACCAGTTCGCCCCATTTGCTGGAGATTACCTCCGTCGAGGCGAGCAAGGGCGCGGCCGTCGATCAGCTGTGCAGGGCGCGCGGCTGGACGAAGGACGACGTGCTCTGCGCGGGCGACGGGCTCAACGACCTGTCGATGATGAAATGGGCGAAGTACGGCGTGACGGTCGCGAACGCGAACCCCGCCATCAAGGCGCTCGCCTGGCGCGAAGGCCCCGCCTGCGACGAAGACGGAATCGCCGCGCTGCTCGACGAACTGATCCCGCCGGAGGAGAATAAGGCATGAAGGTAAACGCGAAAAAAATGGCGCAGGCGCTGGGGCTCGAGGTGCTCGTGCCTTCCACGCGCGTGGAGCTGGAGTTTGAAGCGCCGGATCAGAACCGGCCCGGCCTGCAGTTTTCAGGCTATTTCAAGCATTTCGCCTGCGAGCGGATGCAGATTCTCGGCCGCGCGGAGATGACGTATCTCGACACCCTCTCCGCGCCTGTGCGCGCGGTACGGCTGAGGGAGTTTTTCGAGTATGAGATGCCCTGCGTGATTATCTGCCGCGATCTGGGCTGCCCCGGCGATATCAGCGCGCTGGCCGCGGCGCATAATGTGCCAGTCTACGGCTCCAAGCAGCGCACGACGCGCTTCCAGGCCGACGCAATGCAGTATCTGTCCAACGTCATGGCCCCGCGGCAGACGATTCACGGCGTGCTCGTCGACGTGCATGGCGTGGGCGTGCTGATGACGGGCGAATCGGGCGTGGGCAAGAGCGAGGCGGCGCTGGAGCTTGTCAAGCGCGGTCATCAGCTCGTTGCGGACGACGTGGTGGACGTCAAGCGCGTTTCGGAAACGCGGCTCATCGGCGAAGCGCCGGAGATGATCCGCTATTTTATGGAGATTCGCGGCATTGGAATTATCGATATCCGCGCGATGTACGGCATCGGCGCGGTGATTCCGTCCAAGTCGATCGATCTGGTGATTCATCTGGAGCACTGGGTGCGCGAGCGCAATTACGACAGGCTTGGGCTGGTGGAGGAAAGCACGGAGATTCTTGAGGTCAAAGTTCCGCAGATTGTGCTGCCCGTGCGGCCGGGAAGAAACCTCGCCATCGTCATCGAGGTGGCGGCGAGAAACCTGCGCCTGCGCAAGCAGGGCTATAACGCGGCAAAAACACTGGATGAGCGGCTTGTTGAAATGGCCGGAAAGGGAGATGCAGAATGATTTCTATCGGTATTGATCTGGGCGGAACCAACATCGCGGTCGGCGCGGTGGACGAGGCGGGAAAAATTATCGGCCGCGCAAACCGGCCGACCGGCGCGCAGCGCCCTTATAACGAGGTCATCCGCGATATGGCGGAGACCGTGCGCGACGCGGCGAAGAACGCGGGCGTGGAAATGAAGGACGTGCAGTCCGTCGGCTGCGGCGTGCCGGGCTTCTACAGCGCGGAAACCGGCCGCGTGCCCTTCTGCACCAACCTCGGCTGGAAGGACGTGCCCCTGCGCGAGGAAATGGGCAAGTATTTCGATACCCCGTTTTTCTGCGATAACGACGCGACCGTCGCGGCGCTGGCCGAGGCGAAGGCCGGCCGCAGCGCGAACGTGCAGAACAGCGTCCTGCTCACGCTCGGCACGGGCCTCGGCTCCGGCATTATTCTCAACGGCCGCGTGTTCGCCGGTTCTCACGGCGTCGCGGGCGAAATCGGCCATTTCATTTATCATGAAAACGGCATCCGCTGCACGTGCGGCAAGCGCGGCTGCTTTGAACGCTACGCCTCCGCGACGGCGCTGATCCGCATCGGCTGCGAGGCCGCGCTGCGCCATCGCGACAGCGTTCTGCGCGATATCGCGCCGAACCAGATGACCGCCCGCACCGTCGTGGACGCGGCGCGCGAGGGCGATCCCGCCGCCGTCGAAGCGTTCGACGAGTATACCACGCATCTGGCGATGGGCATCGTTTCGGTCATCAACTTCCTCGATCCGGAGATGATCCTGCTGGGCGGCGGCGTGTCCGCGGCCGGCGATTTCCTGCTCAACCCCGTGCGCGAGAAGGTGAACCAGAATAAGTTCTATTCCACCCTCCCACACGGCGAGATCGCGCTGGCCGCGCTGGGCAACGACGCGGGCATCATCGGCGCGGCGATGCTGGGCAGACAGTAATGCTGGGCGAGAAAATCGCGCGCGCATGCGCGCTGCCGGAGGGCGCGGCGGAGCAGTTCGACGCGTTCCATCAGCGCCTGTGCGCCGCGAACGAGCATATCGATTTGACGAACGTCACCGCTGAGGACGAGGCGCTCGAGAAGCATTACCTCGATTCGCTCACGGCTCTGCCCTACCTGCCTGTGGGCGCGAAGTGCGTCGACGTGGGCACGGGCGCGGGTTTCCCCGGCGTGCCGCTGCTGCTGGCGCGCCCCGATCTGCAGATGACGCTCCTCGACGCGCTGCAGAAGCGTATCGCTTTCCTGACGGAAACGCTGAATGATATCGGCGCAAGCGCCGAATGCGTGCATGCCCGCGTGGAGGATTTCGCCCGCGAGCGCCGCGAAACGTACGACGCGGCCCTCAGCCGCGCCGTCGCGCCGCTGCCTGTGCTGCTGGAATGGCTGCTGCCCCTCGTGCGGGTCGGCGGCCGGTGCATCCTCTGGAAAGGCCCCGCCGCGCAGCAGGAAATGGACGACGCGAAGCGCGTCTCCGCCCTCCTCGGCGGCGGCGAACCCATCGTCCGGAAAGCCTCCGCGTCGTCCTCCGCCAGCGGTCACGTCCTCGCCTTCGTCGACAAACTCGCCCCCACCAGCCCAAAGTTCCCCCGCAAGGCCGGCATGGCAAAGAAACGACCGTTATGAGGGGAACGCTGGGGGAAACCCCTCTTTCTGGAGAAAGAGGGGTTTCCCCCAAGACCCCCTTCCTGAGAAAGCCGCTTCGCCGGGCTGCCGCCCGGCGTGGGTTTAACAGAAAAAGCAACAACGCCGCCCGCCCCTCGTTGAGAGGGGCGGGCGGCGTAATTAGGGTGTATCTGAAAAATTCCCTGAGACTCCATCACGGCGTCTTTTCCGCTACTTCTGCGTCGGAAAACCTCGATTTAGCCCCACTAAACCTTCGGTTTCCCTCCTTGAACTGACGAAAAATCCGCTCGTGCTGTCGCCTCTTCCTTTTTCAGATACACCCTAAGTGGTTTTTCCTTCAGGAAAGGGGGGTGTCGGGGGGAAAAACCCTTACTTTTTCTCTAAAAAGGAAGGGGTTTTCCCCCTGACCGTTCCCCCCCACACGTTTCCCTTATTCCTCTTCCAATACTCCCGGGAACCACGCGGCGACTTCCTGGGCCTCGTTGACGAAGGTCGGTTTGGTGTCGAGACCGTCGAGGGAGTAGGGCTGGCCGTCGACCTGGATTTCGACGCGGCTGACGCCAGGATAGCGGGTGCAGGTAAGCATCATAGCGCGCAGGGCGCGCTTGCCGCCATCGGACTGAGAGAGCACCTGTTCGAACTCTTTTGAGAGGTTGATCACGGCCGCGCCGTCCTTTACGGTTACGCCAATGAGCGCGCAGTCGCCGGGCAGAGCGGGTTCAAGGCCGCTGTCCTGCCGGGGGCCTTTGAGCAGCTCAAAAACGGCGGTTTCCACGTCGGCCTCGCCCCAGACGGTGCGCGTGACGGGGACGAGCAGGCGGCCGCCTTCGTCCGGAAAATAAAGGGTGACGGTTTCCGCGCCGGTCATATCGGCGGAAGCGTCGACGCTTTCGAGGTTGATTTTGCCGCCGGTGAATACGCCGGAAACGGGCGTGCCGTGCGTGAGCGCGTCGCGCTTCTGTCCGGCGACGAGGAACTCGACGCTGTCGACGGTGTCGAACGAGGTCAGCGTTTCAACGACCGCGTCGACCATCGCGCTTTCTTGCGCCGCGTCGGCGGCCGTGAGCGCTTCTGCGCTGAGATTGACGCGCGCGCGCCCGCCGGAAATATCCAGCTCATAGCTCGTGCCCGCCGGAGCGACGGTCAGCAGGCCGAGCGACGCAGCTTCCACATCATTGGCAAGGCTCGAGGAAAGCAGGCTCAGCGTGGCGCGGGCGATGCCCTCCTGCTGCGGCACTTCCATCGTCATGGGAACGAGATAGCCGTTGCCGTCCTTGTAATAGACGGTCGTCTGCTGCGTGGGGGTCTGCGAGGCGAGAGACGTGGTTACCTCCTGGGCCGATTCGGAATAGGGCACCTCCACCATCGGCACTTCCGCGCCGCGCGCCGCGAGAAAGAGCACGAGCGCCGCCGCCCCTCCGATCATCAGCCTCTCCAGATGCTCCCGCCGCAGCTTGAGCTTTACGGTCTTAATGCGCATCGAATCACTCCTTTTCTGCAGTTACATATGACGCGCGGCGGCGGAAAATGACAACCTTATCGCAGACAAAGCAGCGTTTCTACGAACGCGCCGTAGGAGGCCGCGCCTTCGGGCTGGCCGCCGACGGAGGAAAGATAGCTCTCGTTTACGCTCATGGCTGCTGCTGCGGCGGGCGTTTCGCGATACGGCTCCCAGAACGCGCTTCGCGCGGTCAATGCCGCCGTAACCGGTTCGGAAAGCGCGGCCCGGACGGATGCGCACGCCGCCGGGTCGGCCGTCTGCAGCGCGTCCAGCGCGAAGGAGAGCGCGCAGATTGCGCCGCTGAAGCGGAAAAACGGATCGTCCGATTCGGCACAGGCGAAATACGCCAGCAGGTTCGCGTCGGCCTCGGAGGCGATTCCGCGAGCGTGCGCGGCTTCGTGGCAGGCGACGTACGGAAGGCAGACAGCGGGCATCGCTTCATTGACGAGCGCTTCGCCCGTGAAGGGGATGAACACGCCTTCGGTGAAAAGCCGTGAGAGCGCCTGCGGCATGCGGGAAGCGCGCGGCGCGGCGAACCCGCCCGCAGGGAGCGAAAACCGCGGGGCGACTGCATCCAACGCGGCGGGAACGGCGGCAAAAATCGCGCCGATCTCCGGCGAGGCGGAAACGTTCGCGTCCGCCTGCACGGCGAGAGAAAGGCAGAGCGCCGCCAGATCGTTCGGGGAGGCCGCGCCGGACGCGGCTTTTAGCGCCGGGCGCGCACAGCAAACGCCCCAGCCGCTGAAAAAAATCGCAGCCGTCAGCGCGAGGGCCGTGAAGGCGCGGAAGAATTTGCGCCTGCACAGAGAAACCAGCAGAAACGCCGCCAGCCCCGCGGCCAGCGGGAATACGGCGGGCACGGGCAGGCGCGCCGAAATCCGCCCCAGCGCCCGCGCGCACGGGACGAACACGCGCGCCGCCCAGAAGGACGCGAGCGCCGGATGCGCCCGGCAGCAGGCCAGAAGGAGCAGCGCCCCGGGCAGCGGAAGGAGAAAAAGAAAGCGGCGTTTTTTCATCGCGCAGACCTCGAAAAATGCTTTTTGAATGATTTGAGTATACATAGACGCGTATAGAAAAAGCAATGGAAGTTGCTGGGCGGCATTTTTTCGGCGCGCCCGGCGCGCAAAAAGAAAAACCGCTTTACTTTCCACGTTTTTTCCGTATAATAGAAGCGTTATCATCCATTACTGTGAGAGGATAGGGTGGGATTAGATGTTCAATAAGGTTGAAGCGAATCTCGACTTCCTCGGGCGCGAAAAAGAAGTGCTCGCTTTCTGGAAGAAGAACGATATTTTTAAGAAATCCCTGACGCTGCGCGACGGGTGCCCGGACTATACGTTCTATGACGGCCCGCCTACCGCGAACGGCAAGCCGCATATCGGCCATGTCCTGACCCGCGCGATGAAAGACCTCATCCCGCGCTATCGCACGATGAAGGGTTATTCCGTCCTGCGCAAGGCCGGCTGGGATACCCACGGCCTGCCTGTCGAGCTGGAGGTTGAAAAGCAGCTCGGCCTCGACGGCAAGGAGCAGATCGAGCAGTACGGCATCGAGCCGTTCATCAAGGCCTGTAAGGAGTCCGTCTGGAAATACCTGCACGAATGGGAAGAGATGAGCGACGCCGTCGGCTACTGGTGCGACATGGAGCATCCCTACGTCACCTACCATAACGATTATATCGAGAGCGAATGGTGGGCGATGAAGCAGATCTATGATAAGGGTCTGCTCTATAAGGGACATAAGGTCGTCCCCTACTGCCCGCGCTGCGGCACCGCCCTCTCCAGCCACGAAGTGGCCCAGGGCTATAAGAACGTAAAGGAAAAATCCGCGTTCGTCCGCTTCCGCGTCAAGGGAACGGAGAACGAATATCTCTGGGCGTGGACGACCACGCCGTGGACGCTGCCGTCCAACGTCGCGCTGTGCGTCAACCCCGACGAGGATTACACAAAGTTCCGTCTGGGCGACGAAGTCGCCATCATGGCCGACGCGCTGATGAAGACCGTCCTGGGCGACGATTACGAGAAGGCCGAAAAGCTCGAAACCGTAAAGGGTCAGACGCTTGTGGGCATGGAGTACGAGCCGCTGTGGGACGCGCATCCGAGTAAGAAGGCGTATTATGTCGTTTCCGACGGCTATGTCACGCTGACCGACGGTGTGGGCATCGTCCATATCGCGCCCGCGTTCGGCGAAGACGACAGCCGCGTGGGCCATACCTACGACCTGCCGTTCGTGCAGCTGGTGGACGCGAAGGGCTGCTTTACCAGGGGCACGAAGTGGGAAGGCCGCTTCGTCAAGGATTGCGATCCGGATATCCTCGCCGAGCTCAAGGAGCGCGGAAACCTCATCAAGGCGATGGAGTTCGCGCATGATTACCCCTTCTGCTGGCGCTGCGACACGCCGCTTCTGTACTACGCGCGCGAAACCTGGTTCATCAAGATGACCGCCGTGCGCGATCAGCTGATTGCCAACAACCGCTCCGTCAACTGGATGCCGGAGAATATCAAGGAAGGCCGCATGGGCAACTTCCTGGAGAACGTCATTGACTGGGGCATCTCGCGCGAGCGCTATTGGGGCACCCCGCTGCCCATCTGGATCTGCCCGGAAGGTCATATGCACGTGATCGGCTCCATCAAAGAGCTGCGGGAAATGGGCCATGACGTGCCCGAGAATATCGAGCTGCATCGCCCCTACATCGACGCGGTGACGATCACCTGCCCGCACTGCGGCAAGGAAATGCATCGCGTGAAGGAAGTGTGCGACTGCTGGTTCGATTCCGGCTCGATGCCTTTCGCGCAGTGGCATTATCCCTTTGAGAATAAGGAGCGCTTTGAGGAGCTTTACCCGGCGCAGTTCATCTCCGAGGCTGTCGACCAGACACGCGGCTGGTTCTATACCCTGCTGGCTATCTCGACGCTGCTGTTCAACCGTTCGCCGTTTGAAAACTGCCTCGTCCTCGGTCATGTGCAGGATATGGAAGGCCGCAAGATGTCCAAGCATCTGGGCAATGTCGTTTCGCCCGGCGAAGTGCTGAACAAGCAGGGCGCGGACGCCGTCCGCTGGTATTTCTATACCATCGGCGCGCCGTGGCTGCCCAGCCGCTTCAGCGCCGACGCCGTCGGCGAGATGCAGCGCAAGTTCATGGGCACGCTGTGGAATACGTACGCGTTCTTTATTCTGTACGCGAATATTGATAACTTCGATCCCAAGGCGCACCCGCTCGATTCCGTCGAGCTGACGCTGATGGATAAATGGCTGCTCTCCAAGCTCAACACGCTCGTCAAGTTTGTCGACGAGGGGCTGGAAACCTATAAGGTCACCGAGTCCAGCCGCGCCATCGCCGCGTTTGTGGACGAGCTGTCCAACTGGTACGTCCGCCGCGGCCGTGAGCGCTTCTGGGGCAAGGGCATGGAAGGCAGCAAGGAAGCCGCGTTCGCCACGCTCTATCACGTGCTCGTGACGCTGTGCAAGCTGCTTGCGCCGTATACGCCTTTCATGGCCGAGAATATGTATCAGAACCTCGTGCGCACCGCGTATGAGGACGCGCCGGAGAGCGTGCATTTCTGCGATTTCCCCGCCTACGAGGAGAAGTACGTGGACGCGGAGCTGGAAAAGAACATGGAAGCGCTGCTCGAGGTCATTCAGGCCGGCCGCGCCTGCCGCAACGTGGCGAATATGAAGATTCGCCAGCCCGCCGCGGCGCTGTACGTCAAGGGCGTTTCCTTCCCCGAGGATTTCGCCGCGCTTGCGCGCGATGAGCTGAA
>CAKTTL010000095.1 GCA_934615235.1 uncultured Clostridia bacterium
CCCCCCCCCCCCCCCCCCCCCCCCCCCCCCGTCCTCCCGTCCCCCCTTAAAACACCTTGGGTTCGTCGCTCCATTGGGTGAGCGTGTCTTCCTGGAAGAGCCAGTCGGCGGCGGTGATGGCGAGGTCGCCGTCGAAGGCGGGAGCTTCGTCCTGCGGAATTTCGGGCAGAGCGGTGGGGGAAGGCTCGGTTTTGAGGGGCGCGGTAGGGGTTGGTTCAGGCGGAAGCGCGGGCGTCGGGACAGGCGCTGAAAGCGCGTAAGCGCCCGAATCATCGAGCCAGCCGTCGTAAACGGCGGTAAACAGGGCGCGGACGATGCGCGCCACGGAGTTGAACGTGGACGGGTCGCAGCCGTTGGTGATCATCACCATGCCGGTGCCGTCCGCCGGGTCGCCGTATGCGGCGGCGATCATGCCGTAGGCCTTGCCCTGATGGCCGTACATTGTCCGGCCGTTGACGATCACATCGGTAAGGATGTTCATGTTCAGGCCGCGATTGGTTTCGCAGGCGACGGAGCCGACGTTGTTTTGCAGCGTGCGCATGGCCTCGACGGTTTCCGGGCGCAGGATGCGCGCGCCGTTATACGTGCCGTCGCCGAGGATGCAGATCAGCAGCCGCGCGAGGCCTTCGGCGGTACACATCAGGCCGCCCGCGGTGTGGGTGTAGTCCAGCTCGGGGTCGGCGTCCCAGTGGGTTTCGTCCGAGGCCATCATGTCGACGGTCATGCCGCCGCTTTCGGTGTTGTACACGCGGGCGATCTGCGCGCCGGCGGGCAGGTTGGGCGTGTGATAGGCGGCGGTCACGCCGATGGGCTCAAAGATGTAGGTCTGCATGTATTCGTCGACGGTCATGCCGGTCATCTGCTCGATGATCACGCCCAGCAGGCCGCCGCCGAAGTTGGAGTAATCGCAGTCGGTTCCGGGGCGATAGCGGGTAAAATTCTCCCGGCTCTGCCGGCCGGTCAGCACGGTGGTCAGCGGCGTGATGTTGGAGCCGTCCGTAGCGCGCTTGTAATGGAAACCGTCCGCGAGCGTGGCGGTATGGGTCATGATCTGCCGCACGGTGACGGGCGTATCAGGAAAATACGGGTTGCGCAGCGTGCAGGGCAGGTACGCCGAAGCGTCCGCGTCCAGCTCGACCCAGCGGTTTTCAACCAGCCGCATCACGCCCAGCGCGGAAACCATTTTCGTTGCCGATGCAATTTTGAAATACGTGTCCTCCGTCACGGGGAGATTTTCGGCGCGGTTTGCGCGCCCATAAACGAACGTGTCGACGACCTGACCGCCCGAGACGATCGCGATCGACGCGCCCATGGTATCGTACCGGGCGAGCACGTCGTCGATGATCTGCTGGCGCTGCTCGTGCGTATACGCGTCGGGGCAGGCGCATTCAGCCGCGCCCTGCGCGGTCAGGGAAACGGCCGTCAGCGCGGCCAGAACAAATGCAAGCAAGCGTTTCTTCTTCATGCGGGTATTGTAACATACTTTTGCAAGGTTGTCACGGGGCGGGGAACGATGGGGGGACGCCAAGGAGACGCCAGGGGGACGCTGTCCCCCTGGACCCCCTGGCAGGAACCTGAGGTTCCTGCACCTCCCGGCATGGACTCGGAGAGGTGTTGCTCGTCAGCTCGTCCGCGCGTTTATTTGCGCGACTGCGTCGTACGGGGACGGGAACGCCAGGGGGACTCCGTCCCCCTGGACCCCTAGGCAGGAACCTGAGGTTCCTGCACCTCCCGGCTTGGGTTTCCGTTTTACAGGATTTTCTGCAATACGCCGACAAGCGCCGCGCCCGGCGCGCCCAGAACAACGGACAGGCCGAGCAATGCCGGGCCGATCGTTACGCTCAGCTGACCGGCATGGAAAAGCGCCGTTACGCCGTTCCATGCCGCCGCGACGGCCAGCCCGCTTACGCCGTTCATCAGCAGATTCCGCGCGCGCTTGGGCGGCCCGAACGCCTCCCATCCCAGAAAGTACAGCGCGCACAATCCGGCAATCACCCACACAACAAGCCGCCAGGGAATGGAAGAAAGCAAAAAAATCACCCCCATGGAGGGTATGCTCCACGGGGGTGAGACATGCCGTTATTCCTGCGGCCAGCTCCAATGCGTCAGGTCTTCGCTCCAGGCAAGACCGATGGACGCGTACGAATCAAACGCTTCCGCTTCGGAGAACTGCGAACCATGGAAGAACATCAGATAGCGCGGCAGGCCGGGCAGATCTGGCGCTTCCATAACGAATGCGGCAGTCAGACGGCCGTGCGTCCAGGGCCAGTCTTTTTGGCCGAGATAAAGGTCGGGAACGCGCTGCGTCCAATGAACCAGATCATTGGAATCCATGATGCGAATGCCGTTTTCCGGGCTGGAGAACATACGGTATCCCGTGCCGTACGGCAGGACGCAGACGTTTTCTCCGGCAGCGGAGCTGCCCTTATATTCCCATTCGTTCATATCTTTCGAGAAGGAATAACTTACGCCATTCTGCTTGAAAAAGCACCACCATCCGTCATCCGTTTTCAGCAGGAAAGGGTCGATCATACGGCCCATATCCTCGCGGGCGACGTTTTTGCCGTGCACGCGGATCAGTTCGGGTTGAGACCAGTCGGCCAGATTGCACGAACGCATGAGGAACACGCGGGAATTCGAATTGCCGTATTTTTCGCCGTTTGGGCGGCAATAGGTTTGCAGGCACAGAATCCATTCCCTGCCGTTTCGAACGACGCTTCCGGGGCTGGACCAGTTGCAGTTCCTGTCGCGTGGGGTGAGCAGACGGGGACCGTCCCAGTTGAGCAGGTTGCGGCTGGTGAATTCGGCAAGGCGCAGA
Source organism: uncultured Clostridia bacterium (assembly GCA_934615235.1). Taxonomy (GTDB): domain Bacteria; phylum Bacillota; class Clostridia; order Christensenellales; family Aristaeellaceae; genus Aphodomonas. Next base: position 2,819 of record CAKTTL010000095.1, read on the forward strand.
TAGGGCTGTGTTTCTCCGGGCAGATTTTCGACCATTGTGCAATACAGGTGAAACACGCCCGCTTCATAAATGGCCGTGGGATCGCGGTATGCGGTTTGCGCGTCTCCAGGAATCAACAGGGCGCTTGAAAGACGGCTCAGGTCAATTTTCTGATTCATTCCTGCGGCCCCTTTCCGTCGTTATATTCGTAGGTCGGGTTAATCTTCCGGTAATCGGATGTATAGAACGCTTCGCGTTTGACTTCCTGCCCGTTGACGAGCCAGATTTTGTACGTCTGCGTGCGGTAGCCCTCGTGCGCGTTTTTGATTTTGTTCGTCGTGCCGAGGGGGAGGTTGGGGTTATAGTTGTAAACGGTATCCTCTTCTTTGACCTTATCGACGTAAATCGTTTCGGAGGCGAGATCGATCGTAACGCCTTCGCCCAGCGACATGCCGTAAACCTCGACCGTCACGCGCTGGTTTTCGTACCATGCCGTCACGAACAGCGGCGTTTCGCCGTCGTTTCGCATCACCAGATCGACGCTCGGCCAGTCGACGGTCGCGTCCTCGCCGCGCGGGACGTAATCGCTCGGCCAGGCGTGCGGGTACCGCTTGACGATGCTGCAGTCGGCGCGCAAAAGCGCGTTGAACAGCGTCGTCGCCACCTGACACACGCCGCCGCCGGTTTCCTTCACTGAAGCGCCGCCGGCGATGGCCGCGGCTTCCTTATAGCCCTTTTCTTTCGTGCGTTCGCCGGTACAGGTGTTGAAGGAAATCGTGCCGCCGTTCGCGTCGATCATGCGGCCGTTGAGCGCTTCGGCCGCCAGCTCGATGTTGCGGTTGCGGTTGCTGTTGTCGGTTGTTTTCGTCGTGAACGAGGTGATGAGCCCGTAATTCGCCGTCAGCGCGGCGCGTGTGACGGATGGCTCGACCGTTTCTATCGGCAGCGGAATGGTCACGCCCTGCGCGCCCGCGTTCAGCTGCGCGATGACGGTCTCGTACAGCGCGTCCGCATCCAGACGGCGGCCGACCTGCTCGTCCGAGAAGGCGAAGGAGCGGTTCGCCACGTCGAAAGCCAGCACGCGCGCGTCGACGCACTCGATGTAATACTGCGAGGCAAGCGAATCGCACATCTCGCGCACCTGCGATTTATCGTAGGTGTAAGCCGAATCATAATACGCGCCCATGCTTTCCAGCCGGCGAACGGCCGCGTAGCGGTCTTCCAGCGAGCCGGAGCGCCCCAGCGCGTACGCCTGCGCAAGCAGCGAATCCGTGTCCCAATCCAGCGCCATCGTGTCCGAAGCGATGCGCCATGTGCTGCTGCCGTCGGAAAGAAATACCTCGAAGCCCTTCGCTTCCGCCGTTTCATGGCTGGCGAGCAGCGCGCGCGCTTCGCTCATCGTCTTGCCGCCCAGATCGATTCCGTCCACATGCACGCCGGGATAGAACGTGTTTCCCTCTACGGCTGCGACTGTCTTTTGAAAATCAGCATACGCCGCCAGCTGATTTTCCGCGTATATGTACGCGTAGCCCAGCATGCACAGGAAGGCGAAAATCACCGGAAGCGTCCAGAACGGGAAGCGTCTGCGTTTTTTGCGCCGCGGAGGGCGGCGCATATCCCGCGGCTCTTCGCGCCGTCCGCCTCTGCCGTCCCGCCGGTAATCGTATTCGTATGCGTTATTTTCATCGTATCTCACGGTAAAACCCCTCTGTTTCAAAATCTACCCCATTATACATGGAGAGGAGAAATAACGCAAGAACGCAGCCAAAGGCGGGAGGTGCAGGAACCTCAGGTTCCTGGCAGGGGGTGCAGCGGACGAGCTGACGAGCTTCATTCCCTTGAGCCCAACCCGGGAGATCCAGGAACCTCAGGTTCCTGCCAGGGGGTGCAGGGGGACGGAGTCCCCCTGCCGTCCCCCCGCGCGGACGAGCTGACGAGCTCCATTCCCTTGAGCCCAAACCGGGAGGTCCAGGAACCTCAGGTTCCTGGCGGGAGGTGCAGGGGGACGGAGTCCCCCTGCCGTTCCCCGCCCCTCATACAGAAATTACCGGCAGGATTGGAAGCGTATTTGGTTTGACCTTTTCGGCGGGGATTGATATAATCAGAGTATCCTAGGGTGTAACTGAAAAATTCCCTGAGACTCCATCACGGCGTCTTTTCCTTCGGTTTCCCTCATTGAACGGACGAAAAAACCGCTCGTGCTGTCGCCTCTTCCTTTTTCAGATACCCCCTTGAAACGGAGGAATGAACGAATGAAACTGTCTTTGAATGGGATCCAGGATCGCGCGGCGTGGGAGCGCGCGGGCATCGCGCTGCCTGAGTACGACGTTCGCGCCATGCGCGAAAAAACCAAGGAGAACCCCGTGTGGGTGCACTTCGGCGCAGGCAACATTTTCCGCGCGTTCCTGTGCGCGGCGATGCAGCGCGTGCTGGACAGCGGCGCGAGCGACTGCGGCATCATCGCGTGCGAGACGTACGACGGCGAGATCATCGACCGGGCGTATACGGCGTACGACAACCTGAGCCTGGTCGCGGTCATGCGCGCGGACGGCAAGGTGGAAAAGCGCGTCGTGGCGAGCGTGGCCGAGGCCGTGAAGGCGGATGAAGCGGGCCTTGCGCGCATGCGCGAAATTTTCCGCAGCCCGTCGCTGCAGATGGCCAGCCTGACCGTCACCGAGAAGGCCTATAAGCCCGAAAACCCGATGATGCGCCTGATCGTCTCCTTCCTGAGCGAGCGCTACAACGCCGGCGGCACGCCGATGGCGATTGTGAGCATGGACAACTGCGCGCATAACGGCGATAAGCTGCACGCCGCGATGATGCCCGCCGCCGAGGCGATGGCCAGCGAGGGCGCGGTCGCCGCGGGTTTCCTCGACTGGATGCGCGAAAACGTCGCCTTCCCCAACACGATGATCGACAAGATCACCCCGCACCCGGACGAGCAGATTCGCCAGATGCTGGTTGACGACGGCGTGGAGGATATGGAAATTATCCACACCGAAAAGCATACCGCCACGGCCGGTTTCGTCAACGCCGAGCAGGCCGAATACCTCGTCATCGAGGATAATTTCCCCAACGGCCACCCGCCGCTTGAAAAGGCCGACATGCTCTTTACCGACAAGGAGACGGTGGACAAGGTTGAAAAGATGAAGGTCGGCACGTGCCTGAACCCGCTGCATACCGCGCTGGCGATTCTCGGCTGCCTGCTGGGCTTCACCAAGATCAGCGCCGAAATGGCGGACGACGATCTGAGCGAGTTCGTCGACCGGCTGGGCTACGTCGAGAGCCTGCCCGTGGTGGAAGATCCCGGCGTGCTCTCCCCCAAGAAGTTCCTGGACGAGGTCGTCAAGCTCCGCCTGCCCAACCCCTTCCTGCCCGATACCCCGCAGCGCATCGCGACCGACACCTCGCAGAAGCTGTCCGTCCGCTTCGGCCATACCATCGGCGCGACGCAGGATAAATCGAAGCTGCACTGCGTGCCGTTCGTGCTGGCGGCGTGGTTCCGCTATCTGACCGGCGTGGACGACGAGGGCAACGCTTTCACGCCCAGCCCCGACCCGCGCATGGAGGAAGTCCGCGCCCGGATGGCGAACGGCCTGTCCGACGAGCTGCTGTCCGACGTGACGCTGTTCGGCCATGACCTGGTGGCCAACGGCATGGCGCCCGTCGTGCGCGCGAAGTTCTCCGAGATGATGCAGGGCAAGGGCGCTGTGCGCCGTGCGCTGAAGAAAGTGCTTTCGGAATAAACGGAGGAAAAAGACGTGAAATGGATTCGCCGCGCGGGGCGCTGGATTCTGTTTGCCATCGTGTTCGCGCTCTGCGCGGCGATGTTTTACCTGATCGCCATCATGGGCGACGGGGACGCGGATTCGGCCGCGCAAAGCGCGCCTGCGCTTGCGCCCGCCGCCGCGATGGAAAACGGCGCGGCCACGTTTGCCGCCGACGCGCTGGAGAGCGCGAAGGGCTACTCCGAAGCGCCCGTGATGACGCTCTCGTCCGGCTGGTATCTGACGGGCGGCGAGGTGCGGCAGTGGTCCGAGCGCGGCAGGGAGATGCGCGAGGTGCGCCTGCATTATACGCGCAACAACGGCACCGAGCAGGTCGACGTATCGACGATCACCCCGCGGGATTACCTTTACACGCTGCCGGATAACGGCTATCAGACGGCGCTGACCGAGGAATGTACGCTGCTGGGGCAGTCCGCCGTGATGATGACGCGCGAGGGCGCGACGCATATGCACGCGCTCTGGGGCGAGGCGGTATATCAGCTGGAGGGAAACGTCAGCGCCGAAACGCTGCGGGCGGCCGCGGGAGCGGCGGTAACGGAATAAGAATAAGAAACGTTTTTGGGGGAAGGAACCTTCTTTCAGGAGAAAGAAGGTTCCTTCCCCCAAACCCCTTTCTTCGAAGAAAGCCGCTTGGGGCGCTGGCGGAAGGCCGGTATTTACGGGAGGAAATGGATGCGTTATGGAAATTAGAAAGTATAATGACAGAGATGTTTCGGCGATGGTGCGCATCTGGAATGAAGTGGTGGAAGAAGGCGTTGCCTTTCCACAGCTGGATTTTCTCAATGAGGAAACCGGAAAAACATTTTTTGCCGTACAGACCTATTGCGGCGTTGCCGAGGAGGACGGAAAGGTCGTCGGGCTGTATATCCTGCATCCGAACAACGTCGGTCGGTGCGGGCATATTGCGAATGCGAGCTATGCGATTGATTCGGAATGCCGCGGAAAACACATCGGAGAAAAGCTGGTCTCCGATTGCCTTGCGCAGGCAAAAAAGGCCGGGTTCAGGCTGATGCAGTTCAACGCGGTTGTTGAGAATAATATTCATGCCCGTCATCTGTATGAAAGGCTTGGATTTGTGCAGGCAGGGACGATTCCAAAAGGATTTTTGATGAAAGACGGAACTTACCAGAATATCTGCCTGTATTACTATGAACTCTGAAACCCCGGTTTCCTGCGCCGCTTTGGGCATTGGCGGAAAGCGCCTGACGGCGGCGAATATCTGGAAAGGCCGGGAATGAACCGGACGGAAAAATCCGCTCGTGCTGCCGCCTCTTCCTTTTTCAGATACCCCCTGGAATGAATCAGATCGGGGCAGCGCCATATGCCCGTATGTGCAAAGTAAAACAGGCTTCGCTGCCTGTGGGGAACACATTCGCTGTTTGTGGGGAAGCTTTTTTGCGAAAAACATGCTACTCTTTTCTCCGGGAGGTATATAAAAATGGATCAGGTGAAAATCGGAAAATTTATAGCCGTCCTGCGGAAAGAGAAAGGTATGACGCAGGAGCAGCTCGGAGCGAAGCTCGGTGTGACCAACAAAACCGTTTCTCGCTGGGAGAACGGCAACTATATGCCCGACGTCGAAATGCTGTCTCTATTGTCGAATGAATTGGACGTAAGCATCAACGAGCTTATAAGCGGTGAACGGCTCGCTGCGGGGGACTTCAGGGAAGCCGCAGACAAGAATCTTGTTACGGCGCTGAACAACAGCGTCTTTACGCTGAAGGAAAAAATAGCGTTTTTCAAAGGGAAATGGCTGCGTGAACATATCGCGACGATCGTTCTGTGCGTCGCGGCGTGGATAGCGCTTATCATACTGCTTACGCTGAAAACACGCGGCAGCGATATCTTTTTGCTTCTGGGCGCAACTGGCGGACTGCTTGCCGTGCTTTTCTACGTGGTACTGTATAACCGCATGATGGTGTATGTGGAAAAGCACGCATATCAGCCGGATTCAGACAAATGAAGTGGGGGAACGAAGGGAACGAGGGGAACGTTGGGGCTCCGCCCCAAGCCCCGGCAGGAGGCAGTGCCTCCTGCACCTCCGCTTTTGAACGCGCCATGCGGCGCGTTCAAGGGGGAGGCCACGTAAGAGAGCGACTTTTCCGAGAAGAGGAACGAGGGGAACGTTGGGGCTCCGCCCCAAACCCCGGCAGGAGGCAGCGCCTCCTGCACCTCCGCTTTTGAACGCGCCGTGCGGCGCGTTCAAGAAAATTATGCGGGAAACAGCAAAATAACGCACACCGCCCGCCCCTCCCTTTGAGGGGCGGACGGCGTAAAAGCGGCTTTCTTGGGGATGGGGGTGTGGGGGAAGGGGGCTTCTTTCAGGAGAAAGAAGCCCCCATCCCCCACGAAAAAAACGTCTCCCCTCTCCCGCTCACACGCCTCTCTCGTTCTGAAACGCGATTTCCATTTGTTGGCGGAAGGCGTCGAGTTCGCGCTGGTTGCGGAGGATTGTTGTTTTGGGCGCATATTCGCGCGCGATGTCTGCGTTCCGCCTGCGCGCCCGGCGCGTGCGGCTGCCCCAGAGGACCCAGCGGATGAACTCCGCGTCGATTTTCTCGTTGCAGCCCTCGGCCATGCTTGCGCGGGAACGGCCTCTGTTTTCGAGATAACGCCGCAGCACGCGCCGCAGGCAGGTCAGACGGTTGAAGTTCATGAAAATAATCCGATCGGCCTGCTCCATGCGTTCCCTGTAGAACAGGTTCGTATAGTTGCCGTCGATCACCCAGTCGTCGTTTTTCATGAACGTCTCGACCATGCGCCTCTTTTCGTCCATCTCGCGCACCTGCCAGCCGGGCAGGAAATGCACCGTGTCCATATGCAGCACCGGCAGTTCGAGCTTTGCGCCCAGATCGTGCGCGAGGGTGGATTTTCCGCTGCCGCTGTAGCCGTATATCTGGATTTTCATCGAACGGCCCTCACGCCCACGCGCCGAGGTATTTCTCCTGTTCGGCCGTCAGCGCGTCGATTTTCACGCCGACGGATTCCAGCTTCAGCGCCGCCACCTGCGCGTCAATCCCGCGCGGCACGGCATAGGTTTTCTTTTCCAGCTCCGCGCCGTGCCGGACGATATATTCGGCGCAGAGCGCCTGCAGGGCGAAGCTCATATCCATGATTTCCGCCGGATGCCCGTCGCCGCAGGCGAGATTGACCAGCCGCCCTTCGCCCAGCAGATAGACGGTCTTCCCGTTCGGGAGCACGAAGCCTTCGATGTTCGGACGGGCCGGGAACGAGCGCGCCGCGTACGCGCGCAGCGCGGCAGCGTCCACCTCCACGTCGAAATGTCCGGCGTTGGAGAGCACCGCGCCGTCCTTGAGCAGCGGGAAGTGCCGCGTCGTAATCACCTTCTCGCAGCCGGTCACGGTCACAAAGAAATCACCCAGCGGCGCGGCCTGCTCCATCGGGAGCACCGTAAAGCCGTCCATTACCGCCTCGATCGCCTTCACCGGATCGACCTCCGTCACGATCACGCGCGCGCCGAGTCCCTTCGCGCGCATCGCCGTGCCGCGGCCGCACCAGCCGTATCCCGCGACGACGACCGTGCTGCCCGCGACAGTCAGATTCGTCGTGCGCAGAATGCCGTCCCAGACGCTCTGGCCGGTGCCGTAACGGTTGTCGAAGAGGTGCTTGCAGTCCGCATCGTTGACGAGCACCATCGGAAAATGCAGCTCGTTCGCGCGCTCGCGCGCCTTGAGGCGGATAACGCCCGTCGTCGTTTCCTCGCTGCCGCCCAGCAG
>CAKTTL010000096.1 GCA_934615235.1 uncultured Clostridia bacterium
AAGCCCTCGCCCGCCAGCAGGCCGATCCGGACGCGCTCGACGAGATGGCGAGAGAAACGGAAGAGGGCAGATGAATATAGTATACCCGCATTGACGTACCGTTCAATTGCGGGTATAATTTTGCCCGCAAATGAATACGCGCCCGTATGCGTGAGGAACGCCGCGCGGCCTGAAGCCGCGTTGAGGGAACCGGGTGAGATTCCCGGACTATCCCAGTAACCGTGAAGCGGACGAGGAAACACGAAAGTCACTGTTTGCAAAAATGGGAAGACGTTTCCGAGGATGAGGCAAAGTCGGGAGACCGGTACGGACGTGAGAAAAGGCTGCTCCTGGGGATGAGAGGCCGAACATGCTCTTGTAATGAAGGGCCTGTTTGGGTACGCTTTTTTCCTCCCCGCGGCGGCGCGTTTGCAAACACAGAAAGGGAGGAACCTATCATGAAAACCGTGAAACTCGTCTCGCTCCTTCTGTGCCTGATCCTTATCTGCCCGGTGCTTGGCTGCGCTGAAGACGCCGCCGTGACCGTGACGGATATGACCGGGCGCGAAATCACGCTCGACGCCCCCGCGACGCGCGTCGTGGCGCTGACCGCCTCCGATTGCGAAATCCTCTACGCGCTCGGTGCGGGAGATACGCTCGTGGGCCGCGGAGAATACTGCGATTATCCGGAGGACGTGCAGGCCGTTGCGAGCGTGCAGTCCGGCTATGAAACCAACGTCGAGCAGATCATCGCGCTCGAGCCGCAGGTCGTGCTCATGGCGACGATGGCGCAGACCAAGGAACAGGTCGAAGCGCTGGAAGCGGCCGGCGTTCACGTGATCGTCAGCGACGCGCAGGACATTGCGGGCGTGTATACGGCGATTGAACTTATCGGCGCGGTGACCGGGAAGAACGACGAAGCCGCGGCGCTCATCGCCGGCATGAAGGATTCGTTCGCCGCCATCGCCGCCAAGGCGGAAGGCGACGGCAGCAAGACCGTCTATTTCGAGGTCTCCCCGCTGGAATACGGTCTGTGGACGGCCGGCAAGGGCACGTTCATGGACGAGCTGGCGCAGATGATCGGTCTGAAGAACGCTTTTGAAGACGTCGAAGGCTGGGCGGCCATCTCCGAAGAGCAGGTGCTCGAGCGCGATCCCGATTATATCGTGACCATCTCGATGTACTACGGCGAGGGCCCGACCCCTGTGGAAGAGATCATGGGCCGCGAAGGCTGGCAGGAGCTGAAGGCCGTGAAGAACGGCGCCGTCTTCAACGCCGATTCCAACGAGGTTTCCCGCCCCGGCCCGCGCCTTGTGGACGCGGCGCAGGCGCTTTATGATTTCGTTTACGGCGAAGAGAAAACCGAAAAGGCTGCGTAAGGTGAACCGATGAAACGTACGGAAGGCTTTCCCGCAATCGGCTATCTGTTCTTTGCGGCGGCGACGCTGGGGACGATGTTGCTGTGCGTCTGCGCGGGCAGCGTCGATATTCCCGTGCGCAGCACGCTGACGGTGATCGGCAGCGCCCTTGCGGGAAAGCCGGTTCCGGACGGCATGTATGGAACCATTCTTCTCAACGTGCGCCTGCCGCGCGTGCTTTGCGTCGCGCTGACGGGCGCGTCGCTTTCTCTGTGCGGCGCGGCGATGCAGGGGCTGCTGAAAAACCCGCTGGCCGACGGCTCGACGCTGGGCGTTTCCAGCGGCGCGTCGCTGGGCGCGGTGCTGGCGATTGCCTTCGGCGTGAGCGTGCCGGGGCTGCCGCTGGCGGGCACGATGGGCATGGCGATCACGTTCGCGTTTGCGTCCCTGATCGTGATTCTCGCGCTGGCCTGCCGGCTGGACGCGTCGCTTTCAACGAATACGATCATCCTCGTAGGCGTCGTGTTTTCGATGTTCGCCAGCGCGCTGATGAGCCTTACGATCACCTTCGCCGGGGAGAAGGTGAAGACGATTACCTTCTGGACGATGGGCTCGCTCGCCGGGGCGGATTATACGGACGCGCTTGCGCTGTGCGGCGCGCTGGCCGTGTGCGGCGCGACGCTTTTATGCCGCGCGCGGGAGCTGAACGCGTTCGCGGTCGGAGAGGATCACGCGCGCCATGTGGGCGTGCAGGCGCGGCACGTGAAGCTGACGGTGCTCGTGTGCGTTTCGGTGCTTGTCGGCGTGTGCGTGTCCATCGGCGGAACGATCGGGTTCGTCGGGCTGGTGACCCCGCATATGGCGCGGATGATCGTCGGGCCGAACCATAAAAAGCTGCTGCCCGCCTCGCTCTTTTCGGGCGCGATTTTTCTGATGCTGGCCGATCTTGCGGCGCGCGTGCTGCTGCGCCCGCTGGAATTGCCCATCGGCGTGATTACGTCGCTGGCGGGTTCGGCGGCGTTTGTGCTGATTTTTTATAAATCGAGGAGAGCGCGATGAGCCTGCTGGAAGTGAAAGACCTGACCGTGCGCCGCGGCGGAAAGACGATCGTCGAATCGGTTTCGTTCGCGCTGGAGGCAGGCGAATGGCTGATGCTTGCAGGCCCGAACGGGGCGGGCAAATCGACGTGCGTGAGCGCAATCGCGCAATGCGCGCCGTATACGGGCGAGGTGCTCGCCGGCGGCGGGGATGCGCGCAGGATGAAGCCCGCGCGCCTGGCGCGGGAAATCGCCGTGCTGGAACAGACGCACGCGGTGGAATACGCCTTCACAGTGGAGGAAATCGTCCGGATGGGGCGGTATGCGCACGAGCGCGGCTTTTTCTCCGCGCGCGGCGAGGGCGAGGCGCAGGTAAAGCGCGCGCTGGAGGCGACGGGGATGACGGCGCTGCGCGGCCGCTCGGCGCTGACGCTCTCGGGCGGAGAGACGCAGCGGATGTTTCTGGCGCAGGCGTTCGCGCAGGAGCCGCGCGTGCTGCTGCTCGACGAGCCGACGAATCACCTCGATTTGAAGTATCAGCAGCAGATTTTCGCGCTCATCCGCGAATGGCTGAAAACGCCAGGGCGCGCGGTGCTCTCCGTCGTGCATGATCTGAGCCTGGCGCGCGCGTTCGGCACGCGGGCGCTGCTGCTCGACGGCGGGCGCGTTGCCGCGCAGGGCGCAATGGAAACCGTCTTCGCGCCGGAAACGCTCGCGCGGGTGTACGGCATGGACGTATACGGCTGGATGCGCGGCCTGCTGGGACAGTGGAGCGGCGCGTGAATTTTTGCGGCGCAAGCGCCGCCATATAAAAAACGAACCTCCGTGCCGGCCGGAAAACGGCGGGCCGCGGAGGTTTGCTTTTTGCACGGTTACTTGCGCTTGAAATACTTGTCCAGCTTCTCTTTCATCGCGTCCGGCATGCCGCAGGGGATGGGGACGAACGCGGCGTTCGCCACACGGCCGATGAGCTTGACGGCGAAATCGACGTTTTCCAGCATCTGCGGGTTGCCCAGCGGGGGCAGCAGGTCGCGGCGGGTGTGGATTTCCGCCGTGCGCGTTTCGCGCGAAAGGCCGAGCGCGGGCACGCCGCGGTCGCAGAAGGGCGCGGAATCGCTCGAATGAACGTTTACGTCGAACTCGGCCGAGTAGCCGACTTCATGACAGAACTGTTCGATGAACGCCTTCAGATCGTCTCCGCCGGTGACGACGATATGGTTCGGCCCGAGAATGGTGCCGCACATATCGAAGTTGAAGCAGAATTTGATCTCGTCGATCAGCTCTTCATGCTGGGCGATGTACGCCTTCGAGCCGAGCAGCCCCTGTTCCTCCGAGCCGCACCAGATGAAGCGCAGCGTGCGGCGGGCGGGATGCTGCAGGAAATGGCGATAGATGGCGCAGAGCGCCGCAGAGCCCGTCGCGTTGTCCCATGAGCCGGTGCCGAGCGGCACGCTGTCATAGTGCGCGGTGAGGATGATGGATTCGTTTGGGCACTCCGTGCCGGGAATGACGGCGAGCACGTCGCGGGAGACATGCTTCGTTTCGCCCTGCCGCAGCGTGAGACGGACGCGCTGCGCGCCGTCGCGCAGAAGCTCCGTCGCGTCGGAGGCGCAGACGGCGAAGCCGGGAATCACGCCTTCCTCGCGGAAGCGGGGGCGCAGGTCGCGCGCGTACATGCTGGCCGTTTCAGGCGTGTCGTAATACTTGCCGGAGAGGGTAATGAACGCCGCCGCATGGCGCTTGACGAGCTCCTTGTAGGCGTCGAGCGTGAGCATGTTGAGGAGAACGGCCGTGTGCGAGAGATCGTCGCGGCCGAGATAGTCCTCCGCCGTGCCGCGAGCGGCGTAGTAGAGATCGAGCTCGGCGTTGTCCAGCTCGCCGGAAAGGCCGTACGGGAGGGCAAAGACGCCGCGCTCAAACGGCGCGCAGACGGCGAACTCGCACGCCTGCGGGACGGGCGCGTCGATTTCGAATTCCATCAGATCGCCGTGGCCGCCGGCGGAGGCGAGATCGTCGAGGAGGATCTGCGCGGCGCGCGCTTCTTCGAAGGTGCCGCCGTAGCGGACGAAGCTGAGTTTTTCGACGAGGGAAAGCGGATAGTCGGACATACAGGAAAACCTCCGTATTTCTGAGTTGAAGTGGAAGGTCCAGGGAACTCAGTTCCCTGGCGGGGTATTAGGGGCAGAGCCCCTAACGTAGCCCAGAACCCGAGCGCCACAGCGCTCAAAGGAAGCGCGCAATGTTCGCGCGGAACGCGCGGACGAGCTGAAACGGCTGCATGGAGCAGCTCGTTCCCCAGGCGGCAAAGCCGCCCAAAAAACCATACCCCAAGCATACCCCCAACGCCTTCGTTTGTCAACGTTCCCCATTGACAAACCACCCCCAAAACGCTACGATACAGTCATCAGAACAGGAGGCGTTTCCTTATGACGAAAGAAGAATATTTCTCCCTGTTTGATCGGGGCGTGGACCGGAAAAATACCGGCTGCGTGAAATGGGACGCGCTGCGGGAAACATACGGCCGCGAAGACGTTACCCCGCTGTGGGTGGCGGATATGGACTTTCCTTCGCCCAGAGAGGTGACCGACGCGCTCGTCGCCCGCGCGAAGGAGGGCGTTTTCGGCTACCCGATGGAAGACCCGGCGCTGAAGGAGGCCGTCTGCGGCTGGATGCACAAGCGCCACGGGCTGACCATCGCGCCAGAAATGGTGCTCTCCAGCGCAGGCGTGGTCGACAGTCTCGCGCTGGCCGTCAACGCGTTCACGCAGCCGGGCGATCTTGTCGCCATTCAGCCGCCGGTGTACGGCCCGTTCGCCAAGAGCGTTGAGAACGCCGGACGAACGGTTTACCGCAACGCGCTGCGCCAGACGGACGCGGGCTGGCAGATGGACCTCGACAACCTTGAAGCCGGCCTCAGGCAGGGCGTGAAGCTGCTGCTTTTGTGCAGCCCGCATAACCCCGTCGGCCGCGTGTGGACGGAAGAGGAGCTGCGGAAGCTTAGCGCGCTGTGCGCGCAATATGGCGCGAAGATCGTCGCCGACGAAATTCACGCCGATTTCGAAATGCCCGGCCAGCGTCACACGCCCATGCTGACAATCGACCCGAACGCCGTCGCGTTTGTTTCAGCCACCAAGACGTTCAACCTCGCGGGGCTGCGCAATTCGTCCATGCTGTTTGGAAACGCCGGGGATAAGGCGAAAATGGAAAGCTTCATGCGCGGCGTCGGAATCGGCGAGATCAACCTGTTCGGCATGCTCGCGCAGACGGCGGCGTACCGGCATGGAGCGGCCTGGCTCGACGCGCTGCTGGAATACCTCGACGGCACGCGTGCGCTCGTTGAAAAGACGATCGCCGAGCGCATGCCGCGCGCGAAGGTCTCCCGCCTGGAGGGCACGTATCTGATGTGGCTCGACCTGCGCGCATACGGCCTGACGCAGGAAGAAATCCGGCGCAAGCTCGTTTTCGAAGCCGCCGCCGCGCTGAACGACGGCACGGCCTTCGGCGCGGAGGGCGAAGGCTTCGCGCGCATGAACATCGCCGCGCCGCGCGCAAGCGTGCTGGCCGCGCTGGAGCGGATTGCCGACGCGTTTGAAAAATAAATGTGCCGCAGGGGCTTGACAAGCGGACGCGGCGCATGTATACTTTCATCCAAGTTCACAAGGCGCGCGCCTGTTGAACGGACTGCATTTAGAGGCGCGGGGTTTATCAGTATCCCGGCGGAGCCGCTGCAGCGGCTGTGAAACCGGAAGAAAGGAAATCCTGCCGAAGCAAGAACCGCCTGCATGCGGTTTGCGCTGGGCGGACGGAGAATATCCGGCCGACTGTCACAATCTTGTATTGTGGAGCGCTATTGGCAGTGGTTTCATTGTTGTGCATTTTTCAATAATGAATCTACACAAAGTCGATGCGTTCCACGCATCGACTTTTTAAGTTTTTGCGGAGGAACGAAAAATGAGAAACATGAGAAACGTGCTCGCCCTGGTTCTGGCCCTTGTGCTGCTGCTTTGCTCGACCGCCCTTGCCGACACGCTGCGCGTGGGTATGGAGTGCAACTACGCCCCGTATAACTGGACGCAGGCGGAGGAGAGCGAATACGCCGTGCCGCTCGCCGCGGGCGGCTACGCCGACGGCTATGATGTGCGCATCGCCCGCCGCATCGCCGATGCGCTGGGGATGGACCTTGAAATCGTCAAGATCGAATGGGACGGCCTGACGATGGCGCTCATGAGCGGCAAGATCGACGCGATCATCGCCGGCATGAGCCCGACCGAGGAGCGCAAGCTGACCATCGATTTCACCGATCCTTATTATGAGAGCGATCTGGTCATGGTCGTCCGTAAGGACGGCGCGTACGCCGAGGCAACCAGCCTTGCCGATTTCGCCAGCGCGCGCATCACCGGTCAGCTCAATACCTTCCATTATACTGTGATCGATCAGATTCCCGATGTGAAGAAGCAGACGGCGATGGAAACCTTCCCGGCTATGATCGTCGCGTTGAACGCCGGCGCGATCGACGGCTATGTTTCCGAGCGCCCCGGCGCTGTTTCCGCTGTGACCGCCAACCCGGAATTGACGTTCGTTTCCTTCAATGAGGGCGAAGGCTTCGTCGCTTCTCCCGAGGACGTCGCCATCGCAGTGGGCGTCGTCAAGGGCAGCGCGCTGAAGGATTCCATCAACGCCGCGCTGGCTGAGATCAGCCGCGAAGAGCGCCAGCAGATCATGGACGACGCGGTCGCCGCGCAGCCGCTTTCCGAATAACGCAAAAGAGGGGTTCTTATGCCGACAACGTTCTTTGGCTGGGTCTGGTTCCTGCTGCAGAAGTATGGCACGCTTTTCCTGCGCGGCACGGGCATTACGATGTTCATCGCCGTCAGCGGCACCACGCTCGGTTTCCTGCTGGGCCTGCTGGTCGCGATCGCGCGCACGGTCGAACCCGCGCGCCGCGCGGGAAAAATGGAGCGCTTCGCGATCCGGCTCCTGCATGGGATCATGAACGTCTACATTCAGGTCTTCCGCGGCACGCCGATGATCGTGCAGGCGATGATCATCTATTACGGCGCGATGCAGTATCTGGGCGTGACGATGCCTGAAATCGCCGCGGCCGTGCTGATCGTTTCCGTCAATACCGGCGCGTATATGGCCGAAATTATCCGCGGCGGCATCCTGTCCATCGATAAGGGACAGACCGAAGCCGCGCATTCCATCGGCCTGACGCACTGGCAGACGATGACCGGCGTTGTACTGCCGCAGGCCGTGCGCAATATCCTGCCGTCCATCGGCAACGAGTTCATCGTCAATATCAAGGATTCCAGCGTGTTGAACGTGATTTCGGTTTCCGAGCTGTTCTTCCAGTCGAAGTCGGCGGCGGGCACGTATTTCCGGTATTTCGAGGTGTTTTTCATCACGGGCCTGATTTACCTCGTGCTCACGCTCGTCGTCACTCGCGCCATCCGGATGCTCGAGAAGAAACTCGAGGGCCCCGATCATTACGTTATCTGCGGCTCGCAGTCCGACAGCGCGTCGGTTATCACCGTCAACGAAGAATAACAGATCAATCAACTCACAGAAGCGGATTTGTACGCGAAAGGCGACAGATCCGCTTTTTTTCAGCGATTATCTCATCTGAGAGATAAAGCGGCTTTTTTAGCGGCGTGGGCGACGAAGGCGACAGCCCCGCTTTTTTGCAGCAATCATCTCATTTGAGAGATAAAGCGGCTTTTTTAGCGGCGTGGGCGACGAAGGCGACAGCCCCGCTTTTTTCAGCGATTATCTCATCTGAGAGATAAAGCGGCTTTCTTAGTGGCGCGGGCGACGAAGACGACAGCCCCGCTTTTTTGCAGCAATCATCTTATTTGATAGATAAAGCGGCTTTCTTAGAGGAGGGGGATTGGGGCGCCGAAGGCGAGCGCGGCCAGTGGCCGATTCAGCGAGCCGGAGGCGCGGCACGAAACGAGCAGGCGACCGGCAGGGAGCATGCGACGATTGAGTGCCGTGGGCTTCTTTCTCCAGAAAGAAGGTTCCTCCCCCAAAAACCGTCTCCTCCCTCAACGCATATCCTCCCGTCTTCGCTCATATTGTTGGGGTGAAAAGCAAGCAGAAGTCGGGGAGGGACGCAGATGGAAGAGATTATGCGCCAGAACGTTGCGATTGAGCGCGTGGCCGCGCAGGCGCGCGAGCAGGCGCTGGTGGAAGGCGAAGTTGCGCTGCCGGGCGGAATCCGGGAGGAAGCGACGGTGCTGGGCTGCGAAGCGAGGCTTGTCCTGTCCGGCGTGGAGCCGCAGCAGGACAGGCTGGCGATGGACGGCGCGGTTGTGTTTCAGGTGCTTTACCGGCAGGGCGGGGACGAGGTGCGCGTGCTTGAGGCGAACTGCGCGTTCAGCCATCAGGCGGATCTGCCCGGCGTGGACGCGCGTATGCGTCCGCAGGTGCGCGGAACGATCCAGAGCGCGACGGCGCAGCCGGTCAGCGGGCGCATGCGCCTGCGCGCGGTGACGGATCTTTCGGCGCGCGTTTTCGCGCCCGAAGAAACCGAAATCGTGGCCGGAATACAGAAACTGGACACCTTGCAAACGGACGAAACGGATTATGAGCTGCTACGCCACGCGGCTTCCGGCACGGCTTCCGCGCTGCTGCGCGAGGAGTTCGCGCTCGACGCGGGGCTGCCCATTGCCGAGACACTTTACGCGCGCGCGGCGGCGCAGGTGAGCTCAGTTTCGGGCGGAGAGGGGCGCGCGACGGTCGAAGGCAACGTGTTTATGGAGGTTTTTCATGCCGGGAGCGACCCGGAAACGCCGCTCGTCGTCACCGAGCATAATTTCCCCTTCGAGCACACGGTCGACCTGCAGGGCGAGCCGGGGGACGACCTGCGCGCCAGCGTGCAGGTGCAGGACGTCGTGGCCTCCTCGGTCGATGCGGGCGACGGCACGCGCGTGCTGCGCACGGAGACGGTGCTCGACATCGAGGCCGAGTCCTTCGCGCCGCAGACGCTGCACACGCTGCGCGACGCTTATACGCTCGCCGGCGACCGCGTAGCGCTGGATACGCGCGCGGTGAACTGTCTTTCGGGTATAACCGCGCTGGAAGCGCGGGAGACCGACAAGCAGGTGCTGCCGCTCCCTGCGGATGCGCCGCCCGTAGGACGCGTTCTCGCAGCCATTCTCACGCCTACGGCGACGGGCGCAGAGCAGGTCGGCGGCCGCGTGATCGTCGAGGGACTGCTGGATTCGCAGATCATCTACGTCCCGGCGGGGCAGACGGCGGCTGTCGGCGCGAGGCAGGAAGCGCCGTTCCGCATCGCGTTCCAGGGCGCGCTGCCCGCGGACGCGGCCATTCGGCTCACCGCGTCGAACGTGCAGGCAGAGGGCATTTCGCCCGATCGCGTCGAGGTGAAATATGTCATGGCGCTCGACGCGGATGTGATCAGCGAAGCGGCCGTACAGCTTCCGGAAGGCGTTGAGAAGACCGAAGCGGAACCGGAGCGCGGCGGGTTGATCATGGTCTGGCCGCAGCGCGGCGAAAGCTACTGGGACATCGCCAAACGCCTGCGCGTCACCGTCGACAGCATCAAACACCTGAACCCAAGCGCCGCGCCGGGGCAGGCGCTCGTAGTGATGAAAAAGGGAGAGGAAGGGTATTGACGGGGGGACGCTGGGGAACCCTTCCTTTCGGGAAAGGAAGGGTTCCCCAGACCCCTCCGAAGGAAACCGCTTTGGCT
>CAKTTL010000097.1 GCA_934615235.1 uncultured Clostridia bacterium
GCGCGATATTGTGCGGTATTGTCCCAAGTTTCCCGACGCTGAAATGGCGGAAAAGATGCCGTGATGGAGTCTCAGGGAATTTTTCAGATACACCCTAAGCCCCCCGCCAGAGAACTGAGTTCCCTGGACCTTCCACTTTTTACTCAAAAATACGCAAACATACAAAAACGGCGTCCCTTCCGGGTCGCCGTTTCCTTTTTCCAATTTACTTCACCGTTCTCGCATTCTTGAACGGGAACGCCACGCATCTCACATGTCCCTTAATCTGCTCCCTCGAAATCGGCCCGATAATATGACTGTCGTTCGACGAAGAGCGGTTATCGCCCAGAACGAAATATTCGTCGTCCTTGAGCGTATACGCCTGCATGTTATAGTTCGCTTTATTCGTGATATACGGCTCGTCAATCGCCTCTCCGTTCACGTACAGCGTCCCGTTCAGCATCGACACCGTATCCCCCGGCAGGCCGACCAGCCGCTTGACAAAGTTCGTCCGCCCGCGTTCCGGATAGTGGCAGATGATCACGTCGAACCGCTCCGGCTCGCCCAGCAGATAGTCGTACTTCGTCACGATCATGTATTCGTTATCCGCCAGCGTATAATCCATCGAATGGCCGTCCACCCGGACGGGTTCAAAGATAAACGTGCGAATCACCAGCGCCAGCGCAATCGCCACGGCAAAGGTGAGAATCCAGCTCAAAATTTCCTGTCCCACGGTCTTTTTCTTTTCTTCTTTTTTGTTTTTCGGCTGTTCCGCCGTCTCGGGCGCGGCCTGCGCCTCGGTCTCCGGAGCCGCCTGCGGCTTATCTTCCATCGTCGTTACACATCCTTTCCCGTCGCATCCTCCGGGCGGGAGACAAGGCGCTTGACGCGCTTGAAGAAGGCTTCGCGATCCAGCATGACGATACGCCCGCACCCCGAGCAGCGGATTTTGATATCCGCGCCCGTGCGAATGACCGTCCATTCCTTCGCTCCGCAGGGATGCGCCTTGCGCATTTCCACCACGTCGCCAAGCGTTACGCCGTCCATAAACCCCTCCGCCGTCGGTCGGATGATGTTATTCAGTATATCACGTCCGCCATTTCGTTTCAATGGGTTACTTCATAATCTCCGGCATCAGCGTCTCCTGATAATCCCACGTGTTGTCCTCCGCCGTGCGGAAGATCACGCAGTCGTCGGCCGTGCCGACCATCACGCGGGAAATCTTCTCCGTGCCGTATTCCTGCATCGCCTCAATCAGGCCGGTCAGCGAGAACACGCGCTCGTAATAGATCGGCGCGTTCATCGTCAGCGCGATTTCCGTCACGCCCAGCTCGGCGTATTTCTCCAGCGCCGCGGGGGTCGATTCCAGCGTCAGGAACTCCTGCGATTCCCTCGCGATCAGCACCAGCCGCACGCCGTCTTCGGCCTGCATCAGCCGTTCGCGGAAGCTGAGCTTTTTCTCATACGTCGCGTTCCACAGCGTGGTCTTGTAATCGCGCCCGTTCACGTTCATCTGGGAAACGTAATCCTTCACAACCTTCACGCCGTCAAGAGACGTGACCATTTCATCCGCGCTCAGCGCGGATTCCTTCGCGATAAACCGCGCGTTCTCGTCCAGCTGTTCCAGCGTCGTATGCACCAGCGACGGAATCGCCGCCGACGGATCGGTCTCCACCTTCGCCGCGGCCATGCTGACAAAATTCTCCTCGCCTTCGATGGAGCCGCCCTCGCGCTGCAGCGGTTCGGCGTCCGTTTCGCTGTAGCTGCCGCCATAGAGGACGGGCGAGCCCTCGATCACGGCGCTTGCGCCGTCGAGCGCCAGCGCCGCCCCGGCCGTCGCCCCGGAGCCGCCAAAGAACATGCTCGTGCCGGAAACCGTCACGTTCGCCGTCTCGCCGGCCTTCGCGCGCACAATCCGCGCGCCCGCGCCGCCGGTAATCCCCGCGCCGCCCACGAGCACCGCCGTATCGCCGATGGCGATGGGCGCGATTTTTTCGCACTTCTCGCACGGCACGGAAAGTAGACCGCTGCCGCTTTCATACAGGCCGCCGCCGCCCGCCAGCTGCGCCATGCCGGAAACGGAGACCTTCGCGCAGGCGGGCGCGTACAGGCCGCTGCCGCCCTCGTTCGTGCCCGTCCCGCCAATGAGGGACGCGTTATCCGTCAAAAGCACGCTTGCGCTGCAGCCGTCCACACACGCGCCGCTGCCGCCACGCTCGCGGCCCACGCCGCCGCTGGCATACGCCTGGCCGCGCAGAATCAGCCCGCACCCGTCGCCCACAAGCGCCACGCCGTCGCCGCCCGCCGCGCCGAACTGGCCCGCACGGCCGCCCGTCGCGCCGCTGCGCCCGGAAAGCACGGCGATCGCGCCGTCCTTCACCGTCAGCGCCGCTCCGCCGTCCGAAGTCTCCACGCCGTTGGCGCCGCAGAGAATCGTATCCTTGAACACGACGGTGCCGCGCGCGACGATCAGGCCGCCGGTCAGCGTGTTGCCGCCGCCCTCGATGGTCAGCGTGCCGTCGCTCTCGAGCGTTTCACCCTCGGGCACGGTCATGGAATTGAGAATCGTCACCGTCGTCGCGCCCTTATCGAGCTGGGCGCGCACGTCCGCCCACGTCGCCTCGGGCACGGCGGGCTTTCCCGCCAGCCCCGGCAGCGCCAGGGACAGGATGAAAATCAGAATCAACGCAAACGCAGTCTTTCGCATATTTCCTCTCAAAATACGTTTTTATGGGGCGTATCTGAAAAAGAGTCTCAGGGAATTTTTCAGATACGCCCCAAGTATAGCACATACGCCGCGCAAAGAAAAGCGGCAGAAACTGGCAGCGAAAGGTTACCACTTTCCCGGCACGTCCGGGCATCTCTGGTTTCTCTTCGCCGCCCGCGCCTCTACGTAGCAACCGCACAGGGCGCAGGTGCCGTTTCTCAGCCGCGCGCACGCGCGGCAAATTTCAAGCCGTTCCGCGTAAACCGGCGCGTCCGCCAGCGCTTCTGGCGGCAGCGCCGCAAGATATTCGCGGATAATTTCATACAGCGGCCGCCCGTCCTCCATCTCGGCGAGCAGGCAGCGGCAGATCCTTTCGCCCATGCGCTCTTCCCTCCTCTTTCGCGTTATTATAGCATGTTCGCCGCGATGCGGCCAGTCAAGCAAAATTTTATTGTAATTCTTCATCTTTTGCGGTATACTGTTCTATCATTTCGAAAGATCAGGAGGCGTTCCCATGGAGGAAGCGAAAGAAGCGCGCACAAACTTTATCTGGGATTTCATCGATGAAGACCTCAAAGCGGGCAAGAACGACGGCAAGGTGCATACCCGCTTCCCTCCGGAACCCAACGGATACCTGCACATCGGCCATACCAAAGCGCTGTACATCGACTTTATGACCGCAAAGCGGTACGACGGCCTGTGCAACCTGCGCTTTGACGACACCAACCCCGCCAAGGAAGACACCGAATACGTCGACGGCATCCAGGAAGACATCCGCTGGATGGGCTTCGAATGGAACGGCGGGCTGTATTACGCGTCCGACTATTATGAGAAGATCTATCAGTACGCCGAATCGCTGATCGAGCGCGGCCTGGCCTATGTAGACGAGCTGACGCCCGAACAGATGACCGAATACCGCGGCACCCTCACCGAACCGGGCAAAAACAGCCCCTGGCGCGACCGTCCCGCAGAGGAAAGCCTGCAGCTTTTCCGCGATATGCGCGCCGGCAAGTTCCCCGAGGGCCGCTATATTCTCCGTGCGAAGATCGATATGGCCTCGCCCAACATGAACATGCGCGACCCCACGATCTACCGCATCGCCTATAAGGCGCATCACCGCACCGGCAACGAATGGTGCATCTACCCGATGTACGATTTCGCCCACCCCATCAGCGACGCGCTCGAGGGCATCACGCATTCGCTCTGCTCGCTCGAGTTCGAAGCGCATCGCCCGCTGTACGACTGGGTGGTGAACGTATGCGGCTTTAAGAACCCGCCGCGCCAGATCGAATTCGCCCGCCTCAATCTCACCCGCACGGTCATGAGCAAGCGCTACCTGCGCCGTCTGGTCGAGGAAGGCTACGTTTCCGGCTGGGACGATCCGCGCATGCCCACGCTGTGCGCCATGCGCCGCCGCGGCTATACGCCCGCGTCCATCCGCAACTTCATCGAGCGCGCCGGCATCAGCAAGGCCGACTCGGTGGTCGACCTGGCGCTGCTGGAAGCCTGCGTCCGCGACGACCTGGGCGCGACCGCGCCGCGCGCGATGGCCGTGCTGCACCCGCTGAAGGTAACGCTGACCAACTGGCCGGAAGACAAATTCGAAACCATCACGCTTGAAAACCATCCGGATCATCCCGAGATGGGCACGCACGAGCAGCGCTTCGGCCGCGAGCTGTACATCGAACAGGAAGACTTCATGGAAGACGCGCCGAAGAAGTTCTTCCGCCTCAAGCCCGAAGGCGAGGTTCGCCTCAAGGGCGCGTACATCATCAAGTGCGAAGAGGTTGTCAAGGACGAAAACGGCAACGTCGTCGAACTGAAATGCACCGCCGACCTCGACAGTCACAGCGGCTCCGAGGGCGCGGCCCGCAAGGTCAAGGGCACGCTGCACTGGGTCTGCGCGGCGGACGCGATCCCGTTCGAAGCGCGGCTGTACGAGCCGCTGCTCAACGACGAAACCGAAACCGAGGACGGCGAGGACGCGCCGGACAAGAAGGACTTCATCGCCCGCCTCAACCCGAACTCGCTGACGGTCGTTTCCAACTGCATGGCCGAAAAATGGCTGGGCGAAGCGAAGACCGGCGACAAGTTCCAGTTCCTGCGCATCGGCTATTTCTGCCTGGACAAGGACGGCTTTGTCTTCAACCGCGTCGTCAGCCTGAAGGACAATTCGAAAAAATTCTGATCTGATTTTCCGCGCAGGGCGCGGAGGGGTTTCGCCGCCTCTCCGCGCTTTGCAGCGTAAAAGAAAAAAGGCGCGAAAGCGCCCCTGAAAATATTACTACGATTCACTCAAAGGAGAATTTCGCCATGAAGGAAGTCCGCACCCGTTTCGCCCCCAGCCCGACCGGTTACCTGCACCTGGGCGGCCTGCGCACGGCGCTGTACACGTACCTCTACGCCCGCCGCAACGGCGGCAAGTTCATCCTCCGCATCGAGGATACCGACCAGGAGCGCGAGGTTGCCGGCGCGGTGGACATGATCTACCAGTCCATGCACCTGGCCGGCCTGACCTATGACGAAGGCCCGGACGTCGGCGGCGATTACGGCCCCTACATCCAGAGCGACCGCAAGGCCATCTATCAGGAATACGCCTGGAAGCTGGTCGAAAAGGGCGCGGCGTATCCCTGCTTCTGCACCAAAGAACGCCTTGACGAGGCCCGCAAGGCCGCCGAAGCGAAGGGCGAAACCTTCAAGTATGACAAGCACTGCCTGCATATCCCGCTGGAAGAGGCGAAGAAGCGCATCGCCGCGGGCGAGCCGTACGTCATCCGCCAGAACATCCCCACGGAAGGCAAGTGCGGCTTTGACGACGTGCTCTTCGGGCATATCGAGGTCGACTGCGCCACGCTGGACGACAACGTCCTGATGAAGGCCGACGGCCTGCCCACCTACAACTTCGCCAACGTCGTGGACGACCACCTGATGGCCATCAGCCACGTCATGCGCGGCACGGAGTATCTCTCCTCCTCGCCCAAATACGACCTGCTCTACGACGCCTTCGGCTGGGAAAAACCGGTGTACGTCCACCTGCCCGTCGTCATGAAGGATCAGACCCGCAAGCTTTCCAAGCGCTACGGCGATCCGTCCTTCGAAGACCTGCTGCATCAGGGTTATCTGCGCGACGCGATCATCAACTTTATCGCGCTTCTGGGCTGGAGCCCGCGCAACGATCGCGAGTTCTTCACCCTTTCCGAGCTTGAGCAGATTTTCGATCTCGAGGGGCTGAACAAGTCCCCCGCCATTTTCGACGTGAACAAGCTGCGCTGGATGAACGGCGAATACGTGCGCAAGCTGTCCTTCGAAGAATACTACGAGCTGGCGCTGCCCTGGTTCGAAAAGGCCGGCGTCGGCCATGTGGACACGCGCCGGCTGGCCGAGCTGATGCAGGGCCGCACCGAGGTTTTCGGCGACATCCCGGAGATGGTTCATTTCCTCGCCGAAATGCCCGAATTCGACAACGAGCTTTACACGCACAAGAAGATGAAGACCGATCCCGCTGTCGCCAAGCAGGCGCTGACAATGATCCGGCCTGTGCTTGAGGGCATCGACGACTGGACGGAAGCGAACATCCACGACGTCGTCATGGCCGCCGTCGCCGAAAGCGGCATGAAAAACGGCCAGGTGCTCTGGCCGCTGCGCATCGCCATCTCCGGTCAGGCCAGCACCCCCGGCGGCGCGTTCGAAATCGCCTACCTGCTCGGCAAGAACGAAACGCTCAAACGGCTGAACCAGTCGATGGAGAAATTGTAAGAGAACGTCGGAGGGAACTTCTTTCAGGAGAAAGAAGTTCCCTCCGAACCTCCTTCAAGAAAGCCTGCTTTTTATTCTCCCCCGGCGCGCAGAGGGCGCGCCGGGGGAGCGTTTATTTGCGGGTATCGGGTATGGGATAGAGGATAAAGAAAAAGTCCAAACGATTTCTCGTTTGGACTTTCGATGCGGGAAACAGGACTTGAACCTGCATGAACAAAGCGTTCACTAGAACCTGAATCTAGCGCGTCTGCCAATTCCGCCATTCCCGCATATGTGGTGGGCAGGGGTGGATTCGAACCACCGTAGGCTGTGCCGGCAGATTTACAGTCTGCTCCCTTTGGCCGCTCGGGAACCTACCCACGATTGTATTGGCTCCTGGAGAGCTGGTGAAGGGAATCGAACCCCCAACCTGCTGATTACAAATCAGCTGCTCTGCCAATTGAGCTACACCAGCGCGCAAGCGCTGAGTGCGCTTGAAGTGAGAAAAGTGGCGACCCGGAAGGGGCTCGAACCCTCGACCTCCAGCGTGACAGGCTGGCATTCTAACCAACTGAACTACCGGGCCATCCAACGATGGGCCTTCAGGGACTTGAACCCCGGACCAACCGGTTATGAGCCGGCCGCTCTAACCAACTGAGCTAAAGGCCCACATCCCTCTGGCGCACCGCTTTTAGTGAAGAAAAGCGACTCCTAGGGGATTCGAACCCCTGTTACCGCCGTGAAAGGGCGGTGTCTTAGGCCTCTTGACCAAGGAGTCACAATGGCGTGGAAATCGGGGTGAAGGGATTCGAACCCCCGGCCCCATGCTCCCAAAGCACGTGCGCTACCAGGCTGCGCTACACCCCGTTGGCCCAACGCATCACCACAAGCGACGAGTGATAGTATATCCGATTCATAGCGATTTGTCAAGCGTGTTTTTCGTGTTTTTTTGAATTTTTTGAAAAAAACTGCATCTTTGCGCCATTTCAGGGAAAAACGGGAAGAAACCCGCGCGAAAGCGCGTCATATGAATGCGTTCTCCATAAAAGAAGGAAGAACAAACGGAGGTGTCTCGTATGAAGAAAATCATGGCCGCGCTGCTCGTCGCGGCGCTTCTGGCGGCGCTTTGCGCCCTCCCCGCTTTCGCGGAGGACTGGACGGTCGCCTATTCGCGCGTGCTCGCGCAGATGAAAACGGATGATCCCAATCCGCTGCGCGACGAATGCTACCTCTACGACATCAACGGCGACACGATACCGGAACTGCTCATCCCGACCGGCACGTGCGAGGCCGACAGCGCGCTGCGCATTTATACCATGCGCAACGGCGCGGCCACGTGGATCGCGACGCTAGGCTTCTCCCACTCCGTCGCCTGCGGGCTGTCGGGTGAAAACGCAATGCTGATTCAGCAGGCGCATCAGGGCTGGGAGCAGGGCAGCCGCATCACGATGCAAAACGGCAGCGTTCAGGAACAGATCCTGTATGAATCGAACACGCGCGTGACCGATTACACGCCCTACGCAGCGCTGCCCACATACGCCCGCGCCGATATGACCGGCATGATCTGGACGGCTCAGCCCCGCGACAATAACGCCGCCCTGCTTGAAGCCGCGATTGAAAAATACGGCGGCGGCAGCGCGCCGTTCGTCCCGACGGTGGAAAGCACCTGCTCGCAGGTGATCGGCACGGTTAAAGTGAAAATAAGCGGCAACGGCTTCGTGCGTTCCTATCCGCGGCCGGACGAAACGGCCGGCCTGCTGCGGCATGTGTATAACGGCAGCTATCCGTGCGTCGGCACGTACGGCGACTGGTACATCATCCTCTGCGACGGGTTTATGGGATACGTTCGCGCCGCAAGCGGCGTCAGCTTCAGCACCGACGGCGCGCACGCATATAACGTAAGCGCGACGGGCATGGTGACAGTGAACACGCAGGATCAGGTGAACGTGCGCGCACAGGCGGATAAGAACGCAGATCTGCTGATGAGCGTGTGCCCGGGCGCAACGTTCCTGTGCGTAGGACAGGATCGCGCGACGAAATGGTATCAGATTCTGCTGCCGACGGGACAGTATGGATATGTGTCGAATAAACTGGTCACGTATTCCGAGCTGTCTGTCGGATAAAAAAGTGGAGGGTCCAGGGAACTCAGTTCCCTGGCAGGGGGTCTTAGGGGGACAGCGTCCCCCTAACGTCTCCCTCCCCCGCGCGCCCGCAGGCGCATAAAAAAAGCGCGCAATGTTCGCGCGCAGCGCGGACGAGCTGGAAACGCCGCACTTTTTTCACAAACCCATACCGGGAGGTGCAGGAACCTCAGGTTCCTGCCAGAGGGTCTTAGGGGGACAGCGTCCCCCTAACGTCCCTTAACGTCCCCCTAACGTCCCCCTCAAACCTCCCGCAAAGAAACAGCCTGCTCAAGGGAAATCCGCGCATCCCCGGCTTCGCGCAGGGACTCCACCTGCGAAAGACGGCTGACGCCCACGATTGGGAAAATGTCAAAGCGGTTGCAGGTGAGATACGCCAGAGAAAGCGCGCCCACGGAATACCCCGTCTCCTCGGACAGCGCCAAAAGGCGCGCATAAATCGCCCGATTGCCGGGGGAGTCAAACCGGCGCTTTGCGCCGTCGGATATCTTCGCGCCGTCGTGCAGCTTGATAAAGAACCCCTTCGCCTGAGAGGAAAACGGCACGCAGGGCATGCCCGTTTCCACATGGAATTCATACATCTCCCGGTCCATCTGGTAAAGCGTGGGATCTGTCATCACTTCCTGCCGGGCCAGAGAAAACTGCGGCTGGTTTGCGCAGAAGCCCGTCATCCCGTGCGCGGCGGCGTAGGCGTTGGCTTCCCGGATTCGAGCCGTCGTCCAGTTGGATACGCCGATAAAGCGGGTATATCCCGCCTGCAAAAAGCCGTTCAGAGTTTCCAGAATCTCTCCCACCGGACGGGAAACATCGTCCCGGTGCAGCCAGTAAATGTCCACCTGATCCACCATCAGATCGTCCAGGCTTCGGCGAATGTCGTCCGAAAGGTTCTCCCTGTCCAGCCTGCCCACGTTCATGGCAGAAAGCTCCGGGTGCCCGCCCTTGGTGCCGACGATTATCTGTTCCCGGTTGCGCCGGGCAGCCAGCCAGTTGCCGACGGCCCGCTCGGAAATGCCGCAGACGCCCCCGGCGAAATCGCCGTATACCCGGGCGGTGTCCAGAAAGTTTCCGCCCAGCTCCACATACGCGTCCAGAATTTCATTGCTCTGCTTCTGCGAAAAATCAAAACCCAGCCCTACCGTGCCAAGGCACAGGACCGACGTCTTCCGCCCCAGGAAATCGCGATATCTCATGAAATCCCCCTCCCTTTTACCGCATTATACCATCTCTCCCCCATTGCGCAACGATTTCTCTGCGAAAAACGCTTTTTTGAAAAAAAGTGCTTGCAATTCCGCATATAGAGTGGTAATATAATCGTTGCGATTCTCTGACAAGGAGGTGAACAACTTGCCGAATATCAAGTCCGCCATCAAGCGCGTGAAGGTGAATGAAAAAAAGAACCTTCGTAACCGCATGATCAAGTCTTCCCTGAAGACCACGATTAAGAAGTTTGACGCCGCTGTTGCCGAAGAGCCCACGCAGGCTCAGGCCCTGCTGAA
>CAKTTL010000098.1 GCA_934615235.1 uncultured Clostridia bacterium
CCCCCCCCCCCGAAACTCCCTACATCACACGTCAATAAACTCCCGGAAGCGCGGCACAATGCCGATGCCGTCCGGATAGTGGGCGGCGAACTGGGGCACGGCGTGGCTTGGGAAGGAGTTGCCCTCGATGAACACGGGGCCGTCGGGCGTTACGGCGACGTCCCACGCGATAAACCGCAGCTGCGGCACGACCTGCGCGGCCTTGAGGCACATGGCCTTCGCGTCCTCCCAATAAGGGATTTTCGTCCCCGGGATGCGCGTGCCGGTGATGGGGTGATACTCGAACCGGTCGCCGTTCTTGTTTGCGCCGACGGTGCGGATGACGCCGGTATCGATGTCGATAGGGGCGGCCATGCCGCCCTGATCAACGTTATCCACCACAGCGCCCGCGCCGATGCGGATGAAGGCGTAGACGATGCCCTGTTTTTTGTCGCCCATCAGCGTGGCGATGCGCAGGGTGTTGACCGACGTGGGGCAGATTGCGGCCAGATCCGGGTGCTGCTGGATACATTCTTCGAGCAGCGTGACGCCCTGCGCCTTGAGCGCTTCCAGCGAGGGCAGGCCTTCGACGCGGAATTTCCTGATGCCAAAACCGCTCGAGCCGTCGATGGGCTTGCCCATGATATAGCCCGTCCGCTGGGCGCGCCAGTTTTCGTATTCTTCGTTCGTTGCCGTGCGCAGATCGATCCACGCGCGCTTGATATTTTCTGCGAAGAGCGTGTTGAATTCGGCCTTATCGTCGAAGAAATGCCAGTAGGCTTTGTCGTTCATCCGCGCGACGATGCTGTTGGACATGGCGCGCGTGATGACGGTTTCACGCTGCGCGGGCGTGAGCCGGTACATTTCGGCGATTTTATAGTCCATGTAGCCCGCGCCGTATTTGACGGCGCAGTGGAGCATGTCGTTCAGCAGCCACACGCGGGATTTGCCCGTCTTTTTGTGCAGCATTTCAGCCGTCTGCCACATTTTATGCCAGTCCATCCGGCGCGCGCGCTGGATCAGAAATTTGAGCCGCGGCATGTTGTTTTCCTCCTTTGGCGTTGAGCCGTAAGATGTGCGGAATCAGCTTTCCCCGTTTACGCGTTTTCCCTGCGCGTCGGTGAGGTAAACCTGCACGCGCGCCACGGCCTCGTCATACGTTATATCGACCGTGTAGTCCGCGTCGCGGAAGGATTCGATGGCGTATTTATAGGAATGCGTAAGGTTATCCTCCGAGTAGAGCACGACGCCCGTGTCGTCCGTGACGGAGAAGGCGACCGCGCCGCGCCGCAGCGTCGTGTCCAGGTGCAGCGACATGCCGGCCGGTACGTTCAGGGTAAAGCTTTCCGTTTTGCTGACCGGCTGCGGCAGCAGAAAAAGCGCCAGTGCGGCGGCGCAGGCCAGCAGCACGGCGGCGAGAAGGAGCGTTTTTTTCTTCATCATGACACCTCTTACAAAACTGAAACAGGACGAATAAAAGCAGTATAACACGCTGGAAGAAAAAAGCAAGAGAAAGACGTTTTTTTGACGAATGAGTTACATTAGCTATTGAAATGTAACCGACATTGTGATATCATGTGCGCGCACGCATTTAATAAGGAAGGTGAAGGAATGCAAGGCCGAATATCAGCCCGGCGCGCAGTTGCGACGGTGCTGGCTTTTGCGCTGCTGGCGATATCCGTCGTTGTGCTCTGTGCCAGCGGAGGCGGGTCGGATAAGCGAAAAACCCGCTCCGACGGCAGCCTGACCATCAACGTCGAACATGTGTCCGAGGGTTACATTCAGGCCCGCGGGATGGCGACGAGCAAGCGGCTCAAGCTGCGCGTCAAAAAGGGCGAAGAGGTGCTCACCTACGACCTCAACGGCGACGGCGAATACGAAACCTTCCCCCTTCAATACGGCAGCGGATCGTATACCTGCACGCTTTATCAGAACACCTCCGGCTCGCGCTATTCGCAGGAGGGCAGGATTACGGTGAAAGCGACGCTGGAAGATGAGAACGCGCCGTTCCTCTGCCCGAATCAGTATGTCAATTATGCTTCCGATACGGATCTGGAAACGGCGGCGCAGACGCTTTGCGCTTCGCTCACGACAGCGAAGGAAAAATATGATACAATCTGCAAGTACGTTACCACGCAGTTCGGGTTTGATTATATCGCCGCGGTAACGAACAAGCCCGGTCAGCTGCCGGACGTTGAGAAGTGCTTTTCGCGGCGCATGGGCGTCTGTCAGGATCTTTCGGCTGTGACGGTCAGCATGCTGCGGGTGGCCGGCGTTCCGGCGAAGCTGGTGATCGGCTACGCGGATGAAAACTATCACGCGTGGGTCACGGCGGAGGTCGACGGCGAAGAGGTGCTGTTCGACCCGACGGCGGAGCTGCAGGGAATCAGCCGCCCAAAGAACTATACGGTGGAGCGATTTTACTAGAAGGAGCGCGGAAGCATATGAAGAAGAAAGAAAAAGGCGTGCTCGCGCCGGCGACGGTGAGCGAGGTTTGCCTGCAGCTGGCTTTCATTCTTGAATCGGGCATGGCGCTGGAGGACGGCGTGGGCGCGCTGGCGGACGAAAGCGAAAAGGACGGGCTGCAGCCGGTTTATCAGGCGCTTTGCGCCGGATTGAACGAAACCGGATCTCTCTGCGAGGCGATGCGCCGGAGCGCGGCTTTTCCCGCTTACGCGGTTGAAATGGCCGGCGTAGGCGAGACGACGGGGCGGCTGGAGGCCGTCCTGCGCGGGCTGGCGGATTACTACGAACGGGAGGCGCGCATGCGCGAGGCGATTACGGACGCGACGGTCTACCCCATCGCCCTGGGCGCGATGCTGGTGGTGATCGTGCTGGTGATGCTGTGCAAGGTGCTGCCGGTTTTCCGCCGGGTGCTTGGCGGCATGGGCGTCGGCGCGGCGGACGCGGGCGGCGCGCTGATTACGCTGGGCGCGTGGCTGGGCTGGATTGTAATGGCGCTGGTCGGGCTGGCCGTGCTGGCGGCGCTCGGCGGCGCGCTGGCGCTGCGCACGCAGGCGCGGGAACGCGTGCTGCGGCTGCTGCGCCGCGTTTTCCCGCAGCTGCGGCGCATCGAAGCCGAGCGCTCGGCCGCCCGCGCGGCGCTGACGCTCTCGCGGATGCTTTCATCCGGGTTCGGGCCGGAAGAGGCTGCTGCGACGGCCGCCTCCGTGCTGGAGGACGGCGCTGCGGCGGCGCGGATGAAGGACATGCGGCAGGCGCTTGAGGAAGGCGAAGCGTTTTCCGACGCGCTGGAGCGCTCGGGGCTTTTCCAGCCCCGGCAGATGCGGATGATCCGCGCGGGCGCGCAGGCCGGGCGCGGCGCGCAGGTGCTGGAAAAGCTGGCGGCGGATTACGAAGAAGCGGCGGAAAGCGAAATCGCGCGAATCGTTTCGATTATCGAGCCGACGCTGATCGCGCTGCTGTCCATTGTGGTTGGCGGCATTCTGCTTTCGGTGATGCTGCCGATGGCGCGGATGCTGACGAGCCTGACCTAATAAAGAAATGAAGGGATATGTGCCTTGAACCATAAGGATATTCTGGCAGTCGCCGCCTTTGCGCTGGCGCTGATCGTCTGCTGTCTGCTGATTAACAACCTGGGAACGGCGCAGACGGGCGCGGAGACGGATCTGGTTTATACCGCCGTGCGCGACGCCGCGCTGACCTGTTATGCGATCGAAGGCGCGTATCCGCCGGATCTGCAATATCTGCGCGATTATTACGGCATCCGCTATGACCGCTCGCGGTACGTGGTTTCCTACGACGCGTTCGCGTCCAATCTGATGCCGGAAATTCGTGTGATGATCAGGGGGCAGCAATGAAACGGGAAGCAAGAGGGCGCGTGCTGACGGGCGCGCTGGCGTTTTTACTGCTGGCGGTTTTTGCTGTCGGCGCGACGCAGCTGACGCTGCTGGGCGCGCAGGCGTATCGAGCGACGGTCGCAAGGTCGCAGACGCATAACAGGGAAAGAATCGTCCCGGCTGTGATTCGCAGCGCGGTGCGCGCAGGCAACGCGGCGGGCGCGGTTTCCGTCGAGGAGATCGACGGCGTTTGCTGCCTGACCGTCCGCAGCGAGGAAGAAGGCCGGGCCTATCTGCGCCGCCTGTATGTCTGGCAAGGGAATCTGTGCGAGCTGTTTACGTCCGCCGATCGGGCGTTCGCGCCGGAAGGCGGCGAGACGCTCTGCGCCGCGCAGGCGCTGGAGGCGGCAATAAACGGAAGCCTGCTGACGGCGCGCGTAACGGGCGCGGACGGGAGAGAGACGGAAGTCTGCATGTCGCTCTGCGGGGAGGAGGAAACGCCATGAAGAAAAGAAACGGCGCGAACGCCCTGGTCTGCGAGATGCTGATCGTCTCGCTCCTTTTTGCGCTTTCGGCGACGGTCGTTCTGCGCGTGTTCTCCGCATCGTATCAGGAAAGCGAACGCGCGGGCGCGGCGGAAAGGGCGCTTTGCGCCGCGCAGAATATGGCGGAGCGCTTTCGCGCGGGCGACGGGTTCGAGGCGTATCTGCAGGAAATGGCCGTATACGAGGACGGCGTGTGGCGCGTCGAGGGCGACGGGTATACGCTGGAAGCGGCGCTTTCCGATGAAGAGACGCAGGCCGGCGTGCTGCGGCGGGCGCAGGTGCGCGCGCTGTGCGGCGGCGAGACGGTCGCGACGCTGCCGTGCGCACGGTATGAAAGCGCGGAGGCGAACCAATGAAGAAACGGCATATTTCTATCGGGCCGGGTGCGGCCTCGCTGATTCTGATTATCGTCGTGCTGGCGATGACGATGCTCGGCGCGATGGCGCTTCTCAATGCGCGGGAGGACGCGCGTCTGACGCGCCGCAGCGCGAAAACGACGGAGGAAGTTTACGCGCTGTATGAGCGCGCGGAGCGCTCTCTGGCGGCGCTGGACGCGGCTGCACGGCAGGGAACGGACGGCCTTGCGGCGCGGCTGCCCGAGGGAATGACGCTCCTGGAGGACGGGAAAACCGTCGTCTGGACGGAGCGGGAGGACGTGCGGGGCCTGGAATGCGAAGCAGAAATCCGCGCGGAAAACGGCGGCGTTTCGGTTACATGGCGCGCGCAAAGGCTGCTTTCGGGGGTAGAGGACATATGGAACGATTGACGGATTATCTGCGCCGGGCCGTGGAGCTCGGGGGCTCGGATCTGTTTCTGATTCCCGGCGCGCCGGTGACGGTCAAAGCGAAGGGGAAAATGAGCCCGCTGAGCGAAAACCGCATGGAACCCGCGTCCGTGGAGAAGCTCATCCGCGAGGCGTATGAAGCGGCGAAGCGCGAAACGCGCGTGCTCGAAGAAGAGGGCGACGACGATTTTTCCTTTGCCATCCATGATTTGAGCCGCGTGCGCTGCAACGTGTACCGCCAGCGCGGCACGCTTGCCGCGACCTGCCGCATCGTGGCGTTCGGCCTGCCGGACCCGAAGGCGCTGCATATTCCGGATGCGGTTTTGCAGCTTTCGCAGCGGCGGGGCGGGCTGATTCTTGTGACCGGCCCGGCCGGGAGCGGCAAAAGTACGACCCTCGCCTGCCTGATCGATCGCATTAACGCGACGCGCTCCGGTCACATCGTTACCATCGAGGACCCGATCGAATACCTGCATCCGCACCGGATGTCGCTGGTCAGCCAGCGCGAAGTGCCCGGAGACGCGCCGACGTTTGCGCGCGCGCTTCGCGCCGCTCTGCGGCAGGATCCGGACGTGATCATGCTCGGAGAAATGCGCGACGCGGAAACGATACACACCGCCATCACCGCCGCGGAAACGGGGCAGCTGGTGCTTTCCTCGCTGCATACAATCGGCGCGGCCAAGTCGATCGACCGCATCGTCGACGCGTTCCCTGCCGCGCAGCAGCAGCAGATTCGCGCGCAGCTTTCCATGGCGCTTTGCGCCGTCGTTTCCCAGCGGCTCATCCCTACGCTGCAGGGCGGGCTGATTCCCGCCTTCGAAGTGATGACCGCTACGCCGGCCATCCGCACGATGATCCGCGACGGGCGGATATACCAGATCGATACCGCGCTGAGCGCCGCCGGGCAGGATACGCTCCGCCTCGACGACGAGCTGGTTCGCCTCTGCGGGGCCGGAATCATTGATGAACAGACGGCGGAGCTATACTCCGTCGCACCGGAAAGTATTAAGAAACGGTTTATTTCGCGTTAATCGGCTTGCACAAATTACATGTTTGCTATATAATGTAAGAACGATAGAAACTGGGTATGGAAGGATGAGAACATGGGAAGCAGATTCCATATACAGATGATGGACAACTTTGCCCTCTATATTGACGAGCGCCACGTGGAATACCTTGCCTCCAAGACGCGCAAGGGCGCGGCGCTGATTGAGTATCTGGTGCTCAACCACGGCCAGGCCGTGCCGAACTATCGCATTCTGGCCACGCTCTGGGCGGACGATCGCAGCGCCAACCCGGAAAGCGCGCTGAAAACCCTCGTCAGCCGCCTGCGCGCGCAGCTCAATCAGATTCACCCTGAGCTGGGCAGCTGCATCGTGGCCGACCGCGGCGCGTATCACTGGCAGACGCTGCCGGGCATGACCGTCGACGTATACGAGATTGAATCGATTTTCGAAGCGCTTTCCGCCGCGAAGGTGGATAACGCGCGCAGGCGCGAGCTGTATCGCCGCCTGATGGAGCTGTATACCGGCGATCTGCTGCAGAACGCCGAGCAGAACGAGTGGGCGCTTGCCCGCGCGACGGCGCTGCACAACCAGTATATGTCCTCTGTTTATTCCTATATAGAGCTGCTCAAGAGCGACGAAGACTGGGATCAGGTGGCATGCGCGTGCCGCCGCGCGCTGGACGTCGATAATTTCGACGACCGTCTGCACATGGAGCTCATGTCCGCGCTCATCAACACCAACCGCACCAGCGAGGCGCTCGTGCAGTACAAGCATGTCATGCACCTCAACTACCGCTATCTGGGCGTGCGGCCGAGCGACGACATGCAGGAGTTCTACAAGCAGATCGTCCGCGCGGGCAAAACGCTCGATCTCAACCTCGAGTCCATCCGCAACGAGCTGCGCGAAAGCGGCGAACAGCGCGGCGCGTTCGTCTGCGAATATGCGGTTTTTAAGGAAATTTATAACCTGCAGATGCGCAACCTCGAGCGCCTGGGGTCGACGATGTTCCTGGCGGTGATCATGGTAGGTAACCCGGAGGAGGCGGGGAAGGACAGCATCAAGCAGGACAACATCATGAACGGATTGCTTGAAATCCTGCGCCCCAACCTGCGCAAGGGCGATACCATCACCCATTTCTCCCCGACCATCTTCGCGCTTCTGCTGCCGACGGTGAATTACACGACTGGTAACATGGTAATGGAACGTGTAAGAAAGCTTTTCTACAAAAAGTATCCAAATTCGAATATTCCGTTTAATTACCGCGTTGGCCCTCTTTCGTCCGATATGCACCTGCCGGAAAAAAAGGAGGAAAAAAAGTAAAAAACATTTGAAAATTGCATGAGATGTGACCGTCCAAGTAACTGACGAGTGGTAAAATAAGCCATGTAAATGAGATACAACACTTCGTCATATAAAACAAGGAGGGTCCCAATCATGAAAAAGATGCTGAAAGTGTTCGTCGCCGTCCTGCTCGCCGTCTCCCTGATGGCCTCCATGGCGCTCACGGTTTACGCCGAAGAGCCGGTTGAAGACGTCGTTGAAATCATCGAGGAAGAGCCGGTCTTCGAGGAAGAAGAACCCATCGAGGAAGAACCCGTTGTCGAAGAAGAACCCGTCGTCGAAGAAGAACCGACGGAAGAGCCGGTCGAAGATTTCGTTGAAATCATCGAAGACGAACCGACCGAAGAGCCGACCGAAGAGCCGGTGATCGAAGAAGAACCCACCGAAGAGCCCACCGAGGAACCCACCGAAGAACCGGTTGTCGAAGAGCCCGTCGTTGAGGAGCCTGTCATCGAAGAGCCCGTTGTCGAAGAAGAGGAAGAAGAAATCCCCTTCACCGGCACGGTTGAAATCCGCATGATCGTGGACGATCCGGAAAAGGCGCTCGAATACGGCGACCTGATCACCCTCGAAGCGGTCATCGCGCTCGACAACGAAGGCGTTGCCTACCGCATCGTCTGGGAAGCCTTCAAGGGCATGACCGACGAATCCGGCGCTCCCGTCTGGGAAGTCGTGGACGACAGCGACACGCCGCTCTACTTCTTCGAGCTGACCGAAGAAACCGCGGCCTGGGAATATCGCGTCTCCCTCATGCCGCTGGATGCGGAGTAAGCCGGAGCGCGGCGCAGCCGCCCCGCATCAACGATGAAGCCGGAACGCGCAGTTCCGGTTTCTGCGCATCAGGAAATCCGGAGTAGTTTCTACCTATTATATATCGCATTCATTCATTGCAAGGAGGATGGAACCATGAAACAGGGAATGAGGAAGATTCTCGCAGTGCTGACGATGCTTGCGCTCGTGCTGTCGCTGGGCAGCGCGCTGGCGGAGCGTCAGCCGATCGTGTCCAAGCCATTCCGCATCCCGGCGGTGCAGCCGAAGGCGACGGCCACGCCGGAGCCGACTGTCGAGCCGACGGCGGAACCCACGGCGGAACCCACGGCGGAACCGACCGCTGAGCCCACGGCCGAGCCTTCTGCGGAAGCGACCGCCGAGCCGACCGCGGAACCCACGGCGGAGCCGGTGCGCACGGTTTCCTTCACCTTCGCCTGGGAGGGCGAAACAGTGCAGTACGGCGATGTGATCACGCTCGTCCCTGTTCTGGAGGGCTACGACGGCGTGGCTTACCAGCTTCTCTGGCAGTACAGCACGGACAACGCCGACTGGGTTGATTACGCCGTTGGCGATGCGTCCTACGTCATCAGCGAGGAGAACGTCTCCTGGTTCTGGCGTCTGGTAGTGAATATCGAGGGCGCTGACGCGCCGGTTGAACAGCCGGCCGCGTAACGCAGCGCTGATCAAGTTCCTTCCCCCGCACGCGGGAGAGGGAACTAGGCGTCTCCGGGAGTAATTTTGAAAAACGTCAAAAAAAGTGCGGAGGGATCGAGCACATGAGAAAGTTCAAAAAATTTATCGCGCTGCTGATGACGGTAATGATGTTCATCAGCATGCTGCCGATGGACGCGCTGGCGGAGATCATCGCCGGCGGCGGCAATGCGAGCTCGGGACAGCAGTTCCCGATTGCGGTACTGTCGGTGACGACACCGCCGACTGTGACGCGCACCTATGTCTTCGTGAATGGCAAAAATGATAATGGCGAAGATAACGTGTTCGCGAGCCAGATTCTGAAGAACGGCGAAGAACTGGTGAACCCCGGCACGCCGTCGTATCCGGTGGCGGATCAGGCTGCGAATAAGGAATTCACGGGCTGGTATATTGGTGACGAAAAGATCACCTTCCCTTATACAGCCTCTGTAGGCACAACGTCTGATACCGTCACCGTTGAAGCCCGCTTTGATGACGTGTACTTCGTCTTCTTCACCAACCTGAATGGCGATGTCATGGTCACGAAGAAGGGCAAAGTGGGCGAGGAGATTTCCACTGAGGGCGTGACCTATCCTGTCGGTAATGAGCAGTCCATTATCGGCTGGAATTACACGGGCAATGAAGATGACCCGCTGATTTCTGAGGTTAAACTTGAGGGCGGGGATGTTACGCTGAAGGCGGTAGTTAAAGATGGTCACTGGATCACCTACGATTCGCAGGGCGGCACCTATGTCGCGCCCGCGTTCGTAAAGGGCGGCGCAACGACCACCGCGCCCGCCGCCCCCACCCGCCCCGGATATACCTTCCACCACTGGTCTGAAGCCGCGGGCGGCGCGGCGTTCGACTTCGGGCAGCAGCTCGATCAGGCACTGACGCTCTACGCCGTCTGGACGCCTAATTCCAATACGCGCTACACCGTCATTCATTGGCTGGAAAACGCCGATGACATTGAGTATTCCTACAGGGAATCCGAAACCAAGAGCGGCGCTACCGGCGCGCAGACCAGCGCGGCGGCGAAGAGCTATACCGGCTTCACCGCGCAGACCATTGCGCAGCAGA
>CAKTTL010000099.1 GCA_934615235.1 uncultured Clostridia bacterium
TTCCCCCGGCGTTCCCCAACGTTCCCCTTCGTCACCTTACTCCCCGATTCCGTCCCATAAGAGCTCGTTTTCTTTGGCGAGCAGCGCTTCGGCGTCGTTGGCGGCGTATTCCTGCTCGAAAAGGAGGCGGTCTTCGCGTTCGCCGTCGGCGTAGTCGGCTTCGAAGACGCGGAGCAGGATTGTTCCGGAGTCAGTGGAGGCGGAGACGGCGTAGCGCACGACGAGCAGCCGCGCGCCGTCCCAGCGGTAGAGATGCAGGCTGTTTTCAAGCCCGGCGGAGCCGGCATTGCAATAAGTGGAGACAAGGCCAAGCGCGGGGAAAAGGCTGAGATTGGGCAGGCCGGTTTCGTCGCCGCAGTTCCAGGAGGCATGCTCGTATTCGCTGCCGTTCCAGAGGAAGAACTGGTGCCAGGAGTTGGACGCGCCGAGCGCGACAGTGACGACGAGATCGTCCGTGCCGTCAAAGTTCACGTCTTCGGTGCGGACGGGATAGTTTTCGGCTTCGTCGTACGAGGTGAAATAGAGCTGCTGGCCGTTCGGCGCGGTGAAGCGATAAACGTTGAGGTCGTTGTACATGCCGGTGCGGGCGAGAAGCTCCGTTTCAGCGAGCGCGCTCTGCGCGCAAAGCAGACAGAGCAGCGCGGCGAGCAGGAAAGAGAGCGGCTTTTTCATGGGAAACCCTCCAGAACGTTTTTTCCCATACAACGTTTCATGCGAGGGAAAAAATCCCTGCGGCGTTTCGAATTTCTTTGGGGGACGAATTTGAAGAAAATATTTCAATAATTACGAGAATATTCGAAATAATTACGGCTGTTAAATATTTATTTAATGCAATAATAAAATCCATATCCATTAATTCATTGACAAGAAATTACAAGATATGGTATAAAAAGAGACAGGATCCGGCATTTTTCGACATTTTTTTCGGCTGAAGAAATCCTGGAAAAAGAAAGAAGTTTTCGGCTTGACAAGGAACCTTTACGGCACTTATACGGCGCGGTGCGACCGCCATACGGGCGCGCTGTATCCCTATCTGACCCGGCGGCGCCGCCTGGGGCTGGATCGCGAGCAGTATCGCATTTACAGCGGGCGCGGCGGACGCAGGGCGGATCGGTTTACGCTTTTTGCGTGCGCGCACGGCGCGGCGGCGCTGGCGTGCATCGCGTTCCTGCTGGCCGGGCGCGGCGGCGCGGGACTTGTCGTGCTGACGGGCGCGCTGCTTGCGGCGGCGATTTATTGCGCGGCGGCGGCCAAGCGCGCGCAGCTGGCGCGATACGCGCGGTGCGGATACTATTACAATTAGGGTGTATCTGAAAAATTCCCTGAGACTCCATCACGGCGTCTTTTCCGCCATTTCCGCGTCGGAAAATCTCGATTTAGCCCCACTAAACCTTCGATTTCCCTCCTTGAACTGACGAAAAATCCGCTCGTGCTGTCGCCTCTTCCTTTTTCAGATACACCCTACTGAAAAGAGAATATAGTAGAAGAAGCGGGAGGCTCGGAAACGGGTCTCCCGTTTGCGTTTTGCCAGGGGTTCTGAGACAGCACCACGACGGTTTTTCCATCGCTGCCGCGCGAGAAGCCTCGATTCATCATGAAATGATGGGGAAACCTGCATCATTCGGCGCTCTGCGCCGGAAAAACACGCAAATGTGAACAATTCGTGAACGTTAGCACTCAACGCTTGACAGTGCTAACAACAGTGCTATAATGTGCACGTACCAAGAGAGAGGGACCCGGAAGGGAACCGGAAAGCCTGGTACGGAGAAAAACAGATAAGCCCCCAAACGGGCCGCATAAATAGAAAGGAAGTCATTCTTATGCTGCCTATGATGTTCACTGAAAACCTGTTCGACGAACTGTTTAACGATACGTTTGGCCGTGAAATGTGGAACGCCGACAAGGCGCTTTACGGCAAGAAGGCCGCGCATGTGATGCGCACCGATGTGCACGAGACGGAAGACAGCTACGAGCTGGCCGTTGATCTGCCGGGCTTTAAGAAGGACGAAATCGGCATCGAGCTGAAGGACGGTTATCTTACCATTACCGCCAGCAAGGGTGTCGATAAGGACGAAGAAGACAAGAAGACCCGCCGCGTTATCCGTCAGGAACGCTACGTCGGCACCTGCCAGCGTACGTTCTATGTGGGCGACGTGAAGCCGGAAGAGGTTAAGTGCAAATACGAATCCGGCGTGCTGATGATCGAAGTGCCGCGCAAGGACGTGAAGAAGGTCGAAGGTCCGCATACGATTTCGATCGAAGGCTGAGATCAGGATAGAAAATGAGGGCGAAAGCGGAAACGCTTTCGCCCGTTTTGTTTTTTGGTACACTGCAGACGGAACCACGGGAAAAAGGAAAGGCCTTGTGAATCGATGATTCACAAGGCCTTTTTCAAGTGCGGATGACGGGACTTGAACCCGTACCCGAAGCCGGACACGCCCCTCAAACGTGCGCGTATGCCAATTCCGCCACATCCGCAGCTGCGTCATAATCAACGCAAGTGATATTATATGCGCCTTCGGGGCTTTTGTCAAGAGATATTTTCACAAAAAAATGAGCGGCGGGGAAAACGGTGGAAAAAGGCGCTTGCGCCGTATTTTTTTTACCAGACTTGTTCCCATATATGGGCAGATAGAAATTCAGATTCCTCTATTGACGTATTATTAAGGAAATGTTACAATTAAACGAGAATTCCGTAATTTATCATACCGTTCGGGTTTACCATCCTGAGAGGAGCTTACCTATGAAAAGGTTCTGGGCTGTTTTGCTGACCCTTGCCATCTGCCTTGCGGCGCTGCCTTCCCTTGCGGCGACGACGAAGGCGCTGGACGCCGCGCCGCTGGCGGCGGATACCGCCGCGCACGACGGAACCATCCGCGTCTGGCTGTCGACGCTCGCGGGGCAGAGCTACACCGTGACCATCGCGGGCGATTACACCATCGACGGCGATACGTCGCGTCAGATCAGGGACGGCTCGAAGATCACCGTCAGCTTCTCCGGCGGGGCGGTATATCTCAATCAGGGCGGTTCCTCGCAGTCGATGGGCTCGGGCTTTACGCTCAGACGCCATGCCGGCGGCAGCGGCTATAACGCCGTCAAAATCGCGCAGGGGCTCGTGCCGGGCAATTATTATCCGGGCGATATTCAGTTCGTCGTCTCCGGCGGCAAGGGATACGTGATCGCGCATCTCTATATTGAAGATTATATCTACGGCGTTCTGCCGTACGAGATGGATAACGGCTGGCCGCTCGAGGCGCTCAAGGCGCAGGCGGTGGCCGCGCGTACGTACGCGATTCGCGCGAAAACGAGCGGCGGCCTGTACGATGTAAGCGACACCACGCAGCATCAGGTCTTTCGCGGGGTCAACTATAACAAGACCAACTGCATCAGGGCCGTTGACGAAACATGGGGCGTGGTCATGAAATACGGCGACGAGTTCATCAGCGCCTATTACAGCGCCTCCAACGGCGGGCAGACCGAAACCAACAGCAACTACTGGGGCGGCAAGCAGCTGCCTTACCTGCAGATGAAGGACGACCCGTTCGACCTGGAAAACCCGAACGCTTCCGTCAAGAGCTACATGATCTACTCGAAGCCCTCCTACGGTTCCTCGACCAGCGCGTATGATATGATTGCGGCCGCTATCGCGGCGAAAATGGGCGTCGCCGCCTCGCAGATTTCTATCACGCAGATCAACAGCGTTTCCTTCGATACCCCAAAATACGCCGAGCCCAGCCGCCTGTATACGAATATGACCGTCAGGGCGACGTACAACAAGAATAAAGAGATTACCGTTTCCATCCCCGTTTTCGATACGGTCAAAAACGGGCTGAACCTCAAGATCAACAATTCGCAGAACGAGCTTTTCTCCGTCGTGCGCGAGGATAAGGGCTTCCGCGTGTACGCGCGCCGCTGGGGGCACGGCGTGGGCATGAGCCAGCGCGGCGCGGCGCAGATGGCGAATCTCGGCTATAACTACGCGCAGATTCTCGGCTTTTATTATACCGGCATTACCCGCGTGCGCATGGAGTTTGCGCGCGCGCTGGCCAATTCCATCAGCGGCAAAATTGTCGAGGCCGCGCCTACGCCCGCGCCCGTTGAGGACGCGCAGGCGTTGGTGACGAAGGTGCGCGCCACCGTTACTCTCAGCAAATCGACCGAAAAGCTGAACATGCGCGCAAAGGCGAGCACGTCGGCGAAGATTCTTACGAAGATCCCCGACGGCGAGCAGGTTGAAATCCTCTCTGACGGCGATTGGGCGAAGATCAGCTATAACGGCAGGGAAGGCTACGTCAGGAGCGAATACCTCCTGCGCGACGAGACCGACCCCGAGCCGCAGAACGTCGCTACCGAAAAGGCGACGGTGAAGCTGACTTCCGGCACGCTCAACGTGCGGCAGGAAGCGAGCGCCCGTTCCGAGCGCGTAGGCGCGGTGCAGAACGGTGAAACCGTCGTCGTTCTGGGAACGGAAGGCAAATGGACGAAGATCTACACGGAAAACCTCACCGGCTATGTGCTCAGCACGTATCTTGTCCGGCAGGAAGCCGCCGCGACGGCCGCTCCGACCGCTGCCCCGACCGCCGCGCCCGCCGTCAAGAGCGGCGAGGAAGCGTGGATCACCTGCGCGGAGGACAGCAACGTGAACCTGCGCCAGAAGGCGAATACGTCCTCGAAGGTGCTCAAACGCCTGCCGTACGGCACGAAGGTCGAAGTCGTTTCCAGGAGCGGCGGCTGGTGCAAGGTGACTTATAACGGCACGACGGGCTATGTTTCGGCGCAGTTCCTCGTCGCGTCCAACCCGGCTTCGAACGCGGGCAAGAGCGTTTCGGAGGACGGCGAGGTCATTTACGGCAAATCCGTCTGGCTTGTGACGGACAGCGGGGACGCGATCGTCGTGCGCAGCGGCGCGTCTTCTTCGGCGGACGCGGTCACCAAGCTTGCCAGCGGCAGCGAGGTGACGCTGATCAACACCGTCAATTCCAGCTGGTACAAGGTGATCGCCAAAGGGCTGACCGGCTTTGTCGCCGCCAAGTTCGTCCGGTTTACCGATCCGAACGCCGCGACGGAAACCGCCGCCCCTGCGGAGGATACGTCGGCCTACACGACCGTCCTCAACAGCGGCAAGGTGTATCTCAACTCGTCCAGCGCCTCGCTTCACCTGCGCAAGACGATGAGCGACGTGGCCGACATTACCGGCACGCTCAAGCAGGGCGAAGCCGTCGAGGTGCTGCATTATGGCGAGGGCGACTGGCTTTACGTCCGCTGCGGCTCGCTCACGGGCTATATGCACGCCGCGTACGCGCGCCTGAAGTATTCGCTGGCGACCGTTTCCCTGCAGGATGCGGATTCGCAGCTGATCGTGCGCAAGCGCGCGAACAAATCGGGCGATATGACGACCAAGCTCAAGGCGGGCACGGCCGTCACGGTGCTCTCGCAAAGCGACGGCTGGAGCAAAATCCGCATGGCGGACGGCGCGGAGGGCTACGTTTCCTCCGACTACCTGACTGTGATTTCCGCAGACAAATGACGCGGGAGATGAAAGGCGTTCCGATCCTCCCCGGCGAGCGCGCGGACGATCTGCAGCGGGACGACATGTTCGTCCTGCAGCGGCCCGGCGCGTTCTGCTTCGGGACGGATTCGGTTTTATTGGCCGCTTTCGCGGCGCAGGGGCGCGTGGGCTCAGTCCGCGCGGCCGATTTGGGGAGCGGCAGCGGCGTGCTGCCGCTGCTTGTTTGCGCGCGCGTGCCGGGCGCGCGGTTCGACGCGGTCGAAATTGATCCTGCGGCGGCGGACAGAGCCGTGCGCGGCGCGCGCATTTCCGGCATGGAGGGCCGGATTGCCGTGCACGCCGTGCCGCTGGAAGCCGCGCCGAAGCTGCTCGGCTGCGGGCGGTACGATCTCGTTGTGTCCAATCCGCCCTACGGCGAGCCGAACGGGCAGCAGGCCGGCGCGCTGCGAGACGCGGCTGTGCGCGAGGGCACGACGGACATTGCGGCCGTCTGCCGCAGCGCGTCGAAGCTGCTGCGCAACGGCGGCGCTTTTTGCGTCTGTTTCCCGGCGCGCAGGCTGGCCGCCCTTTTCGCCGCGCTTTCGGCGGAGCGCCTGGAACCGAAACGCCTGCAGCCCGTTTATCCCGCGCCCAACAGAGAAGCAAAGCTCGTCCTCGTCGAAGCCGTGAGAAACGCGAAGCCGGGGATGCGGGTTTTGGAGGCGATGGGGTTTACGGGGGAGACGTTTTTTGCGGGGGAAGGTTTTTTGCGGGGGAGACGTTTTTTGCGGGGGAACCCTTCCTTTAGGGAAAGGAAGGGTTCCCCCGCGCCCCCTCCGAAGGAAACCTGCTTTGCGCCGTCCGCCCCTCAAAGGGAGGGGCGGGCGGCGCGGGGGACGGACGGGTAACGGGGGGGATGGGGCGGTATGCGGTGCGGATTTGGCGCATAGGCTGTCCCATGATGAATTCGGTTTGGGCGGCGATGTGCTGCGCGGGACTGGTTTGGGGGCTTGCGTCCGGGCGCGCGGCGGCGCTCGGGCAGGCGGCGCTCGCCTCGGGGATGGAGGCGGTATCGCTTTCGATCCGGCTGGCCGGTGGGTTTGCGCTC
The DNA here is from genome assembly GCA_934615235.1 of uncultured Clostridia bacterium. Classification (GTDB taxonomy): domain Bacteria; phylum Bacillota; class Clostridia; order Christensenellales; family Aristaeellaceae; genus Aphodomonas. The sequence goes on from CAKTTL010000099.1 coordinate 6,597, forward strand.
TGGTGCGGCGCGCTGCAGGTGCTGGAAGAAGCGGGCGCGGCGGGCGCGTTTGCGAGGGCGCTTGCGCCCCTGCTCAAACGGCTCTTCCCGGCGCTTGGCGAGGATTCTCCGGCGCGGGCGGCGATTGCGGAAAACTTTGCCGCGAACATGCTGGGGCTCGGCAACGCGGCGACGCCCGCGGGGCTGCGCGCGATGCGTCTTTTGCGGGAAGAGGAGCGCGCGGGCGACGCGGCGACGGACGCGATGTGCATGTTCCTCGTGCTGAACGCAAGCAGCCTGCAGCTTTTTCCGTCGACGGTGATCGCGCTGCGCGCGGCGGCGGGGGCGGAAAGTCCCGCGTCGATTGTGCTTCCGACGCTTTGCGCGACGGCGGTTTCAACGCTTACGGGCGGCCTGGCGTGCGCGGCGCTGGCGCGGAGGGGCGGCCGGTGAGCGCGGGGGACTGGATCGTTCCGGCGCTGCTGCTTCTGGCGGTGCTGGCGGGCGTTTTCCGGCGCGTGCCGGTATACGACGCGTTTCTGCGCGGCGCGCGGGAGGGGCTGAAAACCGCGTGGCAGGTGCTGCCGTGTCTGGCGGCGGTGCTGCTGGCGGTTGGGCTTTTGACGGCGTGCGGTGCGCTCGACGCGCTCTGCGCGGGGCTTGCCAGGCCGCTTGCGGCGCTGGGACTGCCTGCGGGCGCGCTGCCGGTGATGCTGCTGCGCCCGGTGTCCGGTTCGGCGGCGCTGGGCATGCTGGAAAGCGTGCTGCAGGCCTATGGCCCGGACAGCGAAACGGGGCGCGTCGCTTCAGCGATGGTCGGCTCGAGCGAGACGATACTATACACCTGTTCGGTGTATCTGGTGGCTGCGGGCGTAAAAAAAGCGCGCCACGCGCTGCCGGCGGCGCTGCTGGCCTGGCTGGCGGGAGCGCTGGCTGCGGCGTATTTCTGCAAAATTTTCTGAAAAATGGGGGCACGGAAGATGAAGGTTTCCGTAATGGCGACTCCGCTGAATATTTTGCCCGGCGCGCTTGACGGCGCGGCGGCGATTGTCATTGACGCGCTGCGGATGACGAGCGTGGCGGCGACGGCGCTTTCGAACGGCTGCACGGGCGTGCTCGCGTGCGCGGAGGTGGATTCGGCGCGGCAAGCCGCGTCGGAGACGGGCGCGCTGCTTGGCGGCGAACGCAGCGCCGTGCTGATTCCGGGGTTCGATTTTTCCAACTCGCCGCTGGAATACACGCGCGAACGGATTGCCGGGCGCAGGCTCGTGATGAGCACGTCCAACGGGACGAAGGCCATTGCGGCGGTTTCCGGCGCGAAGCGGGCGCTGCTTGGCGCGTTCCTGAACGCGTCGGTCGCGGCGCGCGCGGTTGCGGACGAGGAATCGGTCGTGATCGTCTGCGCGGGAACGCTTGGGGCGTTTACGCTGGAAGACGCGCTGGCGGCCGGAGCAATTCTTGAAGCGCTGCGGGCGCAGGGCACGTCGCCCGCGCTGGACGATATGGCCGTCGCCGCGCAAATGCTCTACGACAGCGCAAAGGCCGACCTTTACGCCGCGCTCATACCGACAAAACATTTCACCCGTCTGCGCACGCTCGGCTTTGAAGAAGATCTGCGTTACTGCCTGACGCTGGACGCTCTCTCCAACGTGCCGGAGCGCGGGGAAGACGGATGGTTCAGGTGAGAGGGAACGGGGGAACGTGCGAGGGGGAACCTCTTTCAGGAGAAAGAGGTTCCCCCTCGCGCTCCCCTTCGAGAAAGCCATTTCGCCGGGCTGTCGCCCGGCGTTTCTTTTATGCAAGCATCCTGCTGATCGTCTGTTGCGTCCGCCCCGCCCTCTGCGGGGCGGACGCGGTAAAGCGGCTTTCTTGGGGTGGGGTTGGGGGGAGGGGGCTTCTTTCTCCAGAAAGAAGTCCCCTCCCCCAGAAAAGCCCCGTCTCCCCTTACTTTTTCAGCTCGGCGAGCAGATCGTCCATGCTCTTTCCGCTTTCGGCCAGGGCGGACAGGAAAGCGTCGTATTTTTCGCGTTCGGCCTTTTTGACCTCGCGGGCCTTGGCGAGCGCGGCGCGGCGCTTTTCGGCGCGCTCCTCGTCGGTCATCTTCGGCGCGGCCGTTTTGGCGGGGCGGTTCATCATCGCGACGAGCTTTTCCTTCTTGGCCAGCTGTTTGGCGAGCGCGTCCTCGCTCTTGACGAGAGCGGCCTTGCGCTCGGCGAGCAGCGCTTCGGTTTTTTCAATCAGCGCGGCGCGCTCCGCGTTGAGCTTTGTCAGCCGTTCGATCGACGCGTCGACGGCGGCAAGGCGTTCTTCATGGGAAGGATACGGCTTGCGAGTTTTTACAGTTTCGACCTTTGCGGCTTCTTTTGCTTTCTTTGCGGTTTTTCCGGAATCTTTCGCTCCACGCGGCATCGCAATCTCTCCTTTTTGCAGTACGTATACGGTAACATTTGCATCAGACGTTTAAGAGGACATTTCGCCATACAGAAACATACGGTAAAAATCCTGCATTTATTATACACACACCGCAGTTGAATTGCAAGAGACGAAATTTATTTTGACGGGATTTCCACAAGAAGCTATAAGAATCGCGTATTGTTTTTACATTTTTATGGAAAATATACGGGTCAGATTGATTTTCCGCGCGGAGCGCGGTAAAATAAATATGCTATTACTGTCTTTAAGGGGGGTTCGCCTTTTTATGAAGTTTATGACCGAGCGGGTTGCGCGCGAAGGCCGTGCGCTGAACGAAGACGTGCTGCTGGTGGATTGCTTTTTGAACCATCAGGTGGATATGGACCTGATGCGGCAATGCGGCGAAGCGTTTGCCGAGCGCTTCCGCGATAAGGGCGTCACGCGCGTTTTGACGGTGGAAAGCTCGGGCATCGCGCCGGCGGGCATGGCGGCGCTGGCGCTGGGCGTGCCGCTGGTTTTCATGAAAAAGAAGACCTCCCGCCTGACGACGGGCGACGTATACCAGACGCCTGTGCAGAGCTTCACCAAGGGCACGCGCTACGAGCTGACGGTGGCCAGGCGCTATCTGCCGGCGGGCGAAAAGGTGCTGTTTATCGACGATTTTCTCGCGATGGGCGAGGCCGCGCTGGGCGTTGCGCGCCTGGTTGAAGAAGCGGGCAGCGAAGTCGCGGGCATCGGTATCGTGATTGAAAAATCGTTCCAGCCCGGGCGCGGCAAGCTGGAAGGTGCGGGCTACGACGTTTTCTCCCTTGCGCGCGTGAAAGCGATGAGCGAGGGAAAAATCGAGTTCGTCGAGGAGTGATGCGAATCAAAAATCCGGTTTTCGCCGGATTTTTTCTTTTCGCGCCCCCAGGGCAACAGCATTTAAAAAGTGGTATAATGAAGTAGTATGAAGATAGAAGAATTGCGGGAAAAGCTCCAGGAA
>CAKTTL010000100.1 GCA_934615235.1 uncultured Clostridia bacterium
GACCTTCTTTCTCCTGAAAGAAGGTCCCCGCCCCCGAAAAAACGTTTTTCCCCCGTCCCTTACATCCTCTCCGGAGCTTCAATCCCGATGAGGTACAGGCCGCGCCGGAGCACGTCGCGCACGGCCTGCGTCAGGCGCACGCGGGCGGCGCTGGCGGCGGCGTCCTCGTCGAGAATGCGGTGCTCGTAGTAATACTTGTTGTACGCGCCCGCCAGCTGCGTGACGAAGCGGGTGATCATCGAGGGCTCGTACTTGTCGGCGGCTTCGCGGACGACCTCCGGGAAGCGGCCCAGCAGCGCGAGCACCGCGCGGGCTTCCTCGTCGGCCAGAGCGGAGCCGTCGCCCGCGTCGGGCGCGACGCCCGCGTCCGCGGCCTTGCGCAGAAGCGAGCAGCAGCGCGCATGCGTGTACTGGACGTAAGGGCCGGTTTCGCCGTCGAAGTTCAGCGCGCGATCCCACCAGAAATCGATGTCCTTAATGCGGTTGTTGGACAGGTCGGCGTAAATGACCGCGCCGATGCCCACCTGGCGCGCAACTTCCTCTTTGTTTTCCAGGTTCGGCGATTTCTGCTCGATGATGGCGAGCGCCTTTTCAACGGCGCGGTCGAGCAGCTCGTCGAGATAAAGCACGTGCCCCTTGCGCGTGGAAAGGCTCTGGCCTTCAAAGCTGACCATGCCGAAGGCGACGTGGACGAGCTCGTCCTTCGCCCATTCGTAGCCCATCTTCTCGACGACGCGAAAGATCTGGCGGAAATGCAGATCCTGCTGATAAGCGACGACGTAGAGGCACTTGTCGAAGTTGAAGGTATCCTTGCGGTAGAAGATGGCCGCGAGGTCGCGCGTGGCGTAGATGGTCGTGCCGTCGCTCTTCAAAACGAGGCAGGGCGGCATGTTGTCTTCGCTCAGATCGACGACCATCGCGCCGTCGCTTTCGACGAGCAGGCCCTTTTCGGTCAGCTCGTTGACAACGCGGGCGGTCTTGTCGTGATAGAAGCTTTCGCCGGTGTAATAGTCGAACTCAACGCCCAGCTTGTCGTAAACGAGTTTGGCGTCCTTGAGCGTGACGTCCTTGAACCAGTTGAAAATCTCCAGCGCTTCCGGATCGCCGTCTTCGATTTTCTTGAACCACGCGCGGCCCTGATCGTCGAGCGACGGATCCTTCTCGGCTTCTTCGTGGAAGCGGACATACAGCGCGGTCATCGCGTCCACGCCGCCCTTTTCCACCTCTTCTTTATTGCCCCAGAGCTTGTAGGCGCAGATCATCTTGCCGAACTGCGTGCCCCAGTCGCCCAGGTGGTTGATGCCGATGGCGCGCCAGCCGAGGTATTCGTAAATGCGCTTGAGCGAATGGCCGATCATCGTCGTGGACAGATGGCCGATATGGAAGCGCTTGGCGATGTTGATCGAGCTGTAGTCGAGGCAGACGGTCTTGCCCGCGCCCTCTTCGCCGCGGCCGTAGTTTTCATCGATCTGCGCAAGCAGCGACGCGGCGTATTTGGCCTGGTTGAGGAAGAAGTTGAGGTAGCCGCCGGCGACTTCGGCGCGGGTCCATTCATCCGCGCCAAGCGCGGATAAAACCGCCTGCGCGATCATCGGCGGGCCCTTGCGCAGCGCCTTGGAAAGGCGGAAGCACGGGAAGGCGAAATCGCCCATCGCGCGATCCGGCGGGACTTCCAGAAAGCTTTCGATTTCGGCCGCGGAGGGAAGCCCCTGCGCGTCCGGGAAGGCGGCCTGAAGCGCCAGATCGACCCGACGGGCAATGTGCTGCTTTGCGTTCATGGAAAGAGCTCCTTTTATAGTCAATTCGTATTCTATGATACCATCGATTTTCCACGTGTCAACCTTTCGGCGGGCGTGAAAATTTCTTTGAAAAAAATCGAAAAAATTCTTCCGGAGCGGGAAGAAAAAAGCCGGGACGCTCGTTATATAGGTGAGATCGACAAAAGCGCACGAGGCGGTTCCCCTCCCGCCGAGCGCTAAAGTTTCCCCCCTTTGCAAAAAGGGGGGCTTTTCTTTTTCCCCGCTTTCCCGTATAATGACAGAAAAACGGATGGAGGAACAGAATATGGCGACTTTGCTTCCCGCCGAACAGCTGCGCATGGCGCTGGAGATGGAATGCCGCGGCTACGCGCTGTATTCGCGCGCCAGGGCGCTGACGAACGATCCCGCGCTGCGCGCGCTGCTGGACGATCTGTGCCGCGAGGAGGCGCTGCATTACGAGATGTTCAGCGCGATGGCGGAGGGACGGCCGCAGGCGGCGGGCGAACAGAACCAGCTCGCCATCGCGATGGCGGCGGAGGCGTTTTACCCCGGCGGGCTGATGCAGGTGAGCGCCGAGGGCGGGCTGATCTCCCGCGAGGCGATGCTGGAAACGGCCATCCGCGCGGAACGCGATTCCATCGCGTATTACGAGAAAATGCTGCCCGCGCTGAAAGGCGAATCGGCCGAGACGGTGCGGAAGATCATCCATGAAGAAGAGGGGCATCTGCGCACGCTGGCGCAGTGGCGAGATGAGAAGTAACAGATTCGTCCTCCGCGCCGCCGCGCTTTTGTGCGCGCTGCTTGCGCTGCTTGCGCTGCTGTCGCTGACGGGCTGCGCGGCGAAGAAGCAGGAAAAATACTCGATGCAGTTCTTCGGCGCGTTCGATACGGTCATCCAGATCATGGGCTACGCCGGGAGCGAGGCGGAGTTCACCGCCGCCGCAGAGAAGGCGCAGGCCGAGTTCGTGCGCCTGCACAGAATTTTCGACCGCTACAACGAATACGAGGGCGTGAACAACCTCCGGCGCGTAAACGAGCGCGCGGGGCGCGCCCCTGCGCAGGCCGAGCCGGAGCTGATCGAGCTGCTGCTTTTCTGCCGCGAACGGCAGGAGGAATACCCCGGCCGCGTGAACGTGGCGATGGGCGCGGTGCTCGATCTGTGGCACGAATACCGCGAGGCGGGCGAGGCGATTCCGCCGATGGACGCGCTGACCGCCGCGGCCGCGCACTGCGATATGGACGATGTGATCCTCGATGAAACCGCGGGAACGGTCTATTTCGCCGACCCGGAATTGAAGCTCGACGTGGGCGCGGTGGCGAAGGGCTGGGCCGCCGAGCGCGCGGCGAAGGTGCTGGAGGAAAGCGGCCTTGCGTCGTATCTGATCAACGCGGGGGGCAACGTCCGCGCGGGCGGCGCGCCGAAGGACGGCCGGCTTTACTGGGGCGTGAGCGTGCAGGATCCGGACGACGCGCAGGGCGGCCTGGACGTGCTGTATTTCACGAACGGCTCCGCCGTGACGAGCGGCGATTATCAGCGCTATTATGAAGTGAACGGCAGGCGGTACCATCACATCATCGACCCGGAAACGCTCATGCCGTCCGAATATCTGCGCGCTGTGACCGTCTGGACGGAAGACTCGGCGCTGGCCGATTTCTTATCGACGACGCTGTTTCTCACGCCGTACGAGGACGGCCGCGCGCTCGTCGATTCGCTCGCCGGTGTGGAGGCGCTCTGGGTGCTGCCCGACGGGACGATCTCGATGACCGACGGCATGCGCGCAATGGCGCGCTCCGGAGGCGCAAGCGCCACGGAATCGCACTGATTCCCCGAAAAATCATCGTTTTTTCATCCGATCTTCGGCTTGTTTCTCGTTTCGCAATATGCTATCCTATACACGTCAAAAAAAGGGCGCGGGGCGAAAGCTCACGCGCCCTGATTGCATCATGGGGAAGGAACGGGGGGAACGCTGGGGGAGGCCGCCTTTCTGAGAAAGGCGCCTTGCCCCAACGAGCAATTGCCAAAAATCCCGCGCCTGGTCGGCTTGTCTTTTCACGCAATGCTGTGTCGTCTGCGGCTCGACGTACCTCCAGTACGCCTTCGCCTTGCCTCCTTGCCTTGCGCGAAAATCCAGCGCCGCACAGGCGCGTTCTTTTCGGCAATTGCTCGCCCCCCACCCGGAAAGCGCATGCTGCTTTCAGGCAATGCGGCGGAATACGCGGCTTGCCTTGCGCGAAAATCCAGCGCCGCACAGGCGCGTTCTTTTCAGCAATTGCTCGCCCCCTCCCGGAAAGCGCTTGCAGCATTCGTGCGATGCGGCGGAGTGTGCGGCTTAGCCTTGCGCGAAAATCCCGCGCCGGACAGGCGCGTTCTTTTCGGCGATTGCTCGCCCCCTCCCGGAAAGCGCATGCTGCTTTCATGCAATACGGCGCAGTACGCAGCTTGTCTTGCGCGAAAATCCATCGCCGCACAGGCGCGTTCTTTTCGGTAAATGCACGGCCCCACCCGGAAAGCGCATGCTGGTTTCAGGCAATACGGCGCAGTACGCGGCTTGCTCTGCGCGAAAATCCATCGCCGCACAGGCGCGTTCTTTTCGGTAAATGCGCGGCCCCACCCGGAAAGCGCATGCAGCACTCAAGCAGCCCCCGCCCATCCGTCTCCCCAACCATGCAATCTCCACATAACTCGCCCCCATCCCCGAAAAGTACCGCGAAAAAGCGGTTTCCTTTCGGAGAGGGGGGTGCAGGGGGGAGGACCCTTTCCTTTTTCTAAAGGAAAGGGTCCTCCCCCCTGCCATACACCAAAAAAGGAGGTTTCCCACATGTCCCGAAAGTGTCCCTTTGAAGCGTTGCTTGCGGCGCAGCGCGCGCAGATTGAGCGGCTGGAAGCGGCCGCGACAGTAACCGAGGGTGTCGATTTGAAGCTGGAGGACGCGCTGATGCGCGCGCTGCGGCAGCAGGCGACGCTGTACGCCGAGGTGAGGAAGATGCAGGAGGAGAAGAAGGCTGCGGCGGCGGAGAAAAACGGCGCGCAGCGCCCCTCGATCAGCATCGTGTACGACTATGGAGACGAAGACCGTAAACCTGACGCGCCGGGTACCGTTTAACCCGGTTTTCCGCGCCGCGAACCGCTCCCGCGCGCGCTATCGCGTGCTGATGGGCGGCGCGGGCAGCGGCAAAAGCCGAAACCTTGCGCAGGATTATGTGCTGAAGCTCAGCGACACGCGGTATCGCGGGGCGAATCTGCTCGTGTGCCGCCGCGTGGACGAGACGCACCGGTATTCGACGTTTTCGGAGCTTTGCGCGGCGGTGCAGAACATTTTCGGTGCGGACTGGCCGATGTACTGGAAGATCAGCCAGAGCCCGCTGCGGCTGAAATGCCTGGCGACAGGGAACGAGATCGTCTTCCGGGGGATGATCGATCTGAACGCGCAGGAGCGCGTGAAATCGCTCAGCTTCCCGGAGGGCAAGCTCTGCTGGATCTGGTGCGAGGAAGCGACGGAGCTGACGCGCGAAAATCTCGAGCTGCTCGACGACCGGCTGCGCGGCCAGCTGGGCAGCCCGGAGCTGTTTTATCAGATTACGCTGTCGTTCAACCCCGTCTCGGCGCATCACTGGATCAAGCGGAGATTCTTCGACGAGCCGCAGGAGAATGCGGTCGTCTGCCATTCGACGTTTCGCGATAACCGGTTTATCGATCCGGGGTTCGCGGTACGGATGGAAGAGCGCAGGGAGCGCGATCCGGAGGGGTATCGCGTGTACGGCGCGGGCGAATGGGGCGAGGCGAGCGGGCTGATCCTGACGAATTTCGTGCGCGAGAAGTTTGAGCGGCGCGAGGAGCGGTTCGACGCGCTCGCCATTGGGCAGGACTTTGGGTTCAACCATGCCAACGCGATTCTGCTGCTTGGGCTGAAGGACGGCGACCTGTACGTGCTGCGCGAGATTTACGAGCGGAAGAAGGATACGGCGGATTTAATCGCGCTGGCGCGCGAGACGGGGCTGCCCGCTCGTCTGCGGATGTGGTGCGACAGCGCGGAACCGGATCGGATTACGATGTGGAAGCGCGCGGGGTTCCGGGCATGCGGCGTGAAGAAGGAGCCGGGGAGCGTGCTGGCGCAGATCGACTGGCTGAGGCGGAGACGGATTCACGTGCATGAGGAGTGCGAGAATACGTGGAAGGAGATGCGGGCGTGGCAGTGGATGAAGCGGGCGAAGGGGGAAGAGTGGGAGGATATGCCGGCGGAAGGATTTGACGACGCGATGGCGGCGCTGCGGTATGGGATAGAGGGGTGGAGAAGGAAAAGGTAACGCAAGCAGGGGGGAAAAAGGTGGGAGGTGCAGGAACCTCAGGTTCCTGCCAAGGGGTTTAAGGGGGACAGAGTCCCCCTAACGTAGCCCCTGGCCCGTGCGCCGCAGGCGCAGAAAGAAGCGCGCAATGTTCGCGCGGAGCGCGGACGAGCAAGGGCGGCTGCATGGGTTTGAGCTGAGGTGGGAGGTGCAGGAACCTCAGGTTCCTGCCAAGGGGTTTTAGGGGGACAGCGTCCCCCTAACGTAGCCCCTGGCCCGTGCGCCGCAGGCGCAGAAAGAAGCGCGCAATGTTCGCGCAGAGCGCGGACGAGCAAGGGCGGCTGCATGGGTTTGAGTTGAGGTGGGAGGTGCAGGAACCTCAGGTTCCTGCCAAGGGGTTTTAGGGGGACAGCGTCCCCCTAACGTAACCCATAGCCCGTGCGCCCGCAGGCGCAGAAAGAAGCGCGCAATGTTCGCGCGGAGCGCGGACGAGCAAGGGCGGCTGCATGGGTTCGAGTTGAGGTGGGAGGTGCAGGAACCTCAGGTTCCTGCCAAGGGGTTTTAGGGGGACAGCGTCCCCCTAACGTAGCCCCTAGCCCGTGCGCCCGCAGGCGCAGAAAGAAGCGCGCAATGTTCGCGCAGAGCGCGGACGAGCGGGGCGGCTGCATGGAGCGGAAACTCGTCCCCCGCTGAAAGTGAGCGCGGACTGTTTCCCAAACCGCATACCTTAATGGCAGCTCAAGCCAGACACACAAAACGTGCAGACGAATAAAACCCACTGCATGGAACCGTGCCGCGCCCGCGCCTGACTCCTGCCCGGACTGCATCCCTGCACATCCCGTCCCTGCGCCGCGAAGCGGCCCGACTCCCCGAAAAGACAGAGCGGAACTCATCGAGCCCGCTCTGTTTTTCTATCCGAATTATTTCCGTGCGCGTCGAGCGCCGCGGTTTTTGCTCAAACCCATGCAGCCGTGCTAGCTCGTCCGCGCTGCGCGCGAACATTGCGCGGTTCTTTTATGCGCTGCGGCGCACGGGGTTCCGGGCTACGTTAGGGGGACGCCGTCCCCCTATGACCCCCTGCCAGGGAACTGAGTTCCCTGGACCCTCCACCTTAACTCAAACCCATGCGGCCGCGTCAGCTTGTCCGCGCTGCGCGCGAACATTGCGCGGTTCTTTTATGCGCTGCGGCGCGCGGGGTTCCGGGCTACGTTAGGGGGACGCCGTCCCCCTATAACCCCCTGCCAGGGAACTGAGTTCCCTGGACCCTCCGCTTTTTACTCGGTTCCCATGCAGCCCTGCCTGTTCGTCCGCGCTCCCCTCCGGTGCCTCCCACCTTTACCCGTCCTAATCCAAACAAAGGAGTTGACCCACATGTCCCAACCTACCCCGCGCGTCATGCGTGACGCATACCAAAACACCCTCGCGCGGCTCGGCCTTAACCAGCCCAACCTCCTCTCCGCCAGCGAATACCCCCTCACCCGCCTTACCTCCAACCAGCGCCTCATGACCAGCCTCTATCGCGGCAACTGGATCGCACGCCGCATCGTCGATACCATCGCCGAGGATATGTGCAAAAACTGGCTTGCTCTGCGCGGCGTCGCGCCGGACAGAACCGCGCGCTTTGCGCGCGAAGAATTCCGTACCCATATCCGCGAACGCACGCTCTCCGCGCTCAAATGGGCGCGCCTGTACGGCGGCGCGGCGGGGCTTCTCCTCATCGACGGGCAGGAGGATCACCTCGACGCGCCGCTCGATCTTGCCGAGATTCAGCCCGGCCAGTTCCGCGGCGTCTGGGTCTGCGACCGCTTCAGCGGCGTTACTCCCTCCGCCGAAACCGTCTCCGATCTCTCCGACCCCGATTTCGGCCTCCCGGAACGGTACGAGTTCCAGTCCTTCGGCGCGCAGGGCGCGCGCTATAACGTCCATCACAGCCGCGTCCTGCGCTTCGTCTCGCGCGAACTGCCCGCGCAGGAGCAGGCCGCCGAGTGCTTCTGGGGCGCGTCGGAGCTGGAGCACGTCTTCGACGAGCTCGTCAAGCGCGACGCGACGAGCGCCAACATCGCCCAGCTCATCTTTCAGGCCAACCTGCGCGTGCTCAAAATGAGCGATTTCGGCGACCTGCTCGCATCTTCTTCCGCCGACGCGCAGCGCGATCTTTTCAGCGCCCTGCGCGCGCAGAATCAGCTTATGAGCAGCATGGGCCTGCAGGTGCTCGACCGCGAGGATTCCTTCGAAACCCACGCCTATGCCTTTACCGGCGTCTCGGACGTTTACGAGCTGTTCATGCTCGACGTCGCGGGCGCGGCGGAAATTCCCGCCACGCGCCTGTTCGGCCGCTCGCCCGCGGGCATGAATTCCACCGGCGAAGGCGATCTGCGCAACTATTACGATTCCGTCCGCCAGAAGCAGCAGAGCGTTTTGCGCCCCGCGCTGGAAAAGCTGCTGCCTGTCCTGTGCATGAGCGCGTGGGGCGAAGCGCCCGAGATCGATTTCGATTTCAACCCCGTGCGCGATCTGTCCGACGCGGAGCGCGCGCAGCTCGCGCAGACTCACACCGCGACGGTCGCGCAGGCGTTCCAGGCCGGGCTGGTCGATCGCGAAACCGCGCTGGCCGAGCTGCGGCGGCAGGGGCACGGAACCGGCTTCTGGCTGGACGAGATCTGATAACCCTGAAAGGAGCAATTCATGGACGATTTTCTGGAAGAAAAGCTTTTCGGCGTGCTCGATTCCATCCTCGAGCGCGCCGAGACGCAGAAGGCCGCCTTTGCCGAGGAGCAGGATCGCCTGCAGCTCGGCCAGCTGGTCGCCTATTGCGAGGTGCTGCATGATTTTCTCGACGCCTTCGATTTTGAGGAGTCCGTCCGCGCCCGCATTGGCGACGCGCCGGAGGAGAGGTATCTGCAATGAGGAGCCGCCTTGCGTATTTCGGTTCCCGCCTTGGCGAGAACATGGCCGAGACCCCCGAGGGCTTTCTCATCTGCCGCAACGTGCCCATCGCGCGCACCGGCTATCAGACGTATCTCCCTGAGGAGATCGGCTGCGCGGGCGACGCGCCCGTGAGCGTGTACCGCGCCGCGCGCGAGGTCTTTTCCCCCGGCACGCTGGCCAGCTTTGAGGGCAAGCCCGTCACCTGCGGCCACCCGCCGGAGGACGTTTCGCCCCGCAACGCGGCAAGCTTTCTCTGCGGCCATGTGCAGAACGTGCGCCGCGGCACGGGCGAGGATTGCGACTGCATTCTCGCCGATCTTTTTCTCACCGACCCCACGCTGATCGAACGCGTGCGCGGCGGCCTGCGCGAAATTTCGTGCGGCTATCGCTGCCGGTACGCCGAAGGCCCGCGGGGCGTCGAGCAGCGGGCGATCCGCGGCAACCACGTGGCCGTCGTTGAGGCGGGCCGCGCGGGCAGCCGCGTCGCAATAAGGGATGCGCGCGCCGCGTCCCACGAAAGGAGCAACACCATGAAACTGAAAAAGACCACCCCTATCTGCGACGAATGTACCGCCGAACCCGTTTTTGAGCAGCTTCTTGAAGTTTTGCAGCGCATAGCGCTGCTGCTGGAAGCCCGCGCCCAAACGCTCCCGGAACTCCCCGAGCCGTCCGAGCTCCTCAGCGAGGACGACCCCGCCGTCGCGGCAATCGATCCCGCGCAGCCCCTCCGACAGGCGCTTACCGCAATTAAACCCCTCATCGCCGCCCTGCCGGAGAACCAGCGCGCCCTCGCCGCCGACCGCGCGACCCGCGCCCTCCGCCGCGCCGCCGGCGCCGCCGACGCTTCCCCCTCCGTCTACGCCGCCCTCTCCCACCCCACCCCCCCCCCCCCC
>CAKTTL010000101.1 GCA_934615235.1 uncultured Clostridia bacterium
GGCGTTACTGGGCCTGTCTTGATCCGGATACTTTCCTGCGGATCCTTTGGGGCTGATTCTTAAATGCTGTTGCCCTGCCATCCTTCCCCTTGACGTTTGCGCGTTTTTCATGTATTCTGTATCAGGCGTAACGGCTTTATTTGCCATACGCCGGGAGGAGTATGGGATGAATCCGACCGAAACACTGTTGCTGACGCTGCTGGACTGCGCGATCCATGAAAAGCAGCCGCCGGAGGGGTGCGCCCGGGGGGCGGACTGGCAGGCGCTGGCGGATCTGGCGCGCAGCCATCATATCGAGGCGCTGCTGCTGGACGCGGCGCTGGCCGTGCCGGGCGAAAACGCGCCCGCGCGCGAGCTGATCGACCAGTGGCAGGCTGCGGCGATGAACACAATGATGAGCCAGGGCGCGCTGGCCATTCAGGCGAGCATGCTCACGCAGACGCTGGACGAGGCGGGCGTGAAGGCCGTCATGCTCAAGGGCATGGCGCTCAAGGCGCTCTATCCGCAGCCCGATCTGCGCACGATGAGCGATCTGGATCTGCTCGTCGCGCCCGTGCAGCAGGAAGCGGCGCACGCGGCGATGGAGACGGCGGGGTATACCGTCGTCGAGCGGGAGCCGGGCGTGGACGTGATGCGCGCGCCGGAGGGGCTGCGCGTGGAGCTGCATTCGCAGCTGTTTGACAAAACCGAGGAGGGGTTCCTCTCCAAACTGGACGAGGCGGTGCTCTTCCCGATTGAAAGCGCGGTGCGCGAGGAGGTCTATTGCGGCGAGGCGTGGGTTTTCCCGCCGCAGGAGCATCTGGCGTTTCTGCTGCTTCACATGGCCAAGCACCTGATCACGACGGGGTTCGGCCTGCGCCAGCTGGCGGACTATTCGCTTTTCATTGAAAAGCGGGGGAGCGAGATCGATTTCACCGCGCTGCGCGCGCAGATGAGGGCGCTCTCGCTGGAAGGCATGATGGACGCGCTGACGGACGTGTGCCGCCGGTATCTGTCGCTGCCGGACGGCCCATGGAGCGCGAAGGTTCCGCGCGAGACGACGGACGAGCTGCTCGGCGATATCCTCGACGCGGGCGTTTTCGGCAAAAGCTCGAAGGAGCGCACGCGCAGCGCCGCGGTGGTCTATCGCAGCTTCGAGGCGGCGGACGGGGACAAGGGGCGGCTGCGCCGCGCGCTGTTCCCCTCGGCGAGGACGCTCAAGGCGCCGTATCTGTACGCGCGCAGGCATCCGTGGCTGCTGCCGGTCGCATGGGTGCACCGCTTCTTCAACTACGCTGTTGCGCGCCTGACGGGCCGCGCGACGCGCGAGGAAGGCTCCGAAGGCATGCGCATCGCCGGCGAGCGGCTGCGGCTGCTGGGCGAGCTGGGTATGCGCGGCGGCGCGAAAGCGCCGAAAAAATAAACGAGAAACCGCATACGGACGGACAAAATAAGGAGGAGACTTTATCATGGCAGACGAGAACAAGAACGCGCAGCAGGCGCCGAAATTTGACGAAGACGCGGCGGTAGTCGAGCAGGAAATCGGCCGGTTCCCGGTGGACAAGGTGCCGCAGGAGCTGCTGGACGCGTATCATATCACCCCCGAAATGCTGGCGGAAATCAAGCCCGGCACGCATACCGTTTACACCTACGCGCAGGTGCGCGTCGGCGTGCGCAAGGGCTACATCCTGCGCAAGGTCGGCGAGGCGTATATGGTAATGCCCACGGGCCCGCGCATGAAGGAATATCGCGGCATGATCACGCTCAACGAGACGGGCGCGTTCCTCTTCAAGGAATCGCAGAAGCCCGAGCCGACGCGCGACAAGCTCATTCAGGCCGCGATGGAAGAATACAAGGTGGGCGAGGAAGAAGCGGCCGAGAACGTCGACTCCTTCATCCAGCAGTGCGCCGACTGCCATCTGTTCTCGCAGTACGATATCAACCTCGTGATCTATAACGACGCTCCGGAGGAGGAGCAGGAGCCGGAAGCGTAATGGCCGGGCTGTATACGGAGGAGGAAGCCCTGCGCATCCGCCATGAAAACTACGAAAAGACGCAGGCCTTTAACGAGTGGCAGAGCATGATGCTCGTGCAGGCGCGCGAGCAGTTCATCCCGC
The DNA here is from genome assembly GCA_934615235.1 of uncultured Clostridia bacterium. Lineage (GTDB taxonomy): Bacteria > Bacillota > Clostridia > Christensenellales > Aristaeellaceae > Aphodomonas. The sequence goes on from CAKTTL010000101.1 coordinate 2,097, forward strand.
ACAAGGGAACGTTCGAGCTGACGCCGTTTTGCAGCATGAAATGCAAGATGTGCTATATGCGCCTCGACCCCGATCAGGCGAAAAAGCAGGGCCGCCTTCTGACGGCCGAGGAGTGGATTCGCCTGGGGCGAATGGCGTTCGACGCGGGTACGGTCGATCTGCTTTTGACGGGCGGCGAACCGCTGCTGCGCCCGGATTTTGCGGAGATTTATACCGCGCTGTCCGATATGGGGTTCCTGCTGCGCCTGTTCACCAACGCGACGATGTTCACGGAGGAGACGTTCAGCCTCCTGCGCGAGCGGCCGCCGCAGTCGGTGGAAATTACGCTTTACGGCGCGAGCGCCGAAACGTATGAGAAGGTCGGCGGCTGGGGCGGCGGGTATGAGCGCGCGATCAGCGCGGTCGATACCCTGCGCGAATTCCTGCCCTCGCTCAAATTGAAGGGCACGCTCATCCGCGAGAGCGCGGGCGATTACGACGCGATGAAGAAATTCGCCGCCGAGCGCGCGCTGCCGATGGATTTCTGCACGATGCCGCTGCCGGCCACGCGCGGCGCGTGTTCGCAGGCGCTCGAATGCCGCATGGGCGTGAGCGAGCTGATCCCGTTCTGCCGCGAGAAGAAGATTCTGCCCGAAAACGAGGGCTGCGAGGTGGTCGATCCGTCGCTGCGCAAGGGCGTGTTCTGCGGTGCGGGCATTACCACCTATACCGTCCAGTGGAACGGCGACATGGTCGCCTGCAACATGGACGACGACCCTGCGCGGCCCATCGGCCGTCCGCTCGAAGAGGGCTTCGACGCGGCGTGGAAGAAGCTGCGCCATTTCGCCGACGATAAGCCGCTGCCCGAGCCGTGCAAGACGTGCGAGGTTTACGCCGAATGCGGCTGCTGCGCGATTCACCATCGCCAGGAGAGCGGAAGCTATACGGTGCCCGCGCGGTATATGTGCGATTATCATCGCCTGTGGGAGGGAAAAGAGCCGCTGCCCGACGAAACCTTCGCCGGACAGCCGAAGACCTGATTATGGCGTTGTTTTCGTTCGATAACCGGTTCGGCATGTTCGATGTGACGCCGGTTGAAAATATGTTCCTGCAGGAATACATGCCTTCGGCCAGCGGAGATTTTATCAAGGTCTATCTCTACGGGCTGATGCAGTGCTATCACCCGGTGGAGAGCGCGTCGCTGGAAACGATGGCGCGCGAGCTGCGCATGGAGCTGCAGCAGGTGGAAAACGCCTACGCCTACTGGGAGCGGATGGGCCTTGTGCGCCGCGTGAGCGATAACCCGCCCGCGTACGCGTATATCAACCTCAAGCAGATTGAGCTCAGCCATTCGCAGGACGACGACGGGCTTTACCGCTACGCCGATTTTAACAACAGCCTGCAGGCGCTCTTCGGCGCGGACAGGCTGCTTCATCCGCAGGATTTTCAGGTGGTTTACGGCTGGCTGGAGGAATACCGGCTGCCCGAGGAGGTCGTGCTGATGCTCGTCTCCTCGCTGATCCGTTCGCGCGGAAAGCGCTTCGTTTTCTCCAAGGCCGACGCGATCGCCCGCCAGTGGGCGGATCAGAATATCCGCACCGAGGCCGACGCGGAAGCGTGGCTGCGCGTTTCCGGCGAACGGGGCGATGCCATCCGGCAGGTGTACCGCAAGCTCGGCAAACGCCACGCCATCTCCGAACCGGATGAAAAGCTTTACGACAAATGGACGCGCGAATGGGGCTTCGATCAGAAGACGATTCTGGCCGCGTGCGACGAAACCGTCAAGGGCGTGCCGACGTTCGGTTATTTGAACGGCATCCTCGAGCGGATGTACCAGCAGGGCATTCGCGACGAGCGCGGCCTGCAGCAGGAAGCCGAAATGGACGCGGCCGTCAAGGAAATGCTGCGCGAGGCGGGTATGCGCACCGTCAGCCCCAACGCGGACAGCCGCTCGATGCTCGAGGGATTCCTGGCGGAGGGCTTTGCGCGGGAAACGATCGTGCTGGCCGCACAGCGCGTGGCGCGCAAGGGCGGCAAGCTCGACGCGCTCAACCGCACGCTGGCCATCTGGCGCGAGGCAGGGGCGTTCACGCCCGAGCGCGCGAAGGAATATCTGCGCAGCGTCGACGAGCGGCGCGAAACGAAACAGCCCGCGCCCGCGGGCAAAAAGGTGCTCGCGCAGCAGTATACGCAGCGCGAATACACCCCGGAAGAACTGGACAAGCTGTTTGAGGTGCTCTGATGCGGGAAACGCTGTACCGGCAGGTGGACGCGGAATACGCGCTCCAGCGCGAAAAGAATATGCTTGAACAGGAAGCGCGGCAGGCGCAGGCCGAGGCGGCCGATCCGGTGATCGGCCAGCTGATCGCGCGCCGGATGGAGCGCTTCCGCCGCGCCGCGCAGGCCATGTTTGCCTCCGGCGCAAACGCCGGGCAGAACTCCGCCGCGCTGAAGAAGGATATCGCCGCCATCAACCGCGAGCTGCGCGAACGGCTCGTAAAGGCCGGCTTCGCGCCCGATTACCTGCAGCCGCGCTATCGCTGCGCAAAATGCAGGGACACCGGCTTTGTGGGCGAGCCGATTAAGGAGCGGTGCGAGTGCTTTCTTGCGCGCGTGCGGCAGCTGACCGTCGAGCGCGAGGGCGTAGGCCTGAACCCGAACGAGACGTTTTCGGCGTATAACGCCGAAATTTATCCCGATACCCCGCTGCAAAAGCGGCCGGGGCACACGCAGCGCAGCTATATGGAGCTGGTGAAGGCGCGCTGCATGGCGTATGTGGACGCATACCCGCACGATCCGCGGCGCAACCTGCTTTTCGTGGGCGCGGCGGGGCTGGGGAAGACGTATCTGCTCAACTGCGTAGGCAACGCGCTGCTGGAAAAAGGCGTGCCCGTGCTGAAGCTGACGAGCTACCAGCTGACCGACCGCATGCGCGCCGCCGTCTTCGAGCACGACTGGGAGGGCTTCTCCGCCGTGCTGGAAGCGCCGGTGCTGCTGCTGGACGACCTGGGCGCGGAGCCGATCATCAACAACGTGACGATCGAGCAGCTTTTCACGCTCCTCAACGAGCGCGAGCTGAACGGCCTGCACACGGTGATCAGCACGAACCTCGCCCCGGCGGAGCTGCAGAGCCGCTACACCGAGCGCATCGGTTCGCGCCTGCTTGATAAGCGTTCCACGTCGATATTGCCTTTTTACGGCGACGACGTGAGATTAAAGGGATAGAGAAAGATGACGGAAAAGAAAAGGAACATCCTTGCTTTTTTGATGGGGCTTGCCGCCGTGCTCGCGGCCGCGCTCTGGCTGGCGCGGCAGACGGGCGCGGATTTTTTTGCGCACTGCCTGACGGACAGCTACACGCAGCAGGCGCTTGCCTGGCGCGCGGGGCGCGCGACGATCGAGGGCGAAATGCCCTGGCTGGAGCTGGCGATCTACAACGGCAGGCAGTATCTGAGCTTCCCGCCCGTGCCGACGATTCCGCTTTGGGTGATGACGTTCTTCTTCGGCGGGAACACGCCCAGCGGGCTGATGACGCTCCTTTATCTGCTGGGCGGCTACGCCGCGGCGTTTTTTCTCTGCGCGCGCCGGATGCGGCCGGGCGGCGCAGCGCTGCTGGCGGCCTTCGCCTGCGCGGGCGGCAGCCTGCTGGATATCGCCGTTTCAGACGCGAATTTCTGCGGCGCGGTATGGTATCAGGCGCAGATGCTGGCGTTTCTTATGACGATGCTGGCCTTTCTCCTCGTCGACGGCAAAAGGCGCGCAGGGTGGTATGGGGGGCTTGTGTGCTACGCGCTGGCAATCGGCTGCCGGCCGTTGAATATCGCGCTGGCTCCGGCGCTGCTGTGGGTGTTCGGGGAGCGGCTGGCAAACGGCGAAAGGTTCGGCTGGCGGCTGATCCGGCGTGCGGTTCCGTTCTGCGTCGCGCCGTTTCTGATCGGCTGCGCGTACGGGTGCTACAACCTCGCGCGCTTCGGCAGCTTTTTCGAGTTCGGGCATATTTATCTGCCGGAATACACGAACAGCGGCGATCCCGTTTTTTCGCTCGCGTTCATCGGGCGGAACCTGCGCAATCTGATGCGCATGCCCGCCGTCTGGCGGGGCTGGGAGACGATGCCCACGACGGGCGGCTTCGCGGCGTATCTGACGCAGCCGGGGCTGACGGCGGCGCTCGTCTGGGTAATTCTCCGCGCTGCGCGCGGCAAATTGCGCGCGGCCGACGCGCTGCTGTTCGCGTGCGTCGCGGCGCAGTGCCTGCTGCTGACGCTGCACCGGACGCTGGGCGGCTGGCAGTACGGCGCGCGGTACTGGTGCGATACGGTTCCGGCGGTCGTGTATCTGCGCGCGCGTGTCGAGCGGGACGCGCAGCCGTGGGAGGCGGCGCTGCTGGGCGGCGCGGCGGCGTTTAACCTGCTGGCGACGGCGGCGTTTCATATGCTGTGAGAGAGAAATAAAGGCGCGCGTTCCGCGAAAAGCTGAACGCGCGTCTTTTTCATTTGCGGCGAGCCCGCCGCAAAAAATCATTCCTTCACTTTGGCAAAGATCATCCGGCCTGCGCTCGTCTGCAGCACGCTGGTGACGACCACGTCGACCGTCTCGTCGATGTGCGCGCGGCCGTTTTCGACGACGAGCATCGTGCCGTCGTCCAGATACGCCACGCCCTGGCCGGGCTCCTTGCCCTCCTTGACGATCAGCGCGCGCATCGCCTCGCCCGGCAAAAGCGGGGGACGCAGCGCCTGCGTCAGGTCGTTGAGGTTGAGCACCTTCACGCCCGCCACGGCGGCGACCTTGGCGAGGTTGAAATCGCCCGTCATCACCGCGCCGTGCGCGGCCTGCGCGAGCTTGAGCAGCTTTACGTCGGCTTCGGTCGCGTCCGCGGGGTTTTCGTCCGTCACGCGGACGGTCACGCCTTCGAGCTTTTGCAGCTTTTCAAGAATGTCCAGCCCGCGGCGGCCGCGCGCGCGGCGCAGTGGGTCGGCGGAATCGGCGATGTGGCGCAGCTCGTCGAGGATGAACTGCGGCGCGACGAGCGGCCCGGGCACAAAACCCAGGCGGCACACGTCGTATACGCGCCCGTCGATGAGCGCGCTGGTATCCAGATATACCGGCGCAAGCGCCGGCTGACGGGGCGCGGCCGTCGCGGCGGCGCGTTTGGCCGCGCGCGCCTGGCCCAGAAACGGCATCTCGCGCCAGCGCTTGTAAAACACGGAAGCGCCCAGATACCCAAGCAGCATATACACCACGCTTGAAAGCCCCGCCCAGAGAAGATCGGGCATGCCCACGCGGAAAAGCTGCGTGATCAGCGAGGCGACGACGAGTCCGAGCACCAGCCCGAGCGACGCGGAGAGAATCTGCATCAGCGGCCTGTCGGAGAAGGAGCGCTCCGTCTCGCCCGCGAGGGAGCGGATGCGCTCGACCAGCTTCGGCGCGGCAAACCAGAAAATAATTCCAAAAAGAACAACGCCGCCCCAGATCAGCAGAATCACCGCCAGCGCCGAAGGCTGATACCGGCCGCCGAAGCGCGCCCAGCCCTGTATGCCCAGCATTCCCAGCCCGCCGCCCGCCGCGGCGCCGAACAGAGTGATCAGACAACGCAGAAAAGTCTGCATATTCCAACGCTTATTGATAATGAACACGCTCCGTTTCTTTTCAAAACACATACCGGTTCTGAAACGCTTATTTTTCCCGCGCGAGCAGCATCGCCATCGCCTGCGAAACGGTCTGCACGCCCAGAAGGGTCATGCCGTCCGTCTCGGGCATGCCGCGCAGGTTTTCGCGCGGCAGAACGCAGCGGGTGAACCCGAGCCGCGCCGCTTCGGCTACGCGCCTTGCCGCATGGCTGACCGCGCGCACCTCGCCCGAAAGACCGACCTCGCCGAAGATCACCGTATCCGGTGGCAGCGGCGTATCCGTCAGCGAGGAGACGACCGCCGCGCACAGCGGCAGATCGGCCGCGGGCTCCGAAAGCGAAAGCCCGCCCGCGACGTTGAGATATACGTCCTTATCGAAAAGCCGCATGCCCGCGCGCTTTTCCAGCACCGCAAGCAGAAGCGCTACGCGGCCGGAATCCAGACCGTCCGCCGCGCGCCGCGGGGCCGCCAGAAACGAGCGCGCCACCAGCGCCTGCACGTCCACCAGCAGCGGGCGGGTGCCCTCCATCCCGCAGGCGACGGCCGAACCCGACGCGTCGCGCGCGCGTTTGGAAAGCAGCATCTCCGACGGGTTCTGCACCTCGACCATGCCGCTGTCGCGCATTTCGAAAACGCCGATCTCGTTGACCGAGCCGAAGCGGTTTTTCGCCGCGCGCAGGATGCGCCATTCGTGCCGCGTGTCGCCCTCGAAGGTGAGCACCGCGTCCACCATGTGCTCGAGCACGCGCGGCCCGGCGACGGCGCCCTCTTTCGTTACATGGCCGACGAGAAAGAGCGAACCGCAGCCCTCCTTGGCCAGACGGATGAGCGAAGACGCGCTCTCGCGCACCTGGCTGACGCTGCCCGGCGCGGAGGCGATCTCAGGCCGGTAAACGGTCTGGATGGAGTCGACGACGGTGAAGTCCGGATCCGTTTCGCGGATGCGGGTTTCGATATTATCTACGGCCGTTTCGGCCAGCACGTAAAGATTTTTTTCGTTTACGTCCAGGCGCTTTGCGCGCAGAGCGATCTGCCGCGCGCTCTCCTCGCCCGTAACATAGAGCACCTTCGCGCCCTTTTCGGCCAGCGCGCCGCAGGCCTGCAAAAGCAGCGTGCTCTTGCCGATGCCCGGATCGCCCGCCGCGAGCACGGCGCTCCCCTCGACGATACCGCCGCCCAGCACGCGGTCCAACTCGCCGATGCCGGTGACCACGCGCGGCTGTTCGACCTCGTCGATTTCGGAAAGCGGCACGGCTTTCGCGCCGGACCCCGGAGCGCGCTTGCGCGCCTTTTCCGGCAGAATTTCGGGCGCGGCCTGTTCAAAAAGCGAATTCCACGCGCCGCAGCCAGGGCATTTGCCGAGCCACCGGCCCGATTCATACCCGCACTGCGAGCAGACGAACAGCGTTTTTGCCTTTGGCATTTTTTCCTCCCAGCGCGCATTTGCGCATATCCCCAGGGCGTATCTGAAAAATTCCCTGAGACTCCATCTTGGCGTCTTTTCCGCCATTTCAGCGTCGGAAAGCTTGGGTCAATCCCGCACAATATCGCGCAAAGGCTGACGGACGCCTTTACGCCGTCTGCTGCTTGCAGCTTTCTTGACGTACCACCGGTACGCCTGCGAAATCTGCAATTCGCATCCGACGCAAATCCATCTCGCCATCCTTCACGCGAATTATGCGGCATTGCCCCCGATTTAGCCCCGCTAAACCTTCGGTTTTCCTCCTTGAACTGACAAAAAATCCGCTCAAGCTGTCGTCTCTTCCTTTTTCAGATACCCCCTAAAAACACACTCTTATCTTATCATACCAGAAAACGGCGAACAAAAAAAGAGAAAAGATTTTTTTCCGCGCAGATAAATTTTCGCTTTTCATTCGTTATATGGTCGAGACTGGAGAAGGATGGATTGAACGAATGTACAGGGCTTCAACGAACGGATATTCGAACGTGTTTTTCCGGCGCAGACGGCCGCGCGCGGGCCGTTGGGCGCTGTTTTTGTTGCTTTTCGCCGCGCTTTTGTGCGCGGGCTATACGGCGTACGACAACGGCCGCTGCGAAGTGAAGCGGCAGCGCGTTTTCGTGGCCGATCTGCCCGACGCGCTGGAAGGGTTTACCGTGCTGCA
>CAKTTL010000102.1 GCA_934615235.1 uncultured Clostridia bacterium
TCTCTGGCCGCATAGCGGCCCGAATAAATCAGATCGCCGCCGTCCATGGTTTCCAGCAGCGTCGCGCAGCGCAGCAGCGTCGACTTGCCCGAGCCGGACGGCCCGATAATCGACACGACCTGCCCTTCCGATACGGAAAGGTTAATATCGGACAGCACCTTCGTCCGCCCGAAATCCTTGCGGCAATGGTTGATTTCGAGAAGCTTCATTTCCGTCTCCTCCTCAGCGATAATAACTCATGCGCTTCTCGAAGAAGGACATGACCGTCGCCACGATAAAGTTGAACACAAAATAGAACACGCCCGCGATCACAAAGGGCATAAAGCTCGTCTGCGAGTTGGCGATCTGCTTGCCGATGGAGAACATCTCCTGATAGGCGACGGTGAACGCCATGGACGTATCCTTGACGAGCGTAATCACCTCGTTTGTGACGGAAGGCAGGATGCGCTTGACCACCTGCGGCAGGATGATCCGCGCGAACGTGCGCACCTTCCCGTATCCGAGCACCTCGGCGGCCTCATACTGCCCCACCGGCATCGATTCAATGCCGCCGCGGTAGATTTCCGCGAAATACGCCGCATAGTTGATCGAATACGCGATGATGATCGGGATGAGCTTATTGCGCGCCACGCCCGCGCCGAAGAGGTAAAACGGGCCGTAGGTGACGGCGAGCAGCTGCAGCATGAGCGGCGTGCCGCGCAGGATGGAAATAAACACGCGCGTCACATACTGCACGGGCTTGAATTTCGTCATCCGCAAAAGCGCGACGATCAGCCCCAGGGGCAGGGAGAAAACAAGCGTCAGCGAAAAAATGGCAAAGCTCCTGCCGAGGCCCTCGCTCATCTTTGCGATCATGGCGGAAATGGTCATATTGCGTTCTCCTTCAAGATGGAGTTAGGGTGTATCTGAAAAAGGAAGAGGCGACAGCGCGAGTGAATTTTTCGACGCCGTGATGGAGTCTCAGGGATTTTTTTCAGATACGCTAAGGGTTAGGGCGCTTCGCGCCTTAACCCTTTACCGTGGCGTTTCTGTTATCTTCTTACTTGCTCAGCAGGCACAGCGCGTTCGTATCCAGGCCGTATTTTTCGGCAAGGGAGAGGTACGTGCCGTCCTCAACGAGCTTCATGTAAGCGTCTTCAACCTGCTTGCACATTTCCGCGTCGGCCTTGCGGAAGCAGATGCCGTATTCTTCGGAAGCGATGGATTCGTCGAGCATCATGTATTCGTCGCCGTATTCGGCGATCTTCGCGGCGGCCACGCCGACGTCGATCGCGATCGCGTCGATGGAGCCGGCCATCAGCTCAGTGAAGCAGGTGTTGTAGTTTTCAAAGCGCTGCAGGTCGCCGAAGGTGGCGGCAAGCTCAGCCTGATCGTTCTGCAGAAGGATATCGGCGGAAGTGCCCAGCTGCACGCCCACGATCTTGCCTGCCAGATCCGCCAGGGTGTTGATGTTGTTGGACTTCTTGGTCAGGATCATCTGCGAGTTATTGGAATAGGCCATAGAAAGCGTATACGCTTCCGGATCGATCACGTCGATGGTCAGTCCGGACCAGATGCAGTCGACCTCGCCCGCGTCCAGGCTGATCAGCTTCGTATCCCAGTTGACCGGAACGAATTCAACCTTCCAGCCGAGGATATCGCACACGCCCTGGCACATTTCAATATCGAAGCCGGTGTATTCTCCGTCGTCGCCCATGTAGGTGTAGGGCGGATATTCCGCGTCGAAGCCCATTTTGAAAACCGTTTCGTCCGCCATCGCCGGGATGGCCGCCAGAATCATCATCACCGCAAGAACGAGCGCCAGCATCTTTTTCATGATCTTTTCCTCCTCAAAGTTTGAATTTGTTTGTGTATCTCTGCTACGCTGATACTGTATCACTTTATCGTGCTAAAGTCAATACCCAAATTTCATTTTTTTCAAAAAAAATGAAAGCCCGTTTTTTTTCGAAGAAACGGGCTTTTGAAACTACGTTTACGCGTTTCTGAGCTTTGTAAACAAATCCTTAAAGATCGGATTTCTCCGGCAGGCGTATGCCTCGCGGATAAAATGCCGGTTCTCGCCCCGGCCCCAATGGCTGTCGTCGGTTACGAGCGGGCTGGGCGCAAGCCGCGTCGGCACCCATTCGGGATGAATCAGCCAGGCCACGGGCGCAACATCCCAGATTTCCTTCGCCCAGGCGAAGTGATCGCCGCTGTAGGCGCTGAAAAGCTCGACAAGCGCGTCGCACAGCGGATTCGCGCCGCCGATGCAGGTCTGCAGCTCCGGCACGGTCGCCAGCATATGCGAGGCCGCGCCCTGACAGGGCACGAGCACCATCGGCACGCCGCAATCGAACGCCACGCGCGCGGCGTGTACGTCCTGCGAGAGGTTGAACTCCTCCGCCGTGGGATAATCCAGCCGGTGGCCTCCAAGCCAGACGAGCACGATTTTGCGCGTAATGCGCGGCTCCATCAGGATGGCCGAAGCGACGTTCGTAATCGCGCCGATCGCGCAGACATAGAGCGGGTCGGCCTCGTCCCGCGCCATGGCGCGCGCGACCAGATCCCGCGCGGCGGGGCTGTCCACGGGCGTGTTCGCCTCCGGCAGGTAAGCGCGGCTGCCCTTGTAAACGAGGCCCTCCGGCGCGCGGCCCATCTTGCCCAGCAGCCGGACGATTTCGCCGTAGCTCTTTTCCATGCCGTCCTCGGGGCCGGTGGAGCGGTCGTTATAAAACGGCGCGGCGTATACGGCCTGCACGTTGAGCCGCTCGGGGGAGAGCATGCAATACGCCAGCGCGAACTGGTCGTCCACCTCGTTGAATGTATCGGTGTCCAGCGCCATGTCGATTTTCCCCTCGCGCGGCGTCAGGCGGCGGATGATTTCGTCGTCGGGCAGCTTCTCCCAGACCCTGTTCGCTTTGGTGAACCACATTTTCTTTTACCTCTCCTGATCAAGCTGAATGCGCGCGTCGCGCAGCTCGTTTGCGACGGTGATCGCCTCGGTCTCGCAGCGCTTGAAAAGCTCGGCGCAGTGATCGAGCGCCATCATCCGCACGCGCTGCGCTTCGCCGCGCGCGTTGGAGAGGATCTCGTTGGCCTGCTGCTCGGCGCGCGCCATGACGGCCGTCTGCTCGACGAGCTCGTCGGCCTTATGCTGCGCGTTGGTAACGAGCGTATCGGCCTGACGCTGCGCGTCGGAAACGAGCTGGTTGGCGCGCTGCGTCGCGTCGGAGACGGTCGCCTGCGCGCGCTGTTCGCTTTCCATGCGCAGCTTCTTCGCCTTCGCCTCGGCCTCGGCCGTCACGTTTTCGTAGTGCTTCTTCGCATCGCTGAGGATACGGCTTTCCTGCCCCATAATCCGGTTGCCGTTCTTGATCGCCTCGGGCACGCTGTCGCGCACCATCTGCACCAGCCCCAGCACGGCCGTGCGGTCGATGATGCACTGGTTCGTCAGCGGCACGCGCTTGGCTTCTTCCAGGCTGCGCTCCAGCTCGGAAATCACTTCAAAAATATCGTTACCCGCTTCCATCGCAATTCTCCTCTCTATTTTCGCCCGGCCGGGCAAAGCCATGCTTCCGCCTCTTCGCGCGCCGCCTCGGGGACGATGCCCGCAAGGCTGCCGCCAAAGCGCGCCACCTCGCGCGCAATGCTCGATGAAATGGCGACCGTCTCCGGCGAGGAAGCGATAAACAGCGTCTCCACGCCCGAAAGCTGACGGTTTACACGCGCCATCTGCAGTTCGCTCTCCGCGTCCGCCTGGCCGCGGATGCCGCGCAGCACGACGTCCGCGCCGCATTTCTTTACGGCCTCCACCAGCAGCATATCCGGAAAAGCGGCGATTTCTACGTTTTTCATCCCGGCGGTGATTTTTTCCAGCAGCGCCGTCCGCTTTTCAATCGTCAGCGCGCCCTGCTTGTTCGGGTTATACAGCACGCCCACGATCACGCGGTCAAACAGCGCGCAAGCGCGCCGAATCACCTCTTCGTGCCCCACCGTCGCCGGATCAAACGAGCCCGGGTAAAGCGCCGTCCGCATCGCCCTGCGCCTCCTTCTGCAGGAAAGTAATCGCCGTATCGCGATATTCGCGCTTATCCAGCACGCGCCAGCCCGCCGTATCCGGCGGCAGATCCTTCGCGTGCTCGTAGACAACGAGCGTCTGCGGCGTGCAGATTTTTCCCGCGCAGAGCGCGGAAAGCATCTCCGGCGCGTCCTCCATCCGGTAGGGCGGGTCGAGGAAGATCAGATCGAACCGGTCGCCGCGCGCCTCCAGCTTTTTGAGCGCGATTTTCCAGTGGCACCGCAAAAGCTCCGTCTGCGCGCCCAGGCGCAGCGCCTCGATATTCTTCGCCACGGCCTCCTGCGCGGGACGGGATTTATCCGCGAACACGGCGAACTCCGCGCCGCGGCTGATCGATTCCAGCCCCAGCGCGCCGGAACCCGCGAACAGATCGAGCACGCGCGCGCCGTCCGTTTCGCCGCCGAGGATGCTGAAAAGCGATTCCTTGATCTTATCCTGCGTGGGGCGCGTATCCATGCCCTTTGGCGCGACCAGCAGCCTGCCGCCCGCGCTGCCCGCGATAATTCGCACCGGCCAGCCCCCGTTTCCTGTTTTTTGCCCCGTAATTATAGCATGAAGGGCGGGGTTTCACAATAGCGCCATTTTATTTGACAACGGGGCAAAATCAGGCTATGATGAACGCAACGTCCTTACTTCTTATAAAGGGAGGGTTTCCCCGTTGAAGCTGAACTATAAGCGAACGATTCTGGTTGGTTTCGCGTTTCTGTCCATCTGCGCGTTCTGGCAGCTGTACGATAACGTAATCCCGCTCATTCTCAAAAACACCTTCCACATGCGCGACGATATCGCCGGCGTCATCATGGCGCTGGACAACGTGCTCGCGCTGTTCCTGCTGCCGCTGTTCGGCAAGCTTTCCGACGGCTGCCGGACGAAGCTCGGCAAGCGCATGCCCTTCATTCTCGGCGGCACGGCCGCGGCCGTCGTGCTGATGAACTTGCTGCCCATCGCGGCGGGCGCAAAGAGCCTGGGGCTGTTCGTCGTACTCCTGTGCCTGCTGCTCATCGCTATGGGCACGTACCGCTCTCCCGCCGTCGCGCTGATGCCCGACGTGACGCCCAAGCCGCTGCGCAGCAAGGGCAACGCGATCATCAACCTCATGGGCGCGCTGGGCGGCGTGTTCACGCTGGGCGTGACGGGCTTCCTCGTCACCCGCGACGCGGCTGGCAACGAGGATTATACGCGCCTGTTCCTGGCCGTATCCGTGCTGATGGCCGTCGCGGTCGTCATCCTGCTGTGCGCCATCCGGGAAAACAAGCTGGCCGGTCAGGTCCGGGAAATCAACGAAAAGCTCGACGCTGAAAGCGGCGAAGCCGTTCTGGATGAAAAACCTGAAGCGGGCCGTTCCGGCTTCAAGGCGCTGCCGCCCGATCTGCGCCGCAGCCTGATTCTCATTCTTGTTTCCGTCTCGCTGTGGTTCATGGGCTATAACGCCGTCACCTCGGCCTTCACCAAATACGTCAACGTCCAGTGGGGCTACGACATCAAGGCCGCCTCGCGCTGCCTGATGATCGCGACCGTCGGCGCGGTGGTCAGCTATCTGCCCATCGGCTTTCTTTCCAGCAAGTTCGGCCGCAAGCGCGTGATTCAGGCGGGCGTGCTGCTGCTGGCGGCGTGCTTCGCCGTGGCCGGCGTTTACAAGACGTTCCACGCGAGCGTATACGCGATATTCGCGCTCATCGGCGCGGCCTGGTCGATGATCAACGTCAACTCCTACCCCATGGTGGTGGAAATTTCCTCCAGCAGCGAGGTGGGCAAGTTTACGGGCTATTACTACACCTTCTCCATGGCCGCGCAGATCGCCACGCCCATCATCAGCGGCTGGCTGCTGGAGCATGTGGGCTATCAGACGCTGATGCCCTACGCCGCGTTCATGGTCGCCTGCTCGTTCGTGACGATCAGCCTGACCCGCCACGGCGACAACCGCCCGGAAATGCCCAGGGACAGGCTCGAAGTATTCGACGCGGGAGATGACTGACGATGCTTTGCGTTTTGATTGTTCTCCTTTTGCTCTGCGCGCTTTATCTTTTCCTGATCGCCCCGGCGTCGAAGCGGCCGGACGACCGCGCCCTGCGCGGCTGGCTGTACGCCCATCGCGGCCTGCACGACGGGAACCGCGACGTGCCCGAGAACAGCCTGGAAGCGTTCCGCCGCGCCGCGGAGGCGGGATACGGCATTGAGCTGGACGTGCAGCTCACGCGCGACGGCATGCTCGTCGTCCATCACGACGCGAGCCTCAAGCGGGTATGCGGCGTGGATAAAGCCATCCGCAGCCTGAGCTACGACGAGCTTTGCAAGATCCCGCTGCCGGACGGCTCGCGCGTGCCGCTTTTTTCCGAAGTGCTCGCGCTGGTCGACGGCCGCGTGCCGATGATCGTCGAAGTGAAGCATTACGGCGGCGCGGCGCGCATCGCGGCGGAAACGCTCAAATTCCTGCGCGGCTATCGCGGCGCGTACTGCGTCGAGTCGTTCGACCCGCGCGCGGTGCTGTTCTTCCGCAAAAACGCGCCGGATATCATCCGCGGCCAGCTGGCCAGCGGCAATCCGGACGACAAGGCCGCCATGGGCGCGCCGACGTATTGGCTGCTGAAAAACCTGCTTGTCAACGTCGCGGGGCGGCCGCATTTCATCGCCTACAGCGCCGCGCACGACGATACGTTCTCCATGCGGCTGCAAAAGCGGCTTTTCCACCCGCTGCTCGCAGGCTGGACCCTCCGCAGCCAGCGGGAACTCGACAACGCGCGCGCGAAGGGATACGATTATCCCATCTTCGAACTGTTCGAACCGAAGAAATAAGGTTGACAAACCCGCGCGAACCATGTACGCTTACCTGTAGATTTTTTCGGCGCACAGAGGAGGCAGACTGAATGCTGACCATTGGCATCTGCGGCGCGAGCGGCAGCGGAAAAACAACGCTGGCCGAAGCGCTCCGCGATCAGATTGAAGGCCGCGCGGTGCTGATCAATCAGGACGCGTATTACCGCGATCATCCCCATCTTTCCTTCGCCGAGCGGGAGCAGCTCAACTACGACGAACCCGGCATTTTCGAGCACGACCAGCTGCTGGAAGACGTGCTCGCGCTCAAGGCCGGCAGCGCGTTTCCCCGCAAGGCCTACGATTTCTCCAACCACTGCCGCGCCGATACGGACGAGCCGGTGAACCCCGGCGACGTGCTGATCATCGAGGGCATCCACACCTTCTACGACGCGCGCCTGCGCGAACAGATGGATTTCAAAATCTACGTCAGCGTCGATCCGGACATCTGCCTGCTGCGGCGCATGCAGCGCGATATTCTCGAGCGCGGCCGCAGCGTGGATCGCGTCAGCAGGCAATATCTCGCCACCGTCAAGCCCATGTACGAACGCTGGATTCGCGGGTATATCGAATTCGCCGACCTGATCGTCGCGGGCGGCGGCAAAAACGCAAAAATCGCCGATATTCTGGCGTTTTATATCAATAATGGAATGGGACAGAAATCATAACAAGGAGGTTTTTTCATGCACCCGATCCGGGAAAAATTCTATGAACAGATGCAAGAGCTTTCCCGCGCCTGCAACCGCGTGGCCGAGCTCGGCTATGTGACCAGCCATGGCGGCAACCTGTCCATGCGCGTGGACGAGGACGTTGTGCTGATCACGCCCACAAAGGTGGAAAAGCGCAACTGCACGCCGGAGGATATTTGCGCCGTCAGCCTCGCGGGCGAAACCATCTACAAGCCGGAAGGCCGCAAGCCCACGAGCGAATCGCCGTTCCATCTGCGCGTTTACCAGCGGCGCCCCGACCTGCGCTCGGTCGTCCATGCGCACCCGCCGATCCTGACCGGCTACGCCATCGCCGGCGTGGACGTGATGGCGACGCCTTTCCTGCCCGAATGCGCCATCGAAGTGGGGCCGATGATCCTGGTGCCCTATGCGCAGCCCGGCAGCGACGCGCTGGCCGAGGCGTTCGACGAACCGCTCAGGCACTCCAACGGCTTCCTCATGGAAAACCACGGCGCGCTGATGACCTCCCCGGACGGTGTGATGCGCACGGTCGACATGCTGGAAATGATGGAAAACGCCGCGCAGAGCGCGCTGATTGCCCTGCAGCTCGGCCGCTTTAAGGCGATTCCGGACAGCGAGCTGCCCGATCTGGAAGCCGTCATGCGCAGCCGCGGCCTGCCGATGCCCGGCGAGCAGGGATATAACAAAACGCTGAAGGACTGCTTCAAATGAGCCGCATCCTGCTTGAGGCGCACGCGCACACGAGCGAGGTCAGCCGCTGCAGCAGGCTTCCGGCCGCGCGGCTCGTGGAAAGCGTGCATGCGGCCGGTTACGGCGCGCTGATCGTCACCGACCATTACCTGCCCGGAGAACGCAACACCCGCCAGGCGCGCGAGGATTTTCTCAAAGGGTTCCGCGCTGCGCGCGAAGCCGCCGGCCAGTACGGCGATATGACCGTCCTGCCGGGCATGGAGATTCGCTTCAAGGGGCACGACGAAGATTTCCTCGTCTACGGTCTGGATGAAGAGGATATCCTCGACCTGCCGGACGACGTATGCGAAGCGCCCGCCGCGCTGCATGAGTTTCACGAATACTGCAAGGCGCACGGCTTCCTGATCTATCAGGCGCACCCGTACCGCCCCGGCCTGTTTCCCGCCAACACGCCTGATATCGACGGCGTGGAAACTTTCAACGGCAACCCGCGGCACGACAGCCGCAACCGCATGGCCGCGCTTTTCGCCTCGCGCCACAACCTGCATACCATCGCGGGCGGCGACGTGCACGAAGAAGGCGATCAGGGCACGGTTGGGCTGCTTGTACCGGATACGGCGCTCACGCCGAAAGCTTTCGCCGAATGGCTGCGCGCCACGCCGCACCCGCGCCTGCAATATCAGGAAGAGCCGCGCGACGGTATCCGTTACCTCTGCGGTGCGATTCCCAGCCGCAAAATGCTGACCGCGCTGTACAACGATGCCGGCTGGACGGCCTACACGGACGATATCGACAAAACCATCCGCGCCATCAAAGGCTCCGCGCGCATCGTCACCGCATGGGACGATACCGCGCTCGTCGGGCTTGGCCGCGCGATTACCGACGGCGAATCAATCGTCTACGTACAGGATCTGCTTGTTCTCGGCGCATACCGCCGCCGCAGCATCGGCTCGGCCCTGCTGCAGCGCCTGCTCGCGCCGTATTCGTCCGTCCGCATGACCTGCCTTGCCACCGACGACACCCGCGATACCCGCGCGTTCTACCGCGCCTGCGGTTTCACCGCCGCCGAGGACTACGGCTGCGTAAGTTTCATGAAGCTGAAAAATTAAGGGAATGTGGGGAAGTTTTTTCTTTGCGAGAGAACCCTTTCTTTCTGGAGAAAGAAAGGGTTCTCTCGCGCTCTCTCCCAAAGAAAGCCGCTTAGGTTTTCCGCGTCCCGCCGCGCGGAGGGCGCGCCGGGATGGTGCCGCTATGCAGAAATGAGACGCTTTTTGCGAGAGAACCCTTTCTTTCTGGAGAAAGAAAGGGTTCTCTCGCGCTCTCTCCCAAAGAAAGCCGCTTATGGCTTTCCGCGTCCCGCCGCGCAGAGGGCGCGCCGGGACGGTGCGGCCAGGCTGAAGATGAAACGAAACAGCCGCATCCGCCGCCCCCTCCGGGCGGTGGATGCGGCAAAAGTGGTTTCCTTGGGAGGGGG
>CAKTTL010000103.1 GCA_934615235.1 uncultured Clostridia bacterium
TGTGATTTCTCCATGATGACACCCTTTTTACTGTGATAGTGCCATTATATCACTTGGCTCGTGTAGACGCAACCTAGAAGCCTTTGTAAAATATATAAACGAAAATGATTTCATAGATGATCAAATAAAAGAAAATATTAAAGGCGAAGGTTCTACTCATAGATCCTCTCGAAATATAAATTTGAGAACCAGATTTATTGTCTTGCAGCGGGACAAGTTTAAATGCTGTGCCTGTGGGGCTTCCCCCGCAAAAGACCCCTCTGTTGAACTTCATGTAGACCACATCATCCCATGGTCAAAAGGCGGCGAAACAGTAATTGAAAACCTACAAACCCTATGTTCGAAATGTAATCTTGGAAAAAGTGATTTGATACTGGATTGATATGTTTCCAAGAACTATTGATATTAGCTGAGACAGAAGCGGTCAGTCGATTTGTTTCCGAGAACGAACGAGGGGCAGGTGACATCAATACTGTTTCCTCGGCCCACGTCGAGGCGGTGGCGCTTTTAATACGCAAAGCGTAAAAATCCATATGCAAAGACCCGCTTCCTTCCGGAAAGCGGGCCTTTATCATCCATCTTTTCAGCCCTGCGGCTCGGCCGCCTGGCTGGAAGAGAAGATATTCTGCATGCTGTCGATCATCTCGCCGTCCTTGAGGCGGAACTTGATTTCCACGCGGCGGGAGGCTTCTTTGTTTTCGGTGCCGTCGGCGTTGTAGATCAGCTGGCTTTCCGAGCGGCCGTTCGCCGTGATCATCGCGCGCAGCTGCAGCTTTTCTTCGCGGCTAAGGCTGCTGAACGAATCGCCCAGGCAGAAGGTGACGACCGCCAGCGCGCGCCGCTGCGAAAGGTCGAGGTTATGCGCGTAGGTGCCGTCGCTGTCGGTATGGCCTTCGATGATGATCTCCGAAACATATTCCGCGTTCTCCTCGCTCATGAGCGTGCGGAAATACACGGGAATGATCTGTTCCAGCAGCGCGCGGCCCTCCGCCTTGAGCACGTCTTTGTCCGTGTCGAAGAAGACCGCGTCCTTGAGCGTGAGCGCGCCCGTCTGCGTGTCGACGTTTACCTCGATGCCCTTTTGCTTGAACGCGTCGCGCAGCTGTTCGATAATGCGCGAGCGCACGCCGACCAGTTCGTCGATCTGCTGCGCCTGGCTGCTGAGCAGCGTTTCCAGATCCGTCACGCGCAGCTTTTCGGTCAGCAGTTCCGCATCCTTGGCGCTGAGCAGAATCTGCCGCTGCTCCAGTTCATCGGAAAACGCATCGAGCTGCTTGGAGTATTCGTCCAGCTGCGCTTTCGCGTCGTCGATTTCCGCCTGCGAAAGGGAAAGCAGTCGTTCCTGTTCCTCGATCTTCGCCTGCTGCAGAATCAGCTTTGCAAGCGATTGCTCCAGCTCGGCCTGCTTTTCGGAAAGCGTCTGCTGGCTTGTAGAAAGCTCGTCTTCGCTCTTTTGCAGTGCGGCCGTCTTGTCGTCCAGTTCCAGCTGCTGCTGGCCGAGCTCCAGTTGCTTGGTGTTGAGCAGCGTGCGCACGCTGAGCAGCTCTTCCTGCTGCTGCGCCAGCTCGCTGCGCGCCCGGGCCAGTTCGTCCTCCTGCTGCGTCAGCTGCGCTTCCTTTTCAGCCAGCTCCGCCTGCTTCGTCTCCTGCAGGGAAAGATAGCGATTGAAGGAAAGGAACAACAGCAGAATGAACATCAGCAGCAGCGCCGCCATCATATCCGAATACGACATCCAGTAGGAGTTGTTATTCGGATTGGCCGCACGGCGCTTCGTCCGCTTTGCCAGCAAATCAGCTCACCTCCCGCTCTCCGCCGCTTTTGCCGCCCGTGCGCCGGAACGTCTGCTCCACCTGGCGCATGGTCTCGTTTATATCGCCGAGCGTGCCGTTGATCTGACGGATCAGGTTATGCATGTTCTCGTCGAACAGGCCGAGCGCGTTGGCAAGCCCCACCTCGATGCTCTCGACAAAGCTCTTGTACGCGCCGCCGAGCATATCGGCGCTCTGGCGCATATCGGCCGCCACCTGCTCGAGCGCCTCGTTCTGCGCGTCGTTCTTTTCCTTCATGGCGGTCACAAACTTGTCCGTCCAGACGGAATAATCCTGGAAGCTGGCCTGCAGCTTGGTCTGGTATTCCTGAATGGCGGAAAGATAACGCGTCTGCTTTGCCTGCGCGTCGGCCACCTCGTCCAGCAGCTGCACGGTGTTCGACTGCGTGCGGTCGATCTGCCGGTACGCCTTGTCCATCGCGTCCACGAAACCGGTAAACTTTTCCAGCGTCTCGCGCGTTTCGCTCTGCAGCGCCTGCATCTGTCCGGCAAGCTCGCGCACCGCGTCGGCCGTGCGCAGCGATTCCTCGCCGCTTCGTTTCTGCGCGGCGTTCATCTCTTCCAGCACGCCGGCCAGCCCCTTCAGCTGCCCGGAGAGCGACGCATCCATCTGCTCGATAAACCGGTTGACGATCGAATTCATGCCGTCCACCTGAGCGCGCGTCGCAGCGTTCATGAAGCGATCCATCGATTGCTGCACGGGCGTCATCGCGGCGCTGACGGCCTGATAAATCTGTTCGGCCACGCGTTCGCCCAGCGCGCGGGTGAAGCCGGTAATCGCGTCCGCCTGTTCGCGCTGATAGGCCAGCAGCTGCGCGCCCGCCTCCGCCGGCTGCGGCACGCCGTAGGCGTAGAAGGCCGCGAGGAATTTTTCCAGGGCGCGCTTCGCGCGGCCAATCGCGAATCGGTGCAGCATGTTAAACGTGAGCGACGCAATCACGCCGACGATGGACGTGTAAAATGCCAGCGAGATACCGTTTGTCAGATCGGCGTAGGTTGCGGTGTCCATCAGATCCACGCCCGACAGGCCCAGCGAAAGGCCCACGAACGTGCCCAGAATGCCCAGCGACGTGCAGAAGCCCGGCACCAGATCGGCCAGCCCCGCGCGCCCTGGCTGATCGATCGCCGTCTCTTCGTTGACGTAATCCGCCACGTCGCACGCCTGCGCGTTTTCGCCCACAGCGCTGATGGACGTGAGATAGCTGTGCCAGACGGGCTGCAGCCCCTTGCCCAGGAATTTCACATCCTGCCAGACGGGCCGCGTCAGCTTCGCGTTCGCGCCCTCCTCCAGCAGTTCCGCCGCCCGCTCCAGCGCCGAAGCGCTCTTTGAAATGGGGCGGATGCATTTGACGCAGCCGATGACGAATACGATCGCCGTCAGCAGATAGAACATACAGTCCGGGAAGAAAGCGTTCCAGAAGGCCACCAGTTTATCCATATTCTCACCCGCCGATTCTTTTTTTGATTCGCCCGTTCGTTCATCTGTGTTTCATACGATATAAATAACGAAATAAAAGCAATAATTCTTGCATTTTCCACGGAATCCTGCCGTCCGGAGAATTTTTCACGCATGTAACCAAGTTTTTACATTTTCCTGATTGCATAACGGTTTATTTTACGTTATAATATTTTATTGATATACAACCGCCCGCCGAGGATATGCTGCTCGAAAGGATTGAAAAAATCATGCGCCGTAAAAAAGCAATCGCCCCCGCGCAGCTGGAAAGCATTTCGCGGAATCTTTTCAGCGTCATGCCGCTCCTGCGCAAACGCCTGCTGCATCTGGATGTGCTGCAGACGGAACACGGCATTCCCCTCTCGCATGTTCAGGTGCTTTCCATGCTGCAGGATAACGGTTCGATGTCCGTTTCCGAGATTTCCCAGCAGCTTGGCATCGCAAAGCCCAATATTACGCCGCTCGTCGACCGGCTGATTGAAAGCGGCTACGTCGACCGCATCCGCGATACGCGCGACCGCCGCGTGGTCAACATCATCATCCTGGACGCGGGCCGCGAGAAGCTTCTCGCGATCGAGAACAGCATCTCCAACCATGTCGCCCAATGGGCGGATGAGCTGACTGCCGCCGATTTTCGAGCGCTGGACGAATCGCTCGAAACCATCCACCGCGTGCTGTGTCTGCTTCAGAAAAAATAAAAGAAATCAAACGCGCCCCTGCTGGCATGAATCGCCCAGCGGGTTCTTTTTTTATTTCCGGCGGCAGCTGCCGCGGCAGACGACGCGCGCGGGCAGCATTACGGTGCCGCAGGGCGAACTGTCGCCGCGGATGCGTTGATCCAGCCGCTCGAACGCCGCCTGCGCCATCGTTTCAAGCGCACCGTCCACCGTGCAAAGCGGCGTGGGCAGCCCGAGCGCGCGCTCGATATTATCAAAGCCGATCAGCGAAAACTCCTCGCTCATCCCGGCCGCGTCGAGCAGCGAAATCAGCTGCAGCGCCTCGATATCGCAGAAAACGACAAGGCCCGTCACGCCGCGGCCGCGCCAGACGCGCAGCGTTTCCAGCGTTTGTTCGTCGCTTTCGCGCCTGTATACCTCCGGCTCCGGCGCTCCCGCGTCGCGCGCCGCGCGCCGTACGCCCTCCAGCCTGCGCGGAAGCGAATACGCCACCTGATAGCGATAGAGAAACCCGATCCTCTCATTTCCCCGCTCGATCAGATGCCGCGCGGCGAGATAACCCGCCTGCATTTCATCCAGAAGCACGCAGTCGTATTCCGCTCCGTCCTCCGGGCGGCGGCTGATCATCACAAACGGCACGCCCGCCTGCCGCAGCATCGCCACGCTGCGCGTCGAATCGCCGCAGGAGCACAGAAGCACGCCGTCCACCTGCCGGCCGACGGCCGTCGCGACGGCCTGCGCTTCCTTCTCCGCCCCGTCGTCCGAGCACATGACGAGCTGCGTATAGCCCATCTTCTGCGCGCAGCGATAGAGCGCGTCGATCATCACCGCATAAAACGGGTTCGTAATCGCGCCGGCGATGACGGCGATCGTCTGCGAGCGCCCCGAGCGCAGCGCGCAGGCCATATCGTTGCGCACATAGCCCAGCCGCGCGGCCACCTGCTGGATCTGCCGCCGCGTCGCCGGCGCGATATCCGGCTTCTCTTTCAGGGCATGCGAAACGGTGTTGATCGTGTATCCTGTCTCCGCGGCGATATCCGCCAGGGTGACGCGCTTGCGCGGTATGCTCATCGTTCTTCCCCTCCACATGGACAACACCATACCACAAGCCCCGCGCCGTTGTCAATTTACCGATTGACAGGCCGCGTCTCTGATGATATACTCGTCTACATTAAGGTTAATGTAATTTCGCGGCTTCGCCGCGACAGATCAAGGAGGCGTTTCCCCCATGAAAAAAGCCAGCATGATCCTCGACCGCGACTTTGCCATCGGCCGCATCGACCCGCGGCTGTACGGCTCCTTCATCGAACACCTCGGACGTGCCGTCTACGGCGGCATCTATGAGCCCGGCCACCCCACGGCGGACGAAAACGGCTTCCGGCGCGACGTGATCGACATGGTACGCAAGCTCGGCGTGCCGATCGTCCGGTATCCGGGCGGCAACTTCGTTTCCGGTTTCAACTGGGAAGACAGCGTCGGCCCGCGCGGCGAGCGCCCCAGCCGGCTCGACCTCGCCTGGTTCACCACGGAAACCAACGAGGTCGGCCTGCACGAGTTCGTCGACTGGGCGAAGCAGGCTGATTCGGAGGTTATGTACGCCGTCAATCTCGGTACGCGCGGCCCCGACGCGGCGCGCAACGTCGTCGAATACGCCAACCATCCCTCCGGCAGCTATTGGAGCGACCTGCGGCGCAAAAACGGCGCGGAAGCGCCCTTTAATATCAAGCTCTGGTGCCTGGGCAACGAAATGGACGGCCCCTGGCAGATGGGGCACAAAACCGCCTATGAATACGGCCGCACCGCCAACGAAGCCGCAAAGCTGATGAAGTGGGTCGACCCGTCCATCGAGCTGGTCGCCTGCGGCAGTTCTTCCTTCACGATGCCCACGTTCGGCTCCTGGGAATACGAAATGCTCGACGAATGCTACGAAAACGTCGATTACGTTTCCCTGCACCGCTATTACGGCAACCCCACCGACAACACGCCGGATTTCCTCGCCCGCAATATGGACATGGACAGCTTCATCAAGACCGTCGTCTCCATCTGCGACGCGGTGGGCGGCAAAAAGCACAGCAAGAAAAAGCTGAACCTCAGCTTCGATGAATGGAACGTCTGGTATCATTCCCACGCGCAGGACAACGAAGTCTGGAAGCAGGATAAATGGAACCGCGCCCTGCCGCTGCTGGAAGACGTTTACAACTTCGAAGACGCGCTGCTGGCCGGCAGTATGCTCATCACCCTCCTGCGCAACGCCGACCGCGTGAAGATCGCCTGCCTCGCGCAGCTGGTCAACGTCATCGCGCCGATCATGACGCGCAACGGCGGCGGCGTCTGGGCGCAGACGATCTACTGGCCGTTCATGCACGCGTCCAAATACGGCCGCGGCACGGCGCTTCGTCCGGTCGTCGACAGTCCGGTGTACGATTGCTCCGACTACGACGCCGTCCCGCTCGTCGACGCAACCGCCACGCTCGCCGACGACGGCTCCGTCACCCTCTTCGCCGTCAACCGCGATCTGAACGAGGATATCGAGCTTTCCGCCGACCTGCGCGCCTTTGGAGATCTGCGCGTGGCCGAGCACATCGTGCTGCATCATGACGACGTGAAAGCCGTCAACACCGAGGACGCTCCGGATACCGTCTCTCCCGCGCAGGGCGCGCCCGGCGCGCTCGACGGGGGCAGGCTTTCCGTCGTCCTCCCGCGCCTGAGCTGGAACGTGATTCGACTGGTCAGGTAAGATTCATCCATATAAAACAGACAGGCTCGCCGCATGGAAAGCGCGGCGGGCCTGTATTTCGCTTTTCTACTCGTAACCCAGTACGCGACGGAGGTTGCCGCCTGGTCTGGCCTGCTTGGTTTCATCCGGCAAGTTCAATCCAAGGAGATGATCGATTGTCTGACGAATCAGCGTTGCGTTATTATAATATCCATTTTCACCGTTCCGAAGGCCCGCGCAAAGCGGAGGGCTGAAGGAGCGAGGACAGCGCGGAGCGCTCCGCAGCCCCGGAAGCCGGGCGCGCCCTGGGCGCGAACGATGCGAAGGCGCATGTCGCTGAAAATGATTAGAGTTGAGAGGGCTGCGGCCCTCACAAACTCTCCCGTGAGACTTTTTTTGACGGGCTGTTCCCCCCGTGGCTGAGGCAGGTTTGCGCAGCCCCTCCCAGAACCGGATTTGCACCTCTCCGTGCATCCGGCTCGCCATCAGTATTCGATAAAACAGTTCGTCTTCTTATTTTCCATGGACGGTAAAATAGCCGTCATAGCATACCGTTTAACCTTATGGACATGATGAAGTTCGTATCGATCGGCATACGCCGTCTTGATTGGATGGGGAGTTGCTCCCGCGCCGCCGGTCGTCGTCCTTGCCAAAGTCGTCGCGGCTCAATTCTTGCGTTGATCAATTCCGTTTCTGAATGGATCGCGCAAAAAAATTTTTTATGTTTTATGTGATTTGGTTGACAAACGCCGCCGCCAGGGCTATAATAAGCCTATATTACGAAATGATTATTTATGTGCATATTTTTGATACTTTGCGGTTTTCCCGTCAAGGAACGCCGTAAGGATAAAAAAGGAGGTTAGGTCAATGCGTAAGTTCCTGTCTCTCTTGCTGGCGGTTTTGATGATCGCGTCGCTCTCCGGCATCGCGTTTGCTGAAGAGATGACCGCGGTCGGTACTCCGCGTACCGAAACGCTGATCGTTGAAACCCAGACTCCTACCGACGTACCCGGCCAGTTCAACTCCTATATGCAGGGCACTCAGATGGGCTTTGGCATCCATCAGCTGATGAGCGCGATGATGTGGGAAATGGATACCGTAAAGGGCGAACAGTTCGGCGAAGTCGCCGAGGGAATGCCCGAGTCCAACGAGGACTTCACCGAGCACATCGTGAAGATTCGCCAGGGCATCAAGTGGTCCGACGGCGAAGACCTCAACGCGGACGACGTGGTATTCACGTTCAACATGATCATGTCCAACAAGGGCATCTCCCAGTGCGATTACTACAACACCGTGTTCGCGTCCGTTGAAAAGGTGGACGATTACACCGTGAAGTTCGTCACGAAGGAGAGCTTCCCGCGCCTGGCGCTGAAGTTCGGCGTAACGATCTGGGGCAACGACTGCCGCATCGTTCCCGAGCATATTTACTCCAAGGTTGAAGACGTGACCACCTTCAAGGACAGCGCGCCGGTCGTCGCCGGTCCGTACACCGTAAAGGCGTATGACGAGCTGGGTAACTGGGTGCTTTACGAGCGTCGCGAAGACTGGCAGAACTCCACCGTCGGCGCCGTCACCGGCAAAATGCCGCAGGCGAAGTACATCTGGTTCCGCTATCTGGGCGACGATACGACCCGCCAGATGAGCATGATCAACAACGAAGCGGACATCCTCTGCGAAGTCACGCCCGAGATTCTGGACGTAATGACCTCTTACAACGACAAGATCGCGTGCTGGTACAACGAGTTCCCGTACGCGACGAGCGACGATCCCTGCTCGAAGGGCCTGTCGTTCATGATGGGCAAAGCGCCCTACGACAACGTTGATTTCCGCTGGGGCATCACCCTTGCGATGAATTTCGACGAGATCTCCATGAACGTGTTCGACGGCGTTGGCCGCGCGAGCTGCTTCCCGATCCTGACCGCCACCAGCGCGATGCAGGAGCTGTACTACAAGCCGCTGCTGCCCTGGCTCGAGAATGAATTCGTGCTCGACCTCGGCGACGGCACGACCGTGAAGCCCTTCGACTCCGGCTATGCTGCGCGCATGGCGCAGAAGCTGGGCATTAAAGGCACCGAAGACGAGCTGATCGACATGTTCGGTATCGGCTGCTGGAAGTATGATCCGGAAGCGGCGACGAAGCTTCTGATCAAGGCTGGTCTTGAGAAGAAGGACGACGGCTGGTACTACAACGGCAAGCCCTTCGTGATCAACATGACGTATCTTGCCGACACCGAAGCGCAGGCGGGCCGCGGCGTGATCGCTGCCTACGACCAGCTGACCAAGTTCGGCCTGAAGTGCAATCTGTCGAGCGAATCCTCCGCGACCTGGGACACCAACGCGGCGATCGGCAGCTACGACATCGCGGGCTACTGGCCGACCGGCGGTATTACCAGAGACCTGTATTCCCAGATCAACGGCTGGGATGCGGATCTGATCGTTCCGCTCGGCGAGCGCGGCTCCGGCCAGGGCTCCCGCTGGAACAATGCGGAAGCGACCGAGATCATCCACAAGCTGGCGAAGGTTTCCGCGACCAGCGACGAATCCTACGAGCTGGGCATGGAATTCGTGAAGATCGCGATTCAGGATATGCCGTTCATCGGCTTCCATTCCGGCGTCAAGTTCGTTCCGACCAATTCGACCTACTGGACCAACTACCCCTGCGCGGAGAATCCGTACAACGGTCCCTGGTGGTGGTGGAGCTGCTTTAAGTACATTACGACCGAGATCACCCCTGCGGCGTAATGCATCTGTAAAGCAGTGCGCGCGCTCATTGGGCGATCGCTCGATAAGCGCGCGGCCCTCCATTCAAGGCTGAACCGGCGGGCGCATGCCGCCGTAAAAAAGCGGCACGCGCCCTTCTTTTTCCAATTTATGGATTGCGCTCAAAAAAGCTCCGCAGGAAAAGGAGTGGTGTCATTTGAAGTTCTGGAAATACTTTGGGCTGCGTCTGCTGACCTGGGCGCTGACCATATTCATCGGCGTTACATTCATCTTTTTCATTCCGCGAATGTTCCCGTCCGATCCGGTAGAAA
>CAKTTL010000104.1 GCA_934615235.1 uncultured Clostridia bacterium
GAAGGTCCCTCCCCCAGAAAACTCCCCAGAAACTTCTATCTCCCTTTTCGTTTTCTGCGTTTCTCTCCCAGCGCTTCCAGCCGCTCGACGGCCTCGGCACGGTTCAGCCTGGCCACGTCGTTGACGGGCGCGCCGCGCCGTTTGGCGTCGTAGCCGCAGACGGCGGCGAAACTGCACTGCGCGCAGGCGAGCCGTCCGCCCACGCGCGCAGGGCGCGGCGCGGCTTCTCCCGCTTCGATCGCATCGATCATGCTTCCCGCAAGCTCCTCCGCCTGCTCGAGCAGCCCCAGCATCGCCTGCTCGGAAATGCCTGCGCCTTTCCGGACGGAGCCGTCCTTGTTCAGAAGCGACGCGCGATCCTCCGAGGCGTTTACGGCCTGCGCGTCGTCGAGCTGCACGCCTCGAAGCCGCATTTCCGCGCCGATTTGCTTCTCAATTTCCGCCGCGTCGCGGCTTTCCGTTTCCACGATCGGATCGGTGAAACGGCCGTAGCACGCGGCGGCGGGTCTGGCGCCCGGAGCGGCGCTCTGCGCCGCAGAAAGATACAGCGGCAGCTGCAGCTGCAAACCCGCGGCCGCCTGCGAAAAATCAAACGAGATACCGCCGGTTTTGTAGTCCACCACGCGGACGTATTCCGTCCCGTCCTCGCTGTGGAAAACGTCCACACGGTCGATCTTTCCGCCGAGGTTCGCCTGCGATCCGTCCGCGCGGGGCAGCTTTACCGGGGGCAGCTTTTCGCCCGCGCCAAAACGCGCCTCGACCGCGACCGTGCGATACTCGCTTCCGGCCATCTGGCTGGTATACGTCCAGGCCGTGCGGTGTGCGGCGCGGCAGAGCGCTTCCCCTTCCGCGCGCGCGGACGCAGTCGCCCCGAGCGGGCCTTCGTCCCATTCGGCGCGGATGGGCGCAAGCGCCTCGTCCATGATCGCGTCGCTTACCTTGCGCGAAACGTTCGGCCATTCCGCCGTGGCGAGCGCCAGCTGCGAATAGCGTTCCATCGCCCGGTGGCAGAACGTGCCCACGTCGCGGCGGTCGATTTGAAACTCTTCGCGTTCCCGCGGCGCAAGGCCGTACTGCACGAAGTGCCGGAACGGACAGCGCGCGAAGGATTCCAGCCGCGTTGCGCTCAGCCGCGTGAAACGGTAAAGCGAACGCACCGTATCCTGTGAAAGCGGCGCGGGCTCTCCCGACGCGCCCAGCGCGTCCAGAACGCGCCGCGCGGGCAGCGCCGTCTGCGGCTCGTCCAGCAGGCAGACCGCCGCGTCGCGCACATCCGGCGGCAGCTCGCCTTCGACCTGCGCCGCGCGCAGCGCCTGCCCCAGCGCGTCCATCGCCGCGCCGCGCGCATACCATGCGTCGGAAAGCCGCTTCCCGTCGCCTTCCGAGAGCGCAGGGAAAAGCCGCTTCATCAGTTTCAGCCAGGCCGCCGGGCGCTGCGCCGCGCCGTCCGAGCCGGAAAGCGAGAAGCTGACAAGCAGCTTCTCCGTCGGCGCGGAGAGCATATCGAGGAGGTTCATCTGCCGCAGACAGGCAAGCGCGTCGCCGCGCAGGCCGAAGACGTCGTTCCGCGCGGCCTTCGCGGCGCGTTCCGCTTCGTCGTCGGAAAAAAGCCCGCCTTCGGCCGGGCGCAAAACGCCGTCCTGCATGCCCATCAGCAGCAGCGCGCGCACGTTCGCGCCAAGCTTTACATGTCCCAGCTGGCCGCAATGCACCGCGCCGGGCCGCGCGGGCAGCGCGCCCAGCTCCGCGGCGGAAAGCCCGGCTTCCAGCACGCGCGGCGCTTCCTTCATCGGCAGCCGCTTTCCGTCGAGCAGCGTGAAAAGCTGATCGAGCGCGTCCATCGTCAGCCGCCAGGCCAGCGCGCAGTCCGCCGCCTGCTCGTGCATCGCGCGTTCCGCAAACGATCGTTCCCACGCTTCGAGCGTTTCGTAAACGCCCGCGTCTTCAAGCCAGCCGTATACGGCGCTCACGGTTTCCTCCGCCGTGCGCGCGCCGCGCAGCCCCTCGCGCAGGCGCGAAAGAGGGGTCATCAGCGCCTGCCGGGCGGCTTCGGCCTGTTCGTCCTGGCAGGGCTTTTCCCAGGCGGCGCCGCGCAGCCCCTTCGCACGGGCATAGTTTTCCAGCACGTCCGCGTCCTCGCGCGAAACGCCCGTCAGGCCGGACTTCAGCAGATCGAACATATCCTCCGCGCGATACCCCTCGCATGCGCATGTCGCCGCCGCCAGCAGCGCGCGCGGCAGCGGATGCGAAAGCGCGGGGCGCTTGCGGTCGATATAATACGGGATTTCAGCGCGCTCCAGCGCGCGTTCCAGCGGCCCGGCGCACGTTCCTTCGTCGCCGAAAACGACGGCGACCGTATCCAGCGGCATGCCCGAAAGCGCCAGCTCCCGCAGCGCTTTGGCGACGCGCGCCGCCTCGTCGCTCGGATCGGCCGCCGCGGCGAGGGCGACGCTTTCCTTCACCTCGCCCGCGTACGCCTGCGCGTCCAGCGCGAAGAGCGACCGCGCGAGGTATCGAATCGGCTCCGCGTTTTCCGGCTCGTCCCGGACGATTTCGCGTTTCCACTCCATTTTTTCGCGGTCGAGGTATCGGGCGAAGCGGTCGAGCGTCTCTCTTGCCGGCTGGAAGACCGGGCCGTCCGCCGCGGCTTTATCGTCCCACGCAAGCGCGAAACGCACGCTCTCCGCCTCGCCGGCCATCTGCGCCGTCAGCCGCATCAGCTGCGGGGTCACCAGATCGAAACCGTACAGCCACACCCGCGCGCCGCGAACGAACCCGCTGCGCGCAATGCGCGCGCAAAGCGCTTCGCGCATGTCCTCCGCGTCGATAAACCTGCCGGAAAGCTGCTCTTCATACGCCTCGAACAGCGCCGCCACGTCGCGCAGCTTTTCCGCAAGCGCTTCATCCTCCGCGCGCACCGTTTCCGCCGTTTCGCGCACGGCGGCGGGGGTCATCCGGCCCTGCTTGAGCGCGGCGACGGCCGTCGCCGCCTGCTCGCGGAAGCCGCGCCGTCCGGCGGCGGATTGATAATAGCGAAACTTCGCCCCGGCCGCCGCCAGCGCGCGCTCCAGCGCCATCGCGCGTCCCGCTGCGCCAAGCGGCGTTTCCTCCGGCGCGCCGGCGCGCGCGAAAACCTGCCGCGCCAGGCTCTCCGGCGACATTACCTGCACGCGCAGCAGGCCGGGCAGGCGCAGCCCGTCCACCAGGTCCAGTTCGGCCTGCAGGGTATACTGCGCGGGGGTGATCAGCAGAATATTTTCCGCACCGGCCTTGAGCGCCGCTTCGATTTCCCGCGCGACGCGCGGCCAGAGCGCGCGGCTGCGGCCGCAGAGCATGGTCAGCATCGGTCGTCCTCCGAGTCTAAGATTGCCTCCATTATAGCCGCTTGCAAACGCCGCTGCAAGCCGGTATAATGGGCGCGAGGTGATGAAACGATGAAAAAGCTGCTTGCGCTTTTTGCTTTGATATGTCTGTGCGCGCTTTCCGCGCCGGCGCTCGGCGACGCGATTGTAACCGAAGGCGTGCTTATCTTCAGCGACGCGGAAGCCGCCTGCTATACGAGCGCAGATCTTGGCGGAACGGTGAAGCAGATGCGCGCAAAGGCGCGCTTTTACGGCGGCGGCGCGTGCGCGCTCATCGCCACGCCGAACTATCCCGATACGGTCGACGCGATTACCGGCCGCTCCATTCACGTCGTTTTCGACGCGCACGGCTATTTCCTCGGCTTCTATGAAAACGGCGCGCTCAAGGACGTGAAAACCGGCGAATATACGCTCGATCTGACGGGCGAGAAGACGTATTCCTTCGGCTGGAGCGTTTCCGGTCGCACCATCACGCTCACGCTGCCTACGGGCAAAACGGTGAAATATACCGGCGATCAGGTGAAGGCGTGCGGCGGACAGTACGCCGTATGGGAGCATTACATGACCGAGGACGATCTGCTCGCCGGCACAGGTCCCGCGTATACGGGCATTCGCGGCGTGGGCCAAACCTCGCTGCGCGACGATTTCAAAACCGACGGCGAACTGACGAACGCGCCCACCGGGCAGGAGTATATTCTTTTCAGCAATTAATTTCTGATTTTCAGGATTTTGAGCGTTTCCTTTGTTTCTTCCGTCAGGCGGAAGCTTTCGACGCATTTCTGAATCGTTTTATTGTGCACCCATGTGTCCAGGCGGCGCTGCGTCAGATACGGCAGCGCCATTTCATATTGTTTGCAAAGCGCCGTACAGAAAAACCACGCCTGCGCCATGCGGATATAGTAATCCTCCGCGCGCACCCCGGCGGCGAGCTCGAGCGCGTCCGGCGCGAACGCGCCGCCAAGAAAAAACGTCGTCAGTGTCACCAGCCCGAAGCGCACCGTGTACACGTGCTCCGACTGAAGCCAGCCTTCGATTTTCTCCCGCACGGCGGGCAGGTTTTTCGCGAAGACCTTCGGCGAGAGCATATCGCACACGGCCCAGTTATCGATGTACGGCAGGAACGCTTCCGTCGCCGCCATCGCCGCGTCGAACGCGCGCATGCGGCAGATCAGCGCGCCGTGCAGCGCGTTTTCATCGTAAAACGCATGCGGGAGAGCGGACAGAAACGCCTCCGCTTCGGGCGTCTTTTCAATCTGGCGCGCAAGCGCGCTCACCTGCGGTTTGCGAACGCCCAGGATTTTCTCCGGCGGTACGTTTGGAATCAGCTTCGCGTGAAACGCCTTGTATTTCGGATCTGCCAGTTCCCGCAGCGTCTGTTGAATGTCCATTTCGCTTTCCTCCGTTTCTCTTTTCCAGATTATAGCAAGCCGCGCATTTTTTGTCGAGCGAATGCCAAAATGCGGTATAATATCCTATTTTTCGCGGCAGGATATAGGCGGAAGAAAATGGAAACTTCCGCAATTGCAAAAGAAAATAAGGAGGAAAGCACATGACGGAAGGACAGTCCGCAGCCGCGCGGACGCTCGACGCACGCCGGGAGACGATAACCGTACAAATCGAGGGCGAACTGGATCATTGCAGCGCGGAGCGCGTACGCGCCACGCTGGACGCGCTCATCGCCGACCCGCACGTAAAGCGGCTCGTAATCGATCTGGAGAAACTGACGTTCATGGACAGCTCGGGCATCGGCGTTATGCTCGGCCGGTATCGCCAGCTGGCCCGCCGGGGCGGCACGCTCGCCGTCCGCGGCGCAAGCCCGCAGGTGGACAGGATATTTCGCATGTCCGGGCTTTATCAGGTGATTGAAAAATGCCGTTAGGAGGAACGCAGGTGAACAAGACCAATCAGATGCGCCTTTCCTTTTCCAGCCGTCCGGAGAACGAAAGCTTTGCGCGCGTGGCGGTGAGCGCGTTTCTGGTGCAGCTAAACCCCACGCTGGAGGAAATTAACGACGTTAAAACAGCCGTTAGCGAGGCGGTTACGAACGCGATCGTTCACGGGTATCCCCGCGGCGCGGACGGCGAGATCCGCCTCGCCGTTAAGCTCCTGCCCGATGATTGCGCGGCCGAAATCCTCGTCTCCGACGACGGCGTGGGCATCGAAAACGTCGAGCAGGCAATGCAGCCTTTCTACACCACGCAGCCTGAAATGGAGCGCAGCGGCATGGGCTTCTCCGTTATGCAGAGCTTTATGGACGAGCTCCGCGTCGAATCCGCCCCCGGCGAAGGAACGCGGGTATTCATGAAAAAACAGTTCGAGGGGTGACGAGAGGGACGAGGAGAACGAAGGAAACGTCAGGGCTCCGCGCCCCGAACCCCCGGCAGGAGGCAGCGCCTCCTGCACCTCCGCTTTGCGCGCCCGCCCCGCGGAGGGCGGGTCGGGCGCGCGGGGCAATACCCGCATCGCTGCGAAAAAAACGTCGGGCGGCAGCCCGACGAAGCGGCTTTCTGGAAGGGGAGCGCGAGGGGGAACCTCTTTCTCCTGAAAGAGGTTCCCCCTCGCCGTTCTCTTTCCCCGTGCTTTACAAAAAAATGCGTTTCCTTTATAATAGAATAAATTGAAAAAGTTTACGCGGAGGAAGACGGAGATATGAAGTGGATGATCGCCTCGGATATTCACGGTTCGGCGTTTTACTGCGAGAAGCTGATGCACGCGTGGGCGCGCGAAGGGGCGGACAGGCTTGTGCTGCTGGGCGACTTGCTCTATCACGGCCCGCGAAACAGCCTGCCCGAGCAGTACGACCCGCCCCGCGTGATCGCGATGCTCAACGGCATGAAGGATGAAATCCTCTGCGTGCGCGGCAATTGCGAGGCCGAGGCAGATCAGATGGTGCTGCAGTTTCCCGTGCTGGCGGATTATGCCTTGCTGGCGCTGGGGAAGCGGCTTGTATTCCTCACGCACGGCCATCTGTTTAACGAGCAGCGTCTGCCGCCGATGAAGGACGGCGATATTCTCCTGCACGGGCACACGCACGTGCCCGCCTGCGAGGCGCGGGAGAAGTATGTATACATGAACCCCGGCTCCGTGTCCATCCCGAAGGAGAACAGCGCGCGCAGCTACATGACGCTGGAAAATGATGCTTTCCTCTGGAAAGATTTGGACGGGAACGCGTATCGGGAATATCGCCTGTAATCGTTTTGCAAAAGGAGCAGTCATGAACGTTCTGCATTTGAAATACGCCGTTGAAGTAGCGAAGGCCGGCTCCATCAGCAAGGCGGCGGAAGCGCTTTATATGAATCAGCCCAATCTCAGCCGCGCGATCAAGGAGCTGGAAGCGTCGCTGGGGATTACGATTTTCGGCCGCAGCGCGAAGGGAATGTACGTCACCCCGGAGGGGGAGGAGTTTCTTGAGCGCGCGAAAAAGATCCTGCAGCAGATCGACGAGATGGAGGCGTTTTATAAGGCGGGCGTGCCCGCCCAGCAGCGCTTCTCCCTTTCCGCGCCCCGCGCGAGTTACATCTCGGAAGCGTTCGTTCAGTTCTCCAAGGGGCTGACGAAGGAACGCGCGGAGATTTACTATAAGGAAACGAACGCGATGCGCGTGGTCAACAACGTGCTGAGCGGCGATTTCAAGCTGGGGATTCTGCGTTATGCGGCATGTTACGACAAATATTTCAAGGGGATGCTTGAGGAGAAGGGGCTTGCGCACGAGCTGGTGACGGAGTTCCATTACGTGCTTGCCATGAGCCGCGAGCATCCGCTCGCCGAAAAGGAAGAGATTGCCTTCGCCGATTTGCGGCCGTATATCGAAATCGCGCACGCCGATCCGTACGTGCCGTCCGTGCCGCTGGCGATGGTGAAAAAAGAAGAGCTGCCGGACGATATGGATCGCCGGATTTTCGTTTTCGAGCGGGCG
This sequence comes from uncultured Clostridia bacterium, assembly GCA_934615235.1. Taxonomy (GTDB): domain Bacteria; phylum Bacillota; class Clostridia; order Christensenellales; family Aristaeellaceae; genus Aphodomonas. The sequence continues at coordinate 7,279 of CAKTTL010000104.1, forward strand.
AGCCAGTTCGAACTGCTGTCGCAGAACCACGAGACGTTCATGTGGCTCTCGCCCGTGCCGCAGACGCTGCTGGATCGCTACGGGCTGGTCGAGCGCGTCTGCCGGGAAAACCAGAAGCAGTACAAGGACGTGCTGATCTACCGCAAGGACTACCGTCTGACCGAGCTGGACCGCGCGTTCATTACCGAGCTTTGCCGGTCGAAGCGGCAATATCTATAGGGCGTTCTATCTTGCATTATATCGATATTGATAATAGCAATATATAAAACTTACAATTCCGCAATTGCTTTCGCGGCGTTACAATAACCACCGTCGAATATACGTTGTCATGCGATCAGGAGGTGGAAGAAATGGCGCCGTCGCGAGCTGCGCTCGGAAGACTCCCGACTTATCTTTCCCACATTCGAAAACTGCAGGCGGCAGGCGAGACAAGCACCTCCGCCACGGCCATCGCCAAAGCGCTCGGCATGGGCGAGGTGCAGGTGCGCAAGGATCTGAGCGCCGTCAGCGGCACGGGCAAGCCCAAGACGGGCTACCTGGTGAGCGATCTGGCGGACGCGCTGGAGAAGCATCTGGGCTGCCATCACAAGACGCTTGCGGTGCTTGTGGGAGCGGGCGAACTGGGCAGAGCGCTTCTCAATTACGGCGGATTCGCCGATTACGGCGCGGAAATCGCCGCCGCGTTCGATATCGATCCTGCGCGCACGACGCCCGCGGCGAACGGGAAGCCTGTTTATCCGATGGAGCGTCTGGAGGAATTCCTGCGAGAAACGCCCGTCTCGATCGGCATTATCACCGTCCCGGCCGGGGCGGCGCAGGAGGTCTGCGACCGGCTGGTCGCATCCGGCGTACGCGCAATCTGGTCCTTCGCGCCGGCGCAGCTGCAAACGCCGCCGAACGTGATCGTCCAGCAGGAAAACCTCGCGCTTTCGCTTGCGTGCCTGAACGCGCGCCGGGAGGACTACGGGCAGGAAAAATAATTCCGGCGCAAAGCGCCGCCGAAGGAGGAAATGAGAATGGATCTGGACCGCGTAATCGCCGTGCGCAACAGCAAGACCGTCTACCGCGACGGCGAAAATTGCATTAAGGTGTTCGATTCCGATTACTCCAAGGCGGATGTGCTCAATGAAGCGCTCAACCAGGCGCGCGTGGAAGAAATCGGACTGCATGTGCCCAGGGTGCTGGAGGTTGCGACGATCGACGGCAAATGGGCGATCGTATCCGAATATATAAAAGGCAAGACTTTAACGCAGCTCATGCAGGAAAATCCGGATCGGGTTGACGAATATAAAAACCTGTTTGTCGACCTGCAGCTGATGGTACAGAGCAAAACCTGCGCGCAGCTTGCGCGGCTGGATATCAAGCTGGGCGGAAAGATCATGCAGGCGGATGTGGATCTTGTGACGCGGTATGATCTGTACGCCCGCATGGAAGCGATGGCGCGGCACGCGAACATCTGCCACGACGATTTCCGGCCGTCCAATATTGTCCTGACTGCGGACGGAACGCCCTTCATTCTCGATTGGAGTCACGTTACGCAGGGCCATCCCGCCGCCGACGCGGCGCACACGTATCTGTATCTGTCTTTGAAGACCGGCGAGGAAGCGGCGGAAGAATATCTGGCGCGCTACTGTGAAAAGAGCGGATTGGGGAAGCAATCCGTGCGGCGCTGGATCCCCGTCGTGGCCGCGGCGCAGTCCGTTAAATGCAACGCTCAGGAGCGGGAGTTCCTGCTTCGTTGGGCGAGTGTTGTAGATTAACAATTAGGGGGATATTCAAATGAAAATCACGGTTTGTATCGGTTCTTCCTGCCATATCAAGGGTTCCCGTCAGGTTGTGGAACGGCTGCAGGAGCTGATTGCGGAAAAGGGCCTGAAGGACCAGGTGGAACTGGCCGGCACCTTCTGCATGGGCAAGTGCCAGCAGGGCGTGTGCGTTACGGTAGACGACGTTTTCTTCTCCGTTGCGCCGGAAACGGTGGATGCGTTCTTTGAGGAGAACGTGGTGAAGAAGCTGTAAGAGAGCGCGTATACGCGGGATTGCCGGCGGGAGCAGTTTCCACCGGCAATCTTTACAAGGAGGATGCGATTTATGCCCAACTGCCTGACGCTGAAAAAATCCAACTGCAAAAACTGCTATAAGTGCATCCGCCATTGCCCCGTCAAGTCCATCCGCTTCTCGGGCAACCAGGCGTATATCATCAAC
>CAKTTL010000105.1 GCA_934615235.1 uncultured Clostridia bacterium
AAAGCCCGAGCCCCAGCCTGCGGCAGGCTGGACATGTGCCTGCGGCGCGGTCAACACCGGCAAATTCTGTTCAGAATGCGGCGACCCGTTCGATGAAAACGATCGCGCATAAAAAAACGCGCAGGTTCTGTCACCCCGGCAGGACCTGCGCCTTTTTTTCGCAAGAGCAGCTTTCCCCTGCGCGAATCCGTTTCACGGCTCCTTTTCAAACTGCACGTTCTGCGCTTTCATCGAAATCTTCTTCACGCGCCAGCCGTAAGCCGCCAGTTCTTTTTTATATTGCAGGAACGAATGATCCAGCGCCATCCCTGCGATGCGCGCGATTTCCTCGAACGTCAGCGTCAGCGCGCCGTCCTCCCACTCGCCGACGTATTTCCACAGCGCGTCGTATTTGCTCACTGCGCTCCCCCCTTTTCCGTTTGATTCGTTTTTCCGAAGCATAAATTATACCGTTCCTCTTTCCAGCCTGTCAACCGTGCCGCCTGCGGAAGCGAAAAATCGCCCCGCCCGCTTCCGAATCCGTACTTGACGCGAATCCTGCCTGTTTGTTATAATAAATCGATCGTTCCCTGCATTCTTTCATGTCTGCATAATTTCTTTTTTCTCACCATAGAATAAGCCCATCACTGGTTTGAGCTTTTCTTTGCGCCTTTTGCAGTGTCCATTGATAATCCAGGAGGGATTCTGTTTGACCGATAACCTGTATGAGAATATGCCCATGGCTGCTCTGCGGCAGATTGCGAAAGAGAAAGGGCTTGCCTCGCCGCTGCCGGCGAAAAAGGCGGAGCTGATCGCTGTGCTGAACGGAGCGCCGCAAGCGGCGGAAAAGCCCGCGCAGCCTGAAAAAACAGCCGGCGCGCCTGCAGAGGAAAAACCTGCCGCAGAGCCGAAAAAGCCCGGCCGCAAGCCGCGCGCCACGCAGAGCGAGACGGCGCAAATCAATCTTCTGCCCGCAAACGAGCCAACGGAAAATCAACCGGCCGCTGCGGCTGAAAAAGCGCCGCAGCCCGCAAAACGCGGCCGTAAACCCGCAGCAGAAAAAACAATTGCTGAAAATAAAGAGAAAAAAACGGCGGAGAAACCGGGAGAAACGGTAAAAAAACTCGGCGAGCCGGAAAAAACGGCCGCACCGGAAAAGCCCGTTGCGACGGAAAAGCCGGTTCCCGGCGCGGAAAAACCCGCCGCGCCTGCGCAGCTGCCCGTTGCCGAAAAGCCACAGGAAAACGCGCCGCGCAGACGCGGCCGTCCCCCCCGCGCCGCGCAGCCGCCGAAAAACATAGAAAAGGCGGCTGAGACTCCCGCCGAAAAAGCCGTCGAAAAGCCGGTTGAAAAACGCGTGGAAAAACCGGCGGAGAGTCCCGCCGAAGCGAAGCCGGGCACTGAAAAAGCGATCGACGAACCTCCGCGCGAAACCGCCTCCAACGAGGCGCGTCCGCAGAAAGCACAGCAGAACCGGCCGGCGTCCCGTCGCGGTCGTCCGCCGCGCAACGCGCAGCCCGGCGAAAAACCGGCGCAGCAGGCGGAAAAGTCCGCGCCTGTCCAACGGGCCGAAAAAACCGAGCAGCCCGCGGCGAAACCCATGGCGGCGCAGCCTGCTCTGCCGCAGGAGAAAAAAGCGGAAGCGCCTGAGGTGAAGCCCGTAGAAAAATCCGCCGAAAAACCTGCGGTGAAGCCCGCCGCGCCGCGCGATGCGCAGCCGCAGCGGCAGCAGATGAACGCGCCGCGCCAGAGCTTCGCACCCGTTTCGCAGAACGCCGCGCCTTCCTCTCAGGACGCGCAGAGCGCGCCCGGTCATACGAACCCGCAGTGGCGCAGGCCCGCGTATCAGCCGCAGGAACCGCGCGGAGGCTTCCCGCCGCAGCAGCAGGAAAATCGCCCGCAGCAGAGCTTCCAGCCGCGCACGGCGACACGGGTTTACAGCAGCTATCAGCCCGGCGCGCAGCAGCAAGGCTACCAGCAGCGAATGCGCCCTGCGTTCAATATGGCGGCGCAGCCGCGCTACTACAGCGCTCAGGTCGAGCCGCAGGACGGCTATTCGCAGACGCCCGCGCAGGAAATTCGCACGCGGCCGCAGCGCGAATGGACGCCCCCCGCCAGCGACGCGCCCATGCCCGAAGGCGATTTCGGCGAGGGCGGCGGCGTGCTGGAAATGCACCCGGACGGCTACGGCTTCCTGCGCGCGAACCTGTATTCGGCCAGCAACAACGATATTTACGTTTCAATCGCGCAGATCCGCCGCTTTGCGCTGAAAAACGGCGACTATGTTACCGGCAAGACGCGCCCCGCGCGCGACGGCGACCGCTACAGCGCGCTGGTGTATATCGATAAGGTCAACGATCTGCCGGCCGATCAGGCTGCGCGGCGCAAGGCCTTCGAGGATCTGACGCCGATCTATCCCAACAAGCGCATTACGCTGGAGAACGCGGCCAACAGCAAGGATCTCGCGATCCGGCTGATCGATTTCATCGCGCCGATCGGTTTCGGCCAGCGCGCGATGATCGTCTCTCCCCCGAAGGCGGGCAAAACGGTGCTGCTCAAAAAAATCGCCAACGCGATCACCGACAACTTCCCGGACGTGCATCTGATCATGCTGCTCATCGACGAGCGCCCCGAAGAAGTGACGGATATCAAGCGCTCCGTCAAGGGCGAGGTGGTGTATTCCACCTTCGACGAGCTGCCCGAAAACCATACGCGCGTTTCCGAAATGGTGATCGACCGCGCGCAGCGGCTCGTCGAGTGCGGCAAGGATGTTGTGATCCTGCTCGACAGCCTGACGCGCCTTGCGCGCGCCTATAACGCCATCGCCCCGCAGACAGGACGCGCGCTGTCCGGCGGCCTCGGCCCGGGCGTGCTGCATAAGCCCAAGCGCTTCTTCGGCGCGGCGCGCAATATCGAAGAAGGCGGCAGCCTGACGATTATCGCCACGGCGCTCATTGAAACCGGCAGCCGCATGGACGACGTAATTTACGAGGAATTCAAGGGCACCGGCAATATGGAAATCCATCTCGACCGGAAACTGTCTGAAAAGCGCATCTTCCCGGCGATCGATCTTGCAAAATCGAGCACGCGGCACGAAGAGCTGCTGCTGACCGAAGCCGAGATGGACGGCGTAACGGCCGTGCGCAAGGTGCTGTCCTCCACCGGCGTAGCCGACGCGACCGAGCAGCTGATGGGCATGCTCGAGCGGACGAAGACGAACGGCGAATTCTTCCAGCGGCTGAAGGAATGGCTTGCGCTGTGGGAGAAGGAAGGATATACCGTTACAAATAGAAGAAACGACAGATAAAAAATTTTCCGCGCTGAGCGCGGAAAAAACCGACGGCGCGGATTGTCTGAAATCCGCGCCGTTTTTGTCTGCGACCTGTTCAGTTCGCGCCGAATCGCGCTTTGTCCGCCCACAACCCCAGCGCAGGGTTGCGGATGAAATAGATTTCCTCGCCGTCCGGCAGCGTGTTCCAGCCGTCGCTGAGCGCGGCGGGATTGTAGCGTTCAGCCGCTTCAGCATAGGGCGCCCAGCCGTAATGCACCCGGTGAATTTCGGCTTCGGTAATTTTCTGCGTGCAGTAGACGATGGAGAAGCGGCCTTCGGACGAACCGTGAATGAGATGCGCCGCCGCGCCGAGATTCTGCTGCAAATCGTCGTTTTCCTGCACAAGCCGCAGGACGTTTTCGCGCCCGCAGTAACCGTATTTGCAGATGATCGCGTCGTTGCCCAGATCCTCGCCAAAGCGCTCCACCCCCGGCGCGAGCACGACAAGCTCGCCGCCGTCGGCGATGGCCATGCGCGTGCGGTAAACCGCCTTGTTGCCAAGCCACGTGGTCTTGAACTCGTCTCCGTCCAGCAGCACGACGCATTTGCGGATCGGCTTTTCGACGAAGGCGATGTTTTTCGCCTGCGCCAGCGAGACGGCGTCCTCGAACGTCTGCCGCTCGCGGCCGATGAAAAGGCCGTGCATGCGGATTTCGCCCAGCGGCGCGGTGGTGACGGTGAGCGCATAGCAAAGCGGCAGGCGCTGCAGGAAATGCTCCTCCGCGTAATCGAACACCTTGCGGACGGGCGAAAAATCGCGTCCGAGAATCCGCTCCAGGCCGTAAAACGCTCCAAGCATGTGGCTGGCGTTGATCATCGCGCGCCCGCCGCAGCCGACGAAGAGATTCTTGCTGTAATTGGCCATGCCGACGACCTCGTGCGGCACGACCTGACCGATGGAAACAATCAGATCATATGAAGGATCGAGAAGGCGGCGGTTTACCTCGACGGGAATCGCCTCCCGCATCAGCCCTTCGGATATTTCCGCCACGTATTCGGCGGGCACTTCGCCAATCTGCGTCACGTCTTCGCGCCAGTTATGCACGAGAAAGCGCTCCGGCGGAATCTCGCCGAACATCCGCCGGATTTCGTCCGCCGTCATCGGCGCGTGCGTGCCCAGCGCGGGCATGATATCCACCTGGCAGGTATCCTTCAGCGCGTGGTAGAGATAGGCGGTGATTTTGCCCGCGCCGGAATGAAAGCGCGTAAAATCAGGCGGCAAAAGGAGCGCCCTGTGCAGGCGTTCCTTTTGCGTCAGGATTGCGCGATCCAGCGCGGCGTAAATTTTTTCATCCGTCAGCCCGGAAGGGCCATCGGAATAGAGAGAAAGATGCGGCATCGTATACCTCTTTTGCATCAGCGGACGATCTGATCCAGCGCGCCCGCCTGGATTGCGGCAAGGTTCGCGGCGATCTGCTCGCGCGGCCAGTCCCACCAGCGCATGCGCTCGAGCTGTGCGATCGTCTCTTCGTCGAACCGTTTGCGAATGGGTTTCGCCGGCACGCCGCCGACGATCGTATACGGCGGCACGTCGCGGGTTACGACGGCGCGAGCGCCGATAATTGCGCCGTCGCCGATCGTAACGCCCGAGAGAATCACGGCCTCAAAGCCGATCCACACGTCGTTGCCGACGACGATATCGCCCTTGTTGTCCCATGCGGACGCGATGTTTTTTGCGTCCAGCCCCCATTCTTCAAAGAAAATGGGGAAAGGATACGTTGAAAGCGAGCGCATCGCATGGTTGGCGCTGGTGAAGAGAAACTTCGCGCCGCAGGCGATGGAGCAGAACCTGCCGATAATCAGCCGGTCGCGGTTGACCGGATAGTGATAGAGCACGTTGTTTTTTTCAAACCCGCGCGGATCGCGCACGAAATCGTTGTACATCGTGTATTCGCCGACCTCGATGGAAGGATCGGTAATCGCGGCACGCAGGTAAATGGTCTGCGTGTCCCCGGCGCGGGGATAAAGCCTGGATTCCGGAATCGTCATAACAAAGCTCTCCTTTGCGTTTTTATGTGTTAAACGATTCCGGCCGTGACAATGCAGCGCTTCACGCACATCCCCCCTGCATGGTTTCTCTATCTTTCAGCGGTCGAAGCGGTATTGCGTAACTTCGCCCGCTTTTTCAAAGCCGATTTTCTGATAAGCGCGGTTGGAAGCAGGATAATCCGCATCCGCATAGAGCATGGGCGTCGCGCCGTGCGCGAGCAGTTCGCGGCAGAGCGAAGCGACCAGCATGCCCGCGTAACCATGGCCGCGCTTTGCGCGGTCGGTGACGACGGTGTTGATTCGCGCCGTTTTTTCGGTCTGGTGCGCGATCATCGCCATCGCGCAGATTTCGCCGGATTCGTCCTCCCATAGGAACAACTTGTCGGAGCCGACCATCGCGGCGGCGAAGCCCTGCGCATCCTCGTCGCGCAGGGTCTGATGCTCGCCGTCCTCCACCAGCTGGCGCAGAAGCGAGGCCATGGCCGGGCGATGCGCGTCTTCCGGGGAGACCATGCGGCCGCGGCAGACGGGCGCGCGCGCCGCACGGCAGACGTACGCGTTCAGCGCCATGACGGGCTGCGGAACCAGCCCGTTTTTCTGCGCGGCAAGGCGGAGAATTTCGTCGCTGCACCCGGGAATCGCGTCGACGTTCAGATGCGGGTTCAGGGCGAGCCGTGCGGCAAGGGCTCCGGCGGCTGTCTCAACGGCGCTTTGCGCCATATTTTCCCGGCACCAAAGCCAGAGCGGCGTACGCTCGTTGGACTGGCAGAGGATGAAGCTTTCGTGATCCGACAGGCAGAAAGGCTCTTTGCCCGCAAGAATCATCTCGAAAAGATTCATCGTGATTCGCTCGTTTTCATCGAGCAGCGCCGCAACGTCGCGGCGAATGGTTTCGATATCAGCCATGTTTGCTCCTTCTTAGGGTGTATCTGAAAAAGGAAGAGGCGACAGCTCGAGCGGATTTTTCGTCAGTTCAAGGAGGGAAATCGAAGGTTTAGTGGGGCTAAATCGGGGGCAATACCGCATAATTCGCGTGAAGGATGACGAGATGGATTTGCGTCGGATGCGAATTGCAGATTTCGCAGGCGTACCGGCGGTACGTCAAGAAAGCTGCAAGCAGCAGACGGCGTAAAGACATCCGTCAGCCTTTGCGCGATATTGTGCGGGATTGTCCCAAGTTTTCCGACGCGGAAATGGCGGAAAAGACGCCGTGATGGAGTCTCAGGGAATTTTTCAGATACATCCTAACGCTGAAACGGATTATAAAACCGGCCGCCGTTGATGAAAATCATCGTCAGGCTGACGCACAGAAGCAGCGCGCCCAGCGCAATGGCGATATAATCGCCGCGCTTCATTGGGCGGCGCATATACCAGGTGCGTTTGCGCCTGTTCTTGCCGAACCCGCGCAGTTCCATGGCGCTGGAGATTACGTCGATGCGCTGCAGGCTGGAGAGAATCAGCGGCAGAAGGATGCCGACGGAATTTTTCAGCCGCGTGAAAAGCTTTTCCTTCCTGCCAAGCTCCACGCCGCGCGCCTGCTGCGCCTGGCTGATGGCGTGGTAATCCCGCTGGATATCCGGGATATACCGCAGCGCCAGCGCGACGGAATAGCCCACCCGGTAGCTCACGCCGACGCCGTTGAGGCTTGCGGCGAATTCGCTCGGGTTCGTCGCGCAGATAAAAAGAATGGCGACGGGGAGCGAGACGAAATACTTGAGCGAAATGTTGAGCATGTAAAATAGCTGCTCCGCCGTCACGTCGTAGCGCCAGGCGAGATGGAAAAGCACATGCCGCGTGCCGTAAAGCGCCGTGCCCTGATCGGGGTTGAAGAGGAAGATAAAGAAGTTGTTCAGCAGCAGGAACACCAGCGTGAACGTCATCATGAAGCGCACCTCGCGCAGGCGGATGCGGCTGAGCTTGAAAATGCCGACGCTCACCGCCAGCAGCCCCACAAGCACGCGCGTATCATACGTGACCATGCCCGCAAAGGTGAACAGCAGGAAGAAGATCAGCTTGGCCGTGCCGGTCAGCGCGTGGACGGGGCTTTTGCGGGGCAGATAATTGAGCACGGTTTTAGCGGCCATGGCTGCGCACCTCCCTGTCCTCGGCGATGAAGCGGTCGACGAACCGCACCGGCTCGTCGATTTCGCAGCGCGAGGCGAGCGTGAACAGGCTCGTCTCCTTCAGCGCGGCCTGCTCGACCAGCGCCTCGTCGCACAGCACGGCGGCGGGAGACGCGTCGGCAATCAGCCGCCCGCGATTGAAAACGAGCGCGCGGTTGGTGTATTCGAGCATCAGGTGCATATCGTGCGTGATCATCAGCACCGTCACGCCCTGATCGTTCAGCGAGCGGAGAAATTCCATAATTTCCGTGTAATGCCGGAAGTCCTGCCCGGCGGTCGGCTCGTCGAGGATGATGATCTGCGGCCCCATCACCAGCACGCTGGCAATGGTCACGCGCTTTTTCTGGCCGAAGGAAAGCGCCGAAACCGGCCAGTTGCGGAACGGATAAAGCCCGCAGATTTTGAGCGTCTCCTCCACGCGGCTGCGGATTTCCTCCGCCGTCAGCCCCATGCGGGAAATGCCCAGCGCGACTTCGTCGAAAATCATGGTCTTGGAGATCATCTGGTTGGGGTTCTGCATCACATAACCGATGCGGGAAGCGCGCTGGCGGATGCTGTCGTCCTTCAGATCACGCCCGTCAAGGGAAATAGCGCCGCTCTGCGGCGTTTCAAACCCGCAGATCAGCTTTGAAAGCGTCGACTTGCCCGCGCCGTTGCGGCCGACAATCGCCGCCATTTCGCCCGCGCAGACGGTGAAGGAAACGTCCGCAAGGTTCTGCTGCTGCGGCGTATAGCCAAAGCAGAGGTCTTTCACCTCGAGCAGGGGCGGCTTCGCCGCGGAGACCGGGACCGCCGGAGCGCTTGCAAACCATGTGCGCACGCGCTGGGCATCGGCTGAAGAGAGAACCATATCCGCGATATGCTGCGGTTTCTTTTCCGGCGTGATTTCCACGCCCGCATAGCGCAGCGCCGTCAGATACAGCGGCTCGCGGATACCGTGCCGGGCAAGCAGATCGGTGCTGAGCAGATCGTCCGGACGCATATCCGCAACGATTTCGCCCTCGCTGACGAGGATGATCCGATCCACGTCGCGCCAGAGCACGTCCTCGAGCCGGTGCTCGATGATGACCACCGTCGTGCCGGTCTTTTTCTGAATTTCGTCGATCAGCTCGATCGTCTGCTTTCCGGCGGCCGGGTCGAGGTTCGCCAGCGGCTCGTCGAACAGCAGGATTTTCACCTCGTCCACCATCACGCCCGCAAGGCTCACGCGCTGCTTCTGCCCGCCGGAAAGCTCGTGCGGGGCGTATTCGAGGTGATCCTCAATCCCCACAAGCTCCGCCGCGCGGCGCGTGATCTCGTGCATCTCGTCCTGCGGCGTGCAGCTGTTTTCCAGCGCGAAGGCGATATCCTCCGCCACCGTCAGGCCGATGAACTGTCCGTCCGGGTCCTGCAGCACGGTGCCCACATGCGCGGAAAGCTCGAATACGCTGCTGTGCGGCGCGTCCACGCCGTCCACTGTCAGGCTTCCATTGACCTCGCCGGGATAGCTGAACGGAATCAGCCCGTTCAGGCAGTTGCCCAACGTGCTTTTGCCGCTGCCGGAGGGGCCGGCGATCAGCACCCGCTCGCCGGGATAGATATCGAGGTTGATATTGCGCAGCGTGGGGCGCTTCTGAGCGCGGTATTGAAAGCTGAAATCGCGAAAGGAAATGATCGGCTCCATAATCTTTCTCCTGCCGGTATAGAAATGCGAAAGGGAGAAGAGCGCTT
>CAKTTL010000106.1 GCA_934615235.1 uncultured Clostridia bacterium
TCTCCGTTTGGAGCAAGGGGGATTCGGTTTCTTGAATGATTACGCTTCAAACACGGTTTCCAGCACTTCCGCGCCGATCAGCTCCAGGCTGCGCGCGTCGGGCTGGTGTCCGCCGACCCAGAGGCACACAGCGCCTTTATGGGCAATCCGGTTGCCCGCATCGTCATAAACGCAGAGCGTGGAAGGCGCGAGCGTCAGCTCCACCTCGCGCTTTTCGCCGCGCCTGAGCGGCACGCGCCCGAACGCGGCCAGCGTGCGCAGCGGCACGGGATACGCCGCGTTTTCCAGATGCACATACGCCTGAACGATTTCATCGCCATCCATCGCGCCGATGTTTTCCACGGTAACGAATACGTGCATTCCATCCTCTTCCGCTTCCATGTGCAGGCCGGAATACGCAAAGCGCGTATAGGACAGACCGTAGCCGAAGGGATAGAGCAGCTTGTAATCGATAAACCGATACGTACGACCCTGCATGCTGTAATCGGTGAATTCCGGCATTGGGTCGTCGTTATGATAGAACGTGACCGGCAGGCGGCCCGAGGGAGAATAATCGCCAAAGATCAGCTGCGCCGCAGCCCGGCCGCCCTGCGCGCCCGGATACCACGCCTGCACAATCGCTTTGGCGTAATCGCTGCCGTCGGCCAGATCGATGGCGCTGCCTGTCATGTTGACGATAATCGTCGGCACGCCCGTTCGGCCAATGGCGGTAATCAGCGCGCGCTGGCTCTCCGGCAGAAGCATATCGGCCTTGTCGCCGTTTGTCTTCAGCTTCGAATCCGGCATCTCCTCGCCCTCAACGTACTGATCGAGCCCCACGACAAGAATCACCACGTCGCTGTGATTGGCGACGGCAACCGCTTCGCTGATGCGGTCGTTCGGCAGCTGGGACATGACTTCCACGCGATCCTGGCACAGATGGCTGCCCTGCGCATAGAAAACGCGCACGCTTTCCGGCAGCGCCTCGCGCACACCGTCGAGCACGGTATGATACTCGCCCGCCGTGCCGCAATAGTTGCCCTCCAGCGCAACGGTCGAATTGGCGTTCGGGCCGATAACGGCCACCGTGCGCAGCTTCGTCCGGTCAAGCGGCAGGAAGCCGCCTTCGTTCTTGACGAGCACCATCGCCTTGCGCGCGACGTCCAGGTTCAGGGCGCGGCTTTCTTTTGTATCCACATCCAGATAGTTCAGGCCGTCCCACGGCGTTTTTTCGCCCGGCAGGCCCAGACGCAGGCGCGTGCGAATCAGCCGGTATGCCGATTCGCGGATCTGCTCCTCCGTCACCTTTCCCTCTGCAAGTGCGGTCAGCAGGTATCCGTACATTCTGCCGCAGTTCAGGTCGGTTCCCTCTTTCAGCGCCAGCGCGACGGATTCCACCGCGTCGTTGCAGATATGATGGTACTTATAAAAATCGACGATTGCGCCGCAATCCGAAGTATAATAGCCCTCAAAGCCCCATTTTTCGCGCAATACCTTCCCCATCAGCTCGCTGTGCGCGCAGCACGGTTCGCCGTTTGTGCGGTTATACGCGCCCATGAAGCCTTCCACGTTCGCTTCCGTCGCCAGCGCCTCGAAAGCAGGCAGATACGTCTCCCACAAATCACGCTCGGAAACCTCCGCGTTAAACTCATGCCGGATGCCCTCCGGGCCTGAATGCACCGCGTAGTGCTTGGCGCACGCCGCCGCCTTCAGGTGTTCCGGATCCTCCCCCTGCAGCCCTTCGACGAACGCCACGCCGAGCCGCGCCGTCAGGCACGGATCCTCGCCATACGTTTCCTGTCCGCGGCCCCAGCGCGGATCGCGAAACAAATTCACATTCGGGCTCCAGAACGTCAGGCCCTTATAAATATCATGATCCCCATACCGCTGGGCTTCGTTATATTTTGCGCGACCTTCGGTCGCAATCACATCCGCGACGCGCCGGATCAGCTCTGCGTCAAAGCACGCCGCCAGCCCGATCGCCTGCGGGAAAACCGTCGCCAGCCCCGCGCGCGCCACGCCGTGCAGCGCCTCGTTCCACCAGTTATAGCTCGGCAGCCCCGCCTTTTCGTTCTTCGGCGCAGTGTACAGCATCTGCTGCACGCATTCCTCCGCCGTCATCTGGTTCACCATTTCCCGCGCGCGCCTGGCAATTTCCTTTTCGCGCCGTTCATTTCGAAGAGGCATAGAAGTCTCCTTTTTTGTCGTTTTGTTTTTGCGAGAGGGACCCTTCTTTCAGGAGAAAGAAGGGTCCCTCTCGCGCTCTCCCCCGAAGAAAGCCGCTTGGGGCACGGAACGCCCCCGCGCGCCCGTCCCGCCCTCTGCGGGGCGGACGCGCAAAGCGATTTCCTTCGGAAAGGGGGTCCAGGGGGAAAACCCTTCCTTTTTTCTAAAGGAAGGGTTTTCCCTCTGGTCACACACTTACCCTTTTAATATAATCGATACCTGCCTTCAGGGCGGTAAGGTTGTCCTCAAGACCTTCGAACTCGACGGAGACACAGCCGTCGTATCCGGCCTGCCGGAGAATGTAGAGGCACTGATCGACAGGGATCACGCCGTTGCCGACGATCGTACCGCGAACATAGTTGCCGCCGCGGGTACGGAACCAGCCCATACCGGGATTGGTCACGCTGCCGGGCTTGCAGAGGAAATCCTTGACATGGACATGGAACGCATACGGCGCGGCATTGCTGACAGCGTGAACGCTGTCCTCGTCAGCACAGATGAAGTTACCGATATCGACGAGCCAGCCGTAATTCGGATGGTTAACCGTGCGAATCAGGGTTTCAACGCGTTCGCTGTTCTGAATGATAAAGCCGTGGTTCTCGGTGCAGGTTTTGACGCCCTGCGCCGCCGCGTATTCGGTCAGCCTGCGGATATACGGCGCAGTTTCCTCAACGGCTTCGTGCCAGGTATAGCGCCCTGCGCCCTGACGCAGCCCCCAGCAGCAGTCGTGACGCATCACGCCCGCGCCCAGTGCTTTCGCCACGTCGACGCACTTCTTGAGACGTTCGACCTCCGCGTCGGGGTTCTCGCACAGGAAATTCGCGCCAACGGTGTAGGCGGCGACGTCCAGCCCAATTTCCGCGCAATGCGCGGAAATCTCAGCGGCCGTTTCCAGCGGCTCCTTGCCGGAAACCTTGGGATTGAGGTCAATAAACTCGATCGCGTCATAGCCCATTTCTTTGGCCAGATCGCAGATTTTCAGATAATCGCAGCCCGTCTGCTCCATGTATTTGCTGAAGCTGTAACTGCTCACGCCAATTTTCACGGCGCTCCTCCTTTTCAGCCGAGCACGACCTCATGGCCGGTGCGCGCGGATTCATAAATCGCATCGAGAATCTTCATCAGCGCCACACCGTCCTCGGCAGGGTTACGGCAGGGGCAGCCGGTCAGGTTGCAGTCGACAAAATGATTGATCTCATTGGCGAACAGGCCGTCGAAGCTGAGCGCCGTCTGCGTGGCGAGCTTCACGTCGGTCATGTAGCCGTCCATCTCGCCGTAATAGGTAAGATCCGGGTCAAGCTTCACGCCGCCCTTGCTGCCGAACAGTTCGATCGTGCCGGTATCCTTTTCGATATTCAGGCTGAAGCTCGCCTCCACCTGCAGCACCGCGCCGTTGTCATAGCGCACCATGGCGGTCGCGAAGTCTTCAACGGTAAAGATATCCTCTTCGCCTTCCTTCTTGCTCGAGGACTGATAGCCCGCGCGGCCCTTGATGCCAGGGCGGTTTCCAAGCTTGTTGAACGTCGCGCCATAGATGGAAACCGGCTTGGGGTTGCCCATGAGATAACGGGTCAGGTCGATGACATGCACGCCCAGATCGATCAGCGGGCCGCCGCCGGAGCGGGACTTATCGCCGAACCAGCCGCCCGGGCAGCCCTTGCGGCGCAGATAGGTCGCCTTGGAATAGTAAATCTCGCCCAGGCGGTCATGATCGATCAGATCCTGCACGATGGCGCAGTCGTTGCCGAAGCGGCGGACGAAGCCGATCATCAGCAGGCGATTGTTGCGCTTCGCCGCTTCGAGCATCTTTTCAGCTTCCTCGGCGTTCATGGCCATGGGCTTTTCGCACAGAACGTTCTTGCCCGCATTCAGCGCGGCGATGGAACATTCGGCATGCGCGGCGTTCCAGGTGCAGACGGAAACGGCGTCGATCTCGGGCAGCTCGGCCAGCATCTTATCCTTGTCGGTGTACAGGCGGGTGACATGATACTCTTCCGCCCGGCGATGGAGGTTCTTTTCATTGATGTCGCAAAGGGCGTAGATTTCAACGTTGGGGTTCTTCGAATACGCGTCGAGATGGCAGCCGGAAATGCTGCCGCAGCCGATAACCGCAATCTTCAGTTTCTTATCCATGGTAATTTCTCTCCTTTATCCAATAATGTTCTTCAGGAAGTCAACGGCGGTGGCGATGTCCTTCGCCGGGTTTTCGCCAACTTCGCGCTCGATGGTGAGGAAGCCGCGATAGCCGACCTCGTCCAGCGCCTTGAGATACGCCGGGAACGGCACGTCGCCCTCGCCCAGCGGCAGCTCGATGAAGCTTTCGTCCGTCACGCAGGAAGGATCGCGCGGCTTGATGCCATAGACGATCTCCGGATCGCAGTCGTGCAGCTGGCGGCCGTCCTTGGCGTGCGTATGCACGATGTAATCCTTCAGCGTGTGCACGGCGGCAACCGCGTCGTCGCGGCAGACCATGGTCAGGTTCGCCGGGTCGAGGTTCACGGCCACGCCCCTGGAGTTCAGGCTGTCCAGGAAGCCGCGAAGCGTCTTCGCCGGTTCCGGACCGGTTTCGATGGCGAAATGCGCGCCGACGCTGTCCGCATAGGCGGCGAGCTCGCCGCACGCATCCTGCATGATCTTATAGCGCGGATTCGCGCTGTCCTGCGGGACGACGCCGATATGCGTGGTGACGATGTTGGTTTCCATTTCCAGCGCGATATCGAGAATCCGCTTGGACTCCTCAACAAGCGCGGGGTTCAGATCGGGATTGCCAAAGCCTTTGCCCAGATCGCCGCAGAGCGCGGAAAAAACGAGGCCGTGATCCTTGACCATGCGCAGGAAATCCCTGCGCTGAGCGGGCGTCATATCCTCGTGGGCAAGCCGGGTACGGGTGGCGTAGACCTGCAGGCCCTTCGCGCCGAGCTTCGCGGCCTCCTCAACCGCTTCCGGGATTGGCTTGCGGAAGGATTCGAGAATGACGCCGATGGGGAATTGATACATTGCTCACACCTCCATAATATTTTGAAACGCTTTGAAGAATTGACCATTCCTTATTTGTATTATATACTATTTGCGCGCGCATACAAGCCCGCTTTTTGCGAAAGATTAACACAATCTTGCCATTGGAGGCCAGATCATGGCACAATACGAACTGCACCAGTTTCAGGACCCGGCATTCCCCGTCATTTTCCATTTTGACAAGATCACAAAAGAGCACAGCTGGTCCGGCGGCCATTGGCACGAGGGCGTGGAGCTGCTGCTCGGCGTGGAAGGCGAGACGCAGGTTCTGCAGGACGGCGCGCCGTGCGCGTTCGGCAAGGATGAAATCGCCGTAATCAGCAGCGGCAAGCTGCACGTATTCAACGGCCTTTCGCCATGCTGCCTGTATTATTGTCTGATTCTCAGCCGCGAATTTCTGGAAAATCACGGCCTGCCGGTGGCGGGCGTCGAGTTCGCGCCCGTGGTGCAGGACGCGCAGGCGCTGAAGGTGTTCGGCGAAATCATCCGGGAAATGACGGCGCAGGCGCCGTATTATAAAAGCGCCGTGCTCGGCCTGACGCTGCAGCTGTACGCGCTGCTGCTGCGCGGCCATCAGGCGGACGCGCGAACCAGCTCGCCGCGCCAGCCGCAGACGGTGATGGCGCTCATCAGTTATCTGCGGGAACATCTGGCGGACGACGATGCGATCGGCGACGCATGCCGCGCCGTAGGGATCAGCCGGTATACGGTGTGCAGACTGTTTAAGAGCTACGTAAATATGTCGCCGGTAAATTTTCTGAATACGCTTCGGTGTAATGAAGCGAGAGGATTGCTGCTGATGGGAAAGTGTAATGTGTCGGAAGCGGCGAGACGATGCGGAATAGAGAATCTGTCTTATTTTTCGAGGCTGTATAAACGGCATGTCGGAATTTTGCCCAGCCAGGAAGGCTAGGGTTTAGAACGGTCTGAAGTGGAAGGTCCAGGGAACTCAGTTCCCTGGCAGGGGTTTTAGGGGGCAGTGCCCCCTAACGTCCCCCATCTCCGCGCGCCCGCAGGCGCATAAAGAAGCGCGCAATGTTCGCGCGAAGCGCGGACGAGCCGGCTTTGCCGCATGGTTCTGAGAAAAAACGCGGTACAACATCGGCGTTCAGCAGCTCTTTTCGTTTCACATTGCTTACTCATAAATTGTGTGCAAATTTACATAGCGCTACTTGACTTTCCCGGCAAACTATGTTACACTGCTCTCAGGTTACCCGAGTAACCAAACCGAAAGGGCGTGACGCGATGGCAACCCGGCAGGACGTGGCTGCGCGCGCCGGCGTGTCCGTGGCAACGGTTTCATACGTCCTTAACGATACGAAAAAAATAACGCCCGAGGTGCGGGAGCGCGTGCTGCGCGCGGTGGAAGAACTGAATTACCGTCCCAACCTCCTCGCCCGCAGCCTGACAAAAAAAGAAACCCGGCATGTCGCCATGCTGGTCGATAACCTCAATAACCCGCATTATTGCGAAATGCTCTCCGGCGCACAGTCTGTCGCGTCGGAAAAAGGATATATCGTCTCCGTCATCTCCGTCGACGTTTCCGGTTCGCACGACGTGCTCGACCTTGCCAGCCGCGGGCTGGACGGCATTATTCTGGCGCTCGGCGCAGGCAACGCAACGATAGAATCGCTGCTGCCCGCCTCCATGCCGCGCATCAGCCCGAATCACTGCATTTCATTCGATATTCAAAACGCTTTCGATACATTGCTCCATACGCTCACCGGCCTCGGCCATAAGAATATCGCGTTTCTCAGCGGTCTTTCCCTCGCCTCGCCGCATCACTGGCGCTACATCGCCTGGAAAGATGCGCTCACCCGGCACGGCCTGCCGCTCGACGACGCGCTGCTCGTCGACGGTCTGCCGGGTGAAATCACAAACGAAGCTGAAGGCATGCGCGCTGCGCGCGAACTCCTCGCCCGCAAAAAACCGTTCACCGCGCTGTTCGCCGTTAACGATCTGATGGCGCTGGGCGCAATGCGCGCGCTGCATCTGAGCGGCCTGCGCGTGCCGGAGGACGTTTCCGTCGTCGGCTGCGACCATCTGCAGGTGCTGCAGTCCATCACCCCGTCTCTGGCAACGATGGATATGCACACGTTCGAAACAGGCAAACTGCTCATGCGGATGCTCATCGACGAAATCAACGGCGCGCGTTACAGCCGCCAGCGGGTTGAAGTAGATTTTGTGCCGGGAGAAAGCATCGGCCCGGCTTATGCGCGCCCGGCGCGCATATAAATATTGTATCCTTGCGCCGTAACGCGCAGAGAGATAGAAAAAAAGGAGGTTTACCCGAATGAAGAAATGGTTGTCCCTGCTGATGGCCGCCCTGATCGTGCTCACGACTCTTGGCGGAATCGCCCTGGCTGATGACAAAACCGTCATCACCATCAACACCTCGGCCAGCGTCGGCTCGGAAGAGGCGTGGACCGCCGTGGCCAACGCGTACATGGCCAAGCATCCCGAAGTGAACGTCGTAGTCGACCTCAAACCCAGCGAGAATTACTCTCAGTGGGTACAGAACATGTTCGCCACGGAGAACCCGACCGCCGATATCGTCAACATCAACGAGGCGGGCGCCATCTCCTCCGGCAAGTCCATCAACTGGCTCGAGTACGTCTACAACGACAGCCCGTACTCCGACGGCATCTGGGCCGATCAGTTCAATTTCTCCGCGCAGGTTCTGGACCTCGTCCGCAACGAAATGACCGCGCTGAGCCTTGACTCCGTCCAGGTCCTGTGGGTCTACAACAAGGACATTTTCGCCAAAGTCGGCGTCGAGCCGCCCAAGACCTGGGACGAGTTCGTGACCGTTTGCGAAAAGCTTGAAGCGGCCGGCTATCAGCCGATCGCCATCGCGGGCGACTACGACAGCTTCTGGGCCGGCGCAATCGGCTGGCTGGCGCAGATTTACGCCGACCAGACCACCCGCTCGATGATCAACGTCTATCGCGCGCAGGAAGGCGATTTCTGCTACGATCCCGACATCGACGGCGTCTGGGAATTCGACCCCACCGATCCTTACAACGACGACTCCTGGAAGGTCAACCAGAACGCGGTCCGCGTCTATAAGGCCATGGTCGACGGCGTATACACCGCCGATACCGCCGGCATGCGCACCGTCTGGAACAACTTCGCCAGGATCTTCCCGAAATACGCGGGCGGCGACAACTTCTTCGGCACCAAGTCCACGGGCGTTTCCCCGCTGTTCTATCAGCAGAAGGCCGCCATCATCTGCGACGGCGCGTGGCGTCTGGGTCAGTTCAAAAACGAAATGGCCAAGCTGACCTCCGGCGAAAAGGTTGAAAACCTCGAAATGGAAGCCGAAGGCATCACCATGTTCGACATCGGCACCTTCAACATGCCCAGCATGGAAGGCGAAGGCATCGAAGCCCCAGCCCGCACGATCGAAGTCGCTACCGGCTTCCTCGGCGCGCTGAAAAAGGACAAGGCGCACGACGACGCCGTGGCCGATTTCATGATGTTCCTCTCCAGCGAGGAAGGCTACTCCGCTTACCTCACCGCCGCCTATGAAGCCGGCATGACCATCCAGGGCCCGCCGCTGGTTTACGGCGCGAAGCTGCCCGAGGATGTGCAGTCCATGTTCGATAACCTCACCTTCATCGGCAACTGCCAGAAGGGCAACGGCCAGAAACTGGCCCGCGGCATGTCCGGCAGCTCCGGCGATATCACGGAGAGCTATCGTCTCTTCTACGATTACAGCTATCGCTTCCTCACCGGCAAGATCGACATCGAAGGCTGGATCGCCGAGCATTGCGCCAACATCGCGCAGTATCTGCCCGAAGCGATGTCCACCT
>CAKTTL010000107.1 GCA_934615235.1 uncultured Clostridia bacterium
CCATCCCCCGCAACCGCAAACGCCGCCCTTTCGGGCGGCGGTTGCGAAAAGCGGCTTTCTCCTGAAGGGGGTCTGGGGGAAACTCCTCTTTCTCCTGAAAGAGGAGTTTCCCCCAGCGTCCCCTCGTTCCTCCTCACTCGTTAAACAGCTCTGTCAGGCAGCGCCCGTCTATCCCCGTCATTTCGATGCCCAGTGCATGCGCAAAGGTCGGCGCTTCGTCGACCAGGCGCGCGTCGCGGAGCACGGCTCCCGGCCGCATATGCGGCCCGAAAGAGAAGAGCGTCGGCTGCGGGCCCTTTTCGGGCAGATGGCCGTGCGTGGCGCGGCCGAAGCGATAATTGCTGTTGTCCAGCGGACGGACGAGCGGGCGCACCCAGTCGTTGGCGAAGGTAGTGTAGCCGTCCGTTTCGACAACGAACGAGAATTTTCCGCCCAGATGATGCTTCTCCCGCGCTTCCGCTTCGGTGAAAACCTCGCCGATGCCGGCCAGCTCGCTCGCTCGCAGCTCGTCCAGAACAGCCTTCGTGCGGGCAAGCGCCGCCGCGTCGTCCGGGTTTTTCATGTAAACCAGCGCGGACAGGCCGCCGGACTTTGCGAAGGCGGTGTAATCGCGAATCTTGCCGTCCTCGGCCACGTCGATCAGCCCGTGCTCAGCCAGCAGCGCATTCAGCGCCACGCAGCGGCGAATGCCCAGCTGCCCGTGATCGCTGACGATGAAGAAATCGGTCTTCTCGTAAATGCCCGCATCCTGCGCCGCCTTGAACATTTCGCTCAGCCACAGCGCCGTTTCATACAGGCCCTCCGTTACGCGCGAGGTGAAAAGCCCTGTCTCGTGGCGATACGCATCGACGTTCGCGGGATGCACCATCAGCAGATTCGGCTTGAACTCGCGCAGGATGTCGCTCGCGCAGGTCATTACAAACGCGTCGCACCACGGATGCTGGCGATGGCGGTTCTCGACAAATTTCAGGTTCGGGAGAACGATCTTCTGCATGACCTCTTCGCTGCTGCCTGAATCGCGGAAGCATTGCTCGGAGCTTTCTCCGTGCTGCGGCCAGTATTCGTCGATGAGGTAATCGATATTCTTGTCGTTGCCCGTTACCGGCCAGAAAACGGCGGCTGTGGTCAGCCCGGCTTCCTTCGCCCAGTCGAAGATGCTCTTGGCATGCACCATCGAGCGCTCATGCTGCCACAGGCTGCTGCGCACGCAGACCTCGGGCAGTTCGTTGTTGACAATGCCGTGCGTTTCCGGATAAACGCCCGTCATCATCGTGGAATGGCAGGGATACGTGATCGTCGGATAAATCGAACGGACATGATCCACTCGCGCGGTTTTATCCCAGATGGACTCGATTGCGTGCAGCTTGGAAAGCGTTTCCAGATCTTCATAAACCATCGCGTCGACCGAAACGACTACCACATGACGATCTTTCAAATCCTTCATTTTGTTTCTCCTCACCGGCCGCTTGCGCGTGCCTTGTTTGTTTCCTACATTATAAAGCCACTGGAAACGACATGCAAGCATTATGTTTTCTGCCGCGCAGGCGCGGCCGGAGAACGCCTCATTTTCCGCCGTTTTCGCATCCCTTCGCCGCTTTTACAATCGCCTCCGCCCGCTCTCCGCCGAGCCATTCCTCGCGCAGCAGCACCTCGGCCAGTGCGCGCAGCGCGCCCATGTTTTCCTCCAGCAGCGTTTTCGTCATCGCGTAGGTTTTCTCCAGCCGCGCGCGCACAAGCGCTTCGCCCCCGCCGCCCCACGGCGTCAGCACGCGCCGCACGGCCAGGCCGGAATCCGCATCCATTCCCCATTCCATGCACATGCGCGCCGTCAGTTCGGTCGCCTGCTGCAAATCGTTCGCCGCGCCGCTGGTGATGCACGCCGAACCGAAGATCAGCTCCTCCGCCGCGCGCCCCGCCAGCGCCACGCCGATATGCGCTTCCACCTGCGCGGCTGTGAGCATCATCCGCTCGGGCGGTACGGCCATGCTGTACCCCGCCGCGCCGCGCGTAGAGGGAATAATCGACACACGCGAAAGCCGGCTGTCCGGCTCGAGCAGCAGCGTCGCCAGCGCATGCCCGGCCTCGTGATGCGCGGCGATCTCGCGCTCCCGTTCTCCCCAGACGCGCTCCGATTTTTCGCCGCCCACGAGCGTTTCGCGAAACGCCGCGTCCACGTCCTCCGCGGTAATCCGCCCCGTATCGCGGCGCGCGGCGCGCAGCGCGGCTTCATTGAGCATGCTCTCCAGCTTCGCGCCGCTGAAGCCCACCGTATCCGCCGCCAGCCGTTCCAGATCGACGTCCCGCGCGAGCGGCTTGCCGATCGCGTGCGTGCGCAGGATGCGCAGCCGTCCCGCTTTGTCGGGCAGGCCGATTTCAAGCTGCCGGTCGAACCGCCCCGGCCGCGTCAGCGCCGCGTCCAGCTTATCTGGACGGTTCGTCGCCGCCAGGACGGCGATGCCCTCGTCGCCACGGAATCCGCTCAGCTCGGTGAGCAGCGCGTTGAGCGTCTGCTCGCGCTCGTCGTTGCCGCCCTCGCGGCGTCCGCCCAGCGCGTCGATTTCATCGATGAAAATCACCGCACGCCCCGCTTTTCTTGCCTTGCGGAACAGATCGCGTACGCGCGAAGCGCCCACGCCCACATACATCTGCACAAAATCCGAACCGCATGCGCTGAAAAACGGCACCTCCGCTTCACCTGCGAGCGCTCGCGCAAGAAGCGTCTTGCCCGTGCCGGGCGGGCCGTAAAGCAGCACGCCGCGCGGCGGCCGCGCGCCATAGCGCGCATATTTCTCCGGACGCTTCAAAACGTCCGCCAGCGCGCGCAGGCTCTCGACCGCTTCGTCCTGCGCCGCGACGTCCGAAAAATGCTGCGCCGGAATCTCCATCCGCGCGCCGCGCATGTCCCCGCGCACCGTTTCGCGCGATTTTTTCCTGAAAAAATCCATTCCTGCCATTGATTTCGCACCGCCGTCCATTCAAAATCCACCCATACTATACACGCATCGCGGGCGCAAAGTCCATGGCAATGCTTACCGGACATGGAAACGAAAAAGCCGGATACAATACGCGCAAAGGCGTATTTCAGGAGGCGGCAGCATGGCGCGCAAAAAGAAGAAAAACGGTTCGGTCAAAAAAGACGTTTTCACACCCATCCCGCGCGAGCGCGCGCTCGTCCCGCGGGAGGATACGTTCGCGCTGCAAAAAGCGATGACCGTGTTGGCGGCGCTCGAAAAGCCCGAGCCGCAAAAAAACGGAAAGCAGCGGCGCAAGCGCCGCGGACTTGGCTGGCTGATCGCGGCGGCGCTCGTTTTCGGCCTGATCGCCGCGGGCGTATTCGTACTCGACGTGCCGCACTGGCAAAAGCTCGACCCGGCCAAGCTCAGCCGCCTGAGCCAGACCAGCCGCCTCTACGACGCGGACGGCACGCTCGTAACCAAGCTGCGCGGCGCGGAAAACCGCACGCTCGTTTCGCTCGATCATGTGCCCGTCTCCGTGCGCGGCGCGTTCCTCGCGGCGGAGGATCTGCGCTTTTACGAGCACCACGGCTTCGACCTTGTGCGCATTTTCGGTGCGATCGTCGCCGATTTGAAGTCGCAGTCCTTCAGCCAGGGCGCGAGCACAATCGACCAGCAGCTGATCAAACTCACGCACCTTTCTTCCGAAAAAACGCTCGCGCGCAAGGCGGAGGAGCTGTACCTCGCCATCCAGCTCGACGCGCACTACAGCAAGGACGAGATCCTCGAAATGTATCTTAACACCGTCTATTTCGGCAACAGCGCCTACGGCATCGCCGCGGCGAGCGAATACTATTTCGGCAAGGATGTGGAGGAGCTCTCCGCCGCCGAGGGCGCGGCGCTGGCCGCGACGATCAAAGGCCCGTCCGTCTATTCGCTCACGGCCAACGAGCAGGCCAACCGCAAGCGCCGCAACTATATTCTCACCACGATGGAGGAAAACGGCATGCTGCCCGCCAGCGAAGCTGCGGCCGCGCGCGGGCAGGTTCTCTCCGCCGTGCGCAGCACGCCCACAACGAACGCCTACGGCTGGTATGTCGACGCGGCAATTGCCGAGGCGCAGGAGCTTCTGGGCGTAACGGCCGACGCGCTGTACACCGGCGGCTATTATATTGAAACCGCGCTGAATCCCTCGCTGCAATCCATGGCCGATTCGCTTTTTGCCAATGCCGCCAACTTTCCCTCCGACGCTTCCGACGGCACGCAGGTGCAGGGCGCGATGGCCGTCGTCGATACGCGCACGGGCGCGCTGCTCGCGCTCGAAGGCGGGCGCGATTACTCCGTCGCCCGCGGCTTCAACCGCGCCACGCAAATGCGCCGCCAGCCGGGCTCGGCCATCAAGCCGCTGGCCGTTTACGCGCCGGCCATTCAGG
Organism: uncultured Clostridia bacterium; assembly: GCA_934615235.1. GTDB lineage: Bacteria > Bacillota > Clostridia > Christensenellales > Aristaeellaceae > Aphodomonas. The sequence continues at coordinate 4,388 of CAKTTL010000107.1, forward strand.
CGGGCTACACGACGGCAAGCATCCTCCTGGATGAGCAGCAGTATTTCGGCGGCGGCTACACGCCGCGCAACGCAGGCAACAAGTATCACGGCAACGTTACCCTGCGCCGCGCGCTGGCGCTGTCGCTGAACGTCGCTACCGTGCGGCTGATGAGCGAAATCGGCGTCCGCCGCTCGACGGAATTTCTGACGAAAGCCGGCATCCCGCTGACGGATACGGATTCCAATCTTTCCCTCGCGCTGGGCGCGATGACGACGGGCGTAACCCCGGCGGAGCTGGCCGCGTCGTACGCGCTGTTCGGCAATCAGGGCGTTTACAACGCGCCCTATACTGTCCGCGCCATTTACGCGCCGACCGGCGAACTGCTCTACGAACATGCCGCCGCCCCGCGCACGGTGCTCTCCCGGCAGGACGCATACCTGATGACGAGCCTGATGCGCTCCGTTACCGGCTGGGGCACGGGCGCGAAGCTCTCGGCGACCGGCCTGTCCGTTGCAGGTAAAACGGGCACCGTCTCGCTCGTGGGCATGAGCGGCAACCGCGATATCTGGATGGCGGCGTACACGAGCGATTACTCGCTCGCCTGCTGGATGGGTTTCGACGTGACAGACGCAAACCACCGCCTCCCCTCGCGCCAGTCCGGCGGCGACGCGACGGCCGCTATGGCCACTGCCTTTTTCAAAAAGGCTTACGCCAATAAAAAAAAGCCCGCCTTTTCCGAACCGGACGGGCTGATCTGGCTGACGATTGATACGGCGGCGGGACTGGTGACGGGCTATCCGATGCTCGCCTCGTCCGCAACGCCGCAGGATTATAAGCTTTCCGAGGTTTTCCTCTCGTCCAACCGGCCATGGAGCACCTCGAACGTCTGGCAATCGCCCAGCGCATGCTCATATTTCTACGTCGAGTTCAACGACAGCGGCATGCCGCGGCTTCGCTTCGGCTGCGTGGACGCGGCCTCGTACCGCATCTCCCGCGTGCAGAACGGTCAGTCCGTCGTGCTGACGGAGCTTGAATGTTCTGCCGGGCAGGACGTCAGCTACGTCGACTGGAACGCAACGCCCGGCGAATGGTACACCTACAGCGTCACTCCGGTACAGAGCACGCTGCTCGCCGAGGGCATCGTTTTCGAAGGCCCCACCTCGCGCCAGAGCGTGCAGGCGCGCGTCGCCGCCTCGGGCAATTCCTTCGGCGAGGCGCTCAAGCGGCTGGTCGGGCGATAATTACCCGCGCGCCAGCGCGTTTTTCAGGCCGTTCAGAATCTCCAGCGGCACATAGCGGAACACCTCGAAGTTGAACGTTCCCGCGTATCCGAGCGCGAAGAGCTTTTCAAATATGGCGCGCCAGTTCAGGCTGCCCGTTCCAGGCACCCAGTGGCATTCGTCCTGACCGTTGAGGTAATCGGACAGGTGCGCGTTGATCACCCATTTGCCGCAGCGGTCGAGAAAATCCTGCGGCGTTTCGTGGAAGAGGTGCGTCGTATCCATGCACACGCCGCAAAGCGTTCCCTCACGCGTCAGGCGCGCCATTTCCTCCGACGTATGCCCCAGGCATGTGCGCGGCAGATCCTCCAGCGCAATGCGCTTGCCCGCCCGGGCTGCAAGCGGCGCAAGCTCCTCCAGGCTGCGGATGCAGGCCGCGATGTGCGCTTCTCGTTCCGTATCCGCGATGGGCTCCCAGCTCGGGTGCAGCACGGCGTTTTTCCCTTCATGGTCGGAAACCAGCTCCATCACCGCGGCGACGGCCTGCACCGCTCCGCTGCGAATCGTTTCATCCGTCGCGGAAATATCCCAGTATTTTCCAAATGGGATGTGATACGCCGCCACGCGCAATCCGCTTTCGCGCGCGAATGGATATACCTTTTCCAGATGCTCCCTGTAACTCGTCATGTTCGCCGGTTCATAGTAAGAAACCGGGAAAACCAGTTCGCACGCCGCAAATCCCGCGTCGGCATATTTCGGCGCCTGCGGGTAGGTGTCGCTGTTCAGGCTGATGCTCAGTTCAATTTCATGTTCCAGTAAACGCATCGGGTTCTCCGTTTTTAGGGCCGCAGGGCGGCCAATATTTTATCCACGCGAAAGGGCGGGAACCCCTCGCTTTCGCGAGAAGCCCCGCCCCTGTCCGTTATCCGATCAGTTGAAGTTGGTCAGTACGGACTGGATCGCCTTCTGGTGATCCGCGTCCACACGGCCCGAGGTATGCGTCTTGCTGCCGGTAAAGTGGATGCACATAACGCCGCTGAACCAGCTGCAGTAGTTCGTCGTGCCGTGGCCTACCGCGTACATCGAGCCCGCATACTTGGTGCCGTTGATCGTAATGATGCAGGGACGGCGCACATAGCTGCCGGTGATGCTGTAGGCGGTAAGGAGCTGCGCGTCGGTGGCCGAAGCCGGGATCACGTCCGCGTGGTTCTTTCCGTTGATGTACTTCGCGTTCCAGGTCACGCCCGTGTTGCAGTCGTAAACCGAGACGTTCGGGAACGCGTTGATGAGCGCGTAGCCGTCCACGAACCAGTCAAGCGAGAAGACGTTGCCCTTCATGTTGCCCGTATTGCCGCCCGCGCCGTACAGCTTGGCCTGCGTGGTCACATCGGCGACGCCGTTGGCGGTGAGGTTGCTGGCGGACTGGAAGGCCTTGACAGCCGCCATGGTCTTCGAGCCGTAGATGCCGTCCGCTTCGCCCTGGCCGAGGAAGCCCTTGTTGATCAGCGCCTGCTGCAGCGCGGTAACCTCGCTGCCGCGGCTGCCAACCTTCAGCACCTTGTAGGAGCCGAGAACGTCGTTGATCAGGCCGGCCGATTCGTCGTTCGTCAGCGAGCGAAGCATGTCGCCGCGGACGTAGCCGCTCTTATCGGCGCTGGTGATGCGGTACCAAATCGTACCCTCGCTGTCGGTGCTGGTGGAGAGAATGGTCACCACCGCGTTCTTGCTCAGGCGGGTAACCACCTGGAAGGACATGCCCGCGCCGGAGCGGAGGTTGGTGCTGTTGAGCCGGATGGCAGCGTTGCCGCTGAGGTTGCCTCCGCCGGACGTGCCGCCGGAGACATAGTCGTAACGGATGTACGCGTTCGTTCCGTTATAGGTGATCTTGTACCAGGTCAGTCCGTCGGAGCCCTGAACGGCCTCTGTCGGCACCACGATGGAGCCCTTCGCCAGACGGTTGACCGTCGGATTTTCCGGACCCGCGCCGGTACGGATGTAGACGTTGTCGGTGTTGACCGTGAGGGCCAGGCCGACGTTCCCGCTCAGGCTGCCGGCGGAGTTCTTATCGGAAGAGCCGCTCAGAACCGGCGCAATGTAGTTGCCATGGACATAGCCGGTGACGCCGTTATAGCTGACGCGGTACCAGATCGCGCCGTTGGCGTCCCTGGTGTAGCCCATATTGGTCAGGTAGGCGCCGTTTTGCAGGTAGGCAAGGATCGTGCCGCCGGCGCTGGCCGTCTTGCGCATGTTCAGCGAGCTGCCGCTGGATACGTTGACGGTGAGCAGCTTGGTGATGTAACCCGTGCCGTCGGTGATGCGTTCGGTGGAGGCAACGTCTTCCATCGTCAGATCCTTGACGCGGATGTAGCAGATGTTGCCGTTCGTCAGCCGCAGCTGATACCACTTCTCGTCCACCTTCGTCACGCCCACAGTCGTGCCCGCGGGGATGTTGATCGCACTGGCGACGTTGGCTTCCCTGCTGCCATAGGCGACGATCGTCGTAGCAAGCACAACGGTCAGTTCCGGATCGCCGACATTGATGTCGAGCGGCTCGGAGTCATCGCCCGTATCCGGGGTCGGCTTGGTGTTGTTCTTCTCGTCCTCGCGCTCCTGCTCGTCGTCGCCCTTTTCCACGCCCGCAACGTCGCCCGCGCTGATATAGGCGGTGTAGCCGTTGTAGGTGATCTTGTAGACGGACTGGAATCTGTATTCCGTGCCGTCAAGATACGCCGCGGTGAGCTTGGTGCCGGAGAGCTTGGTGCCGGCCGGGATGGTCTGAATGACTACCGTGCTGGGAGAAGGTTCAAGCTTGGCGTTGTTGTACACCTTCGCGCCGTTCGCGCCGATGGTGATGGTGTAGGTCTTACCGTCGTTGACGGTGGCGATTGCGCCGCCGATGGCGGAGGTGACGCCGCCGTTTTCGGTCGCGTTTACGCTGTTGATGGAGCCGGCCGGATCAACCGTCTTTCCGCCAATGTAGACGTAGTAGGTGTTGCCCGCGTAGCGGGTCGCGCCGGTGGTGATGGTGTAGGTCTTGCTGGTACTGTCGTACTTCACGTTCGGCGTGGTGCCGTTGATCGGATCCGCCTCGGGGATGGTGACAGCCGCCCAGTTGTCGTTGATCTTGACGACCTTGTTGTATACGCCCTTCCACTTGAGCGCGTCGGCGTTCACTATCGGGTCGGTCGTGGAGTTGGCAATCGGGATCGCGCTCGCCAGCGCGCCAAGACGCTGCGAAAGGTACTTGGTCTGCGTCGCGGCGCTCGTGCTGACGGCGGACGGATTGTAGAAGTTCACGTCCGATTCCGCGATGATGCTGCCGCTGCCATAGTAGTAGTAGCCGCCGGTGACGTTGAGCTTGTGGGACGGGCCCGAAACGCTCAGC
>CAKTTL010000108.1 GCA_934615235.1 uncultured Clostridia bacterium
CCTTAGGAGATAGGGGGTCCAGGGGGAAAGAACCCTTCCTTTTTCGAAAGGAAGGGTTCTTTCCCCCTGGCTTGACTCGTCCGCCTTTTCCGGCATATAATAAGACCAACAAGTTTCGGAGGCTGAAAAATGAAGCGAATTGTTTTCACGGGCGGCGGCACGGCGGGGCATGTGACGCCGAACCTGGCGCTGATCCCGCATTTTCTGGAAGAAGGCTGGGACGTGCATTACATCGGCACGGCGGACGGCATGGAGCGCGGGCTGATTGAAAAGGTGCAGGGCGTGACGTACCATCCGGTACATTCGGGCAAGCTGCGCCGGTATTTTGATCTGAAAAACTTTTCCGATCCGTTCAAGGTGATTTACGGCGGGTTTGAAGCGAGCGCGCTGATGCGCAGGCTCAAACCGAACGTGCTGTTTTCCAAGGGCGGGTTCGTATCCGTGCCGGTAGTATACGGCGCGTGGTTACATCATGTGCCGGCGGTGCTGCACGAGAGCGACATCACGCCGGGCCTCGCCAACAAGCTGACGGTGCCGATGGCGAAAGTCGTCTGCACGACGTTCCCGGAGGCGGCGAAGCTGCTGGGCGCGAAGGCGGTCTATACGGGCACGCCGCTGCGCGCGGAGCTGTTCTCCGGCAGCCGGGAAAAAGGACTGAAGTTTCTCGGTTTCAACGGCGCGAAGCCGGTGCTGTTAATGATGGGCGGCTCGTCTGGTGCGGCGAGCGTAAACCGCGCTCTGCGTGAATCACTCGACGATCTGCTGCCGTGCTTCGATGTGGCGCACATCTGCGGCAAGGGCAACCTCGACGCGTCGCTCACCGGCAAGGCAGGCTATGTGCAGAAGGAGTACGTCTCCGAAGAGCTGCCCGATCTGTTCGCCGCGACGGACATTATGCTTTCGCGCGCAGGCGCGAATGCCCTGAGCGAAATTCTCGCGCTGAAGAAGCCGGCGCTGCTGGTGCCGTATCCCAAGGGAGCCAGCCGCGGAGACCAGATTCTCAACGCCAAATCGTTCCAGGCGCGCGGTTTCTCGCACGTCCTCCCGCAGGAGCAGATGACCCGCCAGACGCTCGTCGAAGGTCTCAACCGTCTCTACGCCGAGCGCAACGACTGTCTGCACGCCATGGATGCGGAGCCGCTGCACGACGGCACGAAAAAGGTAATCGAGATCATTGAAAAGACGGCGAGGTGACGCCAGGGGGGACCTTCTTTCAGGAGAAAGAAGGTCCCCCCTGGACCCCCTCCCAGAAAGCCGCTTGCGCCTGCGGGCGCGGGGTTTTATCCGCTCGTTTCGCGCCGCACCTCCGGTGCCCCTGGACCCCCTTCAAGAAAGCCGCTTGCGTCTGCGGGGCTCCATGAGAAAGTTCGGCGGTTCGCTGCTTTTTTCATCGTTTGCGTATCCCCCTTCCAGTTTTTGGACACGCTATCCTGCGTATCCGGAAAACGGAAGGGGGATTCTTTCATGCCCGCCACGCGCTGGGAGAAAATTCGTTTTTTTGTTTCCTTATTCGTTTGTCTGGCCGTCATCATGGGTTCCGCCATCTGGGCATACGCTTTGCGAGAGAAGGGAGCACCGGCGCTGGCAAAGCCTGCGGCAGAGCGGGCGGCGCCGCGCGCCGCATTGCTGCGGCCCATTGCGGGCGAAACGCTGCGCGGGGTTGCGGCGGTCTGCTGGGAGGAAACGCTGGGGTGTTTCGCCGCGCATGAAGGCGTGGATCTGGCGGCGCAGGCGGGAGAGCGCGTCGTTGCGGCGGCGGACGGCGTAGTTACGGGCGTGCGCCGCGACAGGCTTTGGGGCGGCGTTGCGGAGGTAACGGGCGGAGACGGCGCAATTTGCCGCTACGCGGCGCTCTCCTGGCCCCTGGACGTGGCCGAAGGGGATTCGGTTACCGCAGGGCAGACGCTGGGGAGAGCGGGCTCCGCGCCCAGGGAAGCGGCGCTTGCGCCGCATATTCATTTCGAATTTCTCGTAAACGGCGAAATCACAGCGCCGGAGTTTGAATAGGAGGCGGTTTTATGTGCGGAATTTTCGGCTATATCGGGGAGAAGGACGCGCTGCCGATTCTGCTGCGCGGGCTGAAATGCCTGGAATATCGCGGTTATGATTCGGCGGGCGTGGCGTTGATTTCGGGCGGCGCGCTATGCGTGCGCAAGGCGACGGGACGGCTGGACGCGCTCGAGCGCGTGCTGCATGAGAAGCCCGTCGCGGGCAGCGTAGGCGTCGGCCACACGCGCTGGGCGACGCACGGCGGCCCGACCGACGAGAACGCGCACCCGCACACCGACGCGGCCGGGCGCTTCGCCGTCGTACACAACGGCATCATCGAGAATCATCTCGCGCTGCGCGCGCTGTTGGAAAAGGAAGGCTATGTTTTTACCTCGCAGACGGATACGGAGGTCGTCGCGCATCTGTTGGCGCGCTCGTGGCACGGCGATCTGAAGACCTGCGTGCAGGAAGCGGTGAGCCATCTGCGCGGTTCGTTTGCGCTGGGCATTCTCTGCCGCGAGCATCCGGACGTGATCTGCTGTATCCGGCAGGACAGTCCGCTGGCGGTAGGTCTGGGGCAGGGCGAATGCTTTATCGCTTCCGATATTCCCGCGCTGCTGCCGTATACCGATCGCGTCATTTTCCCGCCCGAGAAAACGCTGGTGATGGTTTCCCGCACGGGCGCGGTCTGCTTCGACGCGTTCGGGCACCCCGTCGCGCTGCGCGAGGAGCGCATCGCCGAGGAGCGCCAGAGCGCGGAGCTGAACGGCTATCCGCACTACATGCTCAAGGAGATTGACGAGCAGCCGGCGGCGCTGCGGCGGCAGCTGGCCGCGTGCGTTGAGGACGGGCGGCTCAGGCCCGGTATGCTGCCGGTCGGGGACGATGCGCTTCGCCGCGCTGCGCGCGTGCTGCTGGTCGCGTGCGGCTCGGCGTATCACGCGGCCTGCGCGGGACGGCTGATGATCGAGCGGCTGGCGGGGATTCCGGCGGAAGCGGACGTCGCCTCGGAGTTTCGCTACCGCGAGCCCGTTGTGCACGAGGACGATCTGTGCGTGTTCATCAGCCAGTCGGGCGAGACGGCCGACACGCTGGCTGCGCTGCGGCTGGCGAAGGAAAAAGCGTGCTGCATGGCGATTGTGAACGCAGCGGGTTCCACGCTGGAGCGCGAGGCCGGCGGCGCGCTGCGGCAGCACGCGGGCCCAGAAATTGCCGTTGCGACGACGAAGGGATATCTGACGCAGATCCAGTCGTTATTCCTGCTCTCGCTGGCGCTGGGGCGCGCAAAGGGCGCGCTGGACGAAACGCGCGAGCGCGAGCTGCTGACGGCGCTGACGGCTGTTCCTGCGCGCCTGGAGGGTGTGCTGACCGACCGCGCGCGCATCCAGCGCTTCGCGGCGAACAACGTCGACCGGCGCAGCGTGTTCTACATCGGCCGCGGCATGGATTGGGCGGCGGCGATGGAAGGTTCGCTGAAGCTGAAGGAGATTTCGTACGCGCACAGCGAGGCCTATGCGGCGGGTGAGCTCAAGCATGGCACCATCGCGCTCATCGAGCCGGGCTCGCTGGTGATCGCGCTCGTCACGCAGCCGGAGCTGGGCCCCAAGATGGAATCGAACATCCGCGAGGTGCGCGCGCGCGGCGCGCAGGTGCTGGCGCTCTGCGCCGAAAGCGCCGCCCCGCAGATCGCACCCGTCGCGGACGGCGTATGGCTCCTGCCCGACGCGCCCTGGGCGCTCGCGCCGCTGCTCAGCGTCCCTCCGATGCAGCTGTTTGCGTATTACACCGCGCTCCAGCGCGGCTGCGACGTCGACAAACCGAGGAATCTGGCAAAATCTGTGACGGTGGAGTGAGGGGACGGGGACGAAAAGAAACGCTGGGGGGACCTTCTTTCAGGAGAAAGAAGGTCCCCCCAGACCCCTTCGAAGAAAGCCGCTTAAGGCATGACGCGTTATATGTTCTGATAATCGAAGATGGATATTACCGCGTCGGAAATATCCATGATGTCGAAATAATGCGTGGCGGTGAGCTTTGAAAAGCGTCTTGCCGCCAGGTCGACGTAACGCATCTGTTCGCACAGGACGTATCCCTCGATGGGAGTATCTTTCAGCCGAATATGCAGCGGGCCCGCCGCAGCGCGGTGAAGGATCGGGCAGACGACGGCCCTGCCGGACTGATTAAAAAATTGTTGCTGACAACGATCACGGGATGGGAAAGACCATCGACCTTCAGCAGGTCGCCCTGTTCAACGAGCTGCATTACCACACCTCATTTCCGACAGGTTCGCTGCGTTCGAGTTCATCCGAAAGGTTTAATTGGCCGTTATACTTTGCAGCGCGTTCTTTCAGGCTAAGATGCTGAAAGCTGCGGCTGAGAATGATTTTCCCATCCTGAATTTCAGCGCTCAAAACATCGTCGGGCGAAAAACCGGCGCTTTTTAGAAACTCCTTGGAAAAACGAACTCCCTGGCTGTTGCCCCAGGCTTTCAGCTGCACCTGCATGAAAAGACCTCCTTTTGTTTATACGAAGTATAAACGTGGGAGATACTTTTACCAAGCGTCCCCTTTCTTTACATCAGCTGCTGCTCGTTAATAATCAGCTTAAACTGCAGCCCGAGCGTTTCCGCGGCCTTCCGGCAGAGGATCATGCGCTCCATGAAAATCTCGAAGTAATTCATTACGGAGCTGATTTTCGGGTCGATCTGCAGCTTGAGCTTGATGAGCGTTTTTTCCTCGTTGATTTTGAGGACGGATTTTTCAACCGAATAGTTGACGCGGTCGTGAATATCGAACGTGGCGATATCGGCGTTGCGCACGCGGCTGCGGCGCACGTCGGATTTATCTGCGAGAATAAGCGCCGCGGCGACGGCGTTGACCGGCACGCCCGTGCCCTCGTCGTGGTTGCCGATGGCGGTGACGATGGTCGCCACGTCGCGCGGAGACATGTTCATGTTTTCCAGGATGCGGAAGGCCATCACCGCGCCGCTTTGCGAATGCTCGATGCGGTTGACAAGGTTGCCGATATCGTGCAGGTAGCCCGCGATGCGCGCCAGCTCCACCTCGTGCTCGGAGTAGCCCAGCGTCTGCAGGATATACGCCGCCGTTTCGGATACGCGCGTGACGTGCGCGAAGCTGTGCTCGGTAAAACCGAGCGTTTTAAGCGATTCGTCGGCGCAGGTGATGTAGGTTTTAATTTCCTCGTTGTTCTGAATATCTTCAAATGTAATCATTTTCATTCCTCCTTTATTGCGCGCGCTGGCACAGTTTCATCATTGCGCGCTCCAGCGCGGCGTCGTCGCGCATCCGGCCGGACTTGATCGCGTAGTCCGTGTCGACGCACAGATCGAGCTTTTCCTTGAGCGACTGCGCGGTTTCGCGGCGCACCTGATCTGCGAGCCTGCGCACGGCGAACGGCGGCACGCCGATTTGCCGCGCAATTTCCGGATCGGGCATACCGGCTTCGCGCAGGAGCTTGTAGTAGAGCATGTTGCGGTACTGCCGCGCGATCATCGCCAGCACGCCGATGCGCGCCTCGCCGTTTTCCAGCAGCACGGAAAGCAGCCGGAACGCCTCCGCCGCCTTCCCGGCGACGAGCGCGTCGGCCATCTGGAAGACGGTGCATTCGGCCGTCTGCGTCGCCACGCGCTCTACGTCCGCGGCCGTGATTTCCGTCCGTTCGCCCGCGAAAGCGGCCAGCTTTTTAATTTCCTGCGACAAAAGCATCAGCTCCCGGCCGGACGTGAAAGCCAGCTGCATGGCCGTCTGCGGCGCGATGATTTTGCCCAGCGGCCTGAACTGCCCGGCGATCCATTTATTCAGCTCCGCGTCCGTCAGCGGGTCGAACCGCACGGCCGCGGCCTTTTTCTTCAGCGCCTGCGAAAGCTTTTTGCGCCCGTCGGCCAGCCCCTTGACGTAAAAGACGATGCACGTCGTTTCCGGCAGCGTGTCGAGATATTTCGTCAGGCGCTCCGCGCCGTCTGCATCGCCCGCCGCCTTGCTGTTGGCGACGTAGGCGCACTCGTTCGCGACGACCAGCCGCTTTTCAGCCATGACCGGCACCATCTCGGCGCACTCGATCAGCTGCGCGGCGGCGGGGTTTTGCAGCGTCGTCTCGTTCAGCGCCTCAAGTCCTTCGGGCAGGAGCTTTTGCCGCAGCGTTTCCAGCGCGCGCTCCTTGACGTATTCTTCCTCGCCTTCGAAAAGATACGCGCGCGCGATCTCGCCTTTTTTCACCTGCGCGAAAAACTCGGTGTGCGTCATTTTATGAACTCCTCAACCTTCAGTTCGTTTTCCGTTATGACCACGCGAATGCAGCCGCTCTCCCGCGTGACGCAGACCTCCGCGCCCGCCGCTTCCAGCCGCGCGACGGTTTCCGCGTCGGGGTGATAGGGCGAGTTGCCGCAGGAGACGAGCGCGATCTGCGGGCGAACGCCCGCGAGCGCCTCTTCGTCGCAGGCCTTGCGGCTGCCGTGATGCGGAACCTGCAGAATATCGCATGCGACGCCCGCGGGCTCGGTCGGGCCGTCCGCGTCGCCCGTCAGCAGCAGCGTATGCCCGCGCACAACGACGCGCAGCACGAGCGAGCGGTCGTTCGCATCGGTGCCGATTCTATTATCGCGCTCCGGCGCGAGCACGTCAACCGTCAGTTCGTCCGTTTGGATGGTATCGCCCGCCGAAAGTTCGACGATCCGCACGCCGGACTCCTGCGCGGCGGCGAGGAGACGGAAGTATTCGTCGCTGCAGCCAAACGCCGCGGCGTTTGCCGGAACGCACAGCGCGCCGATTTTCACGCCGTCTTCCAGCAGACCCCACAGGCCGTTGTAGTGATCGGAATTCGCATGGCTCACGACGACGGCCTCCACGCCGCCGGGATAGCGGCGCAGCGTGTCGGCCAGCCCGTCGTTATACCGGCCGCAATCGTAAACGTACATTTTGCCGTCCACGTGCAGCACGCCGCACAGCCCTTCGCCCGTATCCAGCTGCTCGTAGAAGCATTCCGGATCGCCGAAGAACGCGCCGCAGAGGATGCATACGGCGCACAGCGCCGCAAGGACGAGCGCGCGCGTACGCCTGCGCCAGACGACGGCGGTTGAAACGAGAAACAGCCCGGCGTAATACGCGCACACCGTCCAGGCCCGAAACGCGGGCACGCGCAGGAACGCGACGGTTCCGGACGCCAGGCGCGCCAGGCGCAGCAGCATCGCGCAGATTCCGCGGCAAACCGTCGCCGGAACGGCGCCGAGCGGCCGCCAGACCGCGTCGAGCGCGACGGCCAGCGCGCCCGCAGGCAGCAGCACGCCCGCCATCGGCACGGCGGCGAGATTCACAAAAAGCCCCGCGAGCGACATGCCGCCGAAACACGCCGCGGCGGCCGGGAGCCCGCCAAGCTGCGCGCTCAGGCTGACGGCGGCGCTTTCGTAAATTTCCGCGAAGGATTTCGCCTTCGGCGCGCGGCGTTTCAGCGCGGGCAGAACGAGCGTCAGCCCCAGCGCTGCGCCGAACGACAGCTGAAACCCGGCCGCGAACAGTTCAAGCGGCCGAAAGGCGAGAATCGCAAACCCTGCCGCCGAGAGCGACGTAACCGGATCGGCCTTTCGCTGCGCCGTCCGCGCACCTTCGAGCAGGAGCAGCATTACGGACGCGCGCAGGACGGAGCTGCGCAGCCCGGTCAGCAGCGCGTAAAGCGCCAGCAGAACGCCCAGCGCGGCCAGCCGCACGGCGGGCGCGGGATGGAACGGCTGCACGGCGCGGCGCATCAGCGCGAACCACAGCGCCGTATGCAGACCACTCACGGCCAGCAGGTGCGCGACGCCTGCGCGGTTCATCCATTGCGACCACTCGCCGGGAATTTCGCGCGAATCGCCCAGCAACAGCGCGCGGAGCATCGGCGAGGCTTCGCCGAAAAGCGCGTCCATCCGTTCGCCCAGCGCATGGCTGATAGCCAGAGCCGTTCCTCGAACGGAAACTCCTGCCGGAGCGAGCAGTTCCGCAGGCGCGGACGCATAGAGCCGAACGTGCGCGCCGTTTCGGTTTAATTGCAGTTTTTCGTTATAGCCGCCGGGATTGCGCTGCCCGCGCAGCGCGTACGATCTGCCCTGCACGCGGATGCGCTGGCCGTAGCCGAGGCCGCTTTCCGCGTCCTGCGGGAGATAGCAGTAAACCCGGCCGCGCAGCCGCTGTTCGCCGCCGTCGCCGGTCAGAAGGGTCACATCGCGCAGATAGCAGCGCATGGCGTCGTCGTAGACGGCCGGGTCGGAGCAGATTGTGCCTTCGATTGTCCATTTGCCGGGCTGCGGCATGGGCGGCGCGTGCAGACGCGCGGCGCAATTGGAAAAGCCGAGCAGAAAGCAGAGGGCGACAATGATTTTGCCGCGCCCTGCGCGGCTGAAAACGAGCGGCGCGAGCGCCGGCAAAACCGCGGCCGCCGCAAGCGCGCTGCCGTCAAGCAGGAAAAGCCGCGCGGAGAAAATTCCCAGCGCAAAGGCGCAGCAGGCCGCGGCGAGCGGACGCGTCCGGAAAAAGCCGGGCGAGGGAAAGAGGGAGGCCGGGAAGCTGCGCGTGCGCACAATGTTTCATCCTTCCGATGTGGGAATGGATGATTTTTTTCGGCGCGGCGCAGCGCTCTTCCTGCGAAAAATGTCGAATAATGTCGAACAATTGAAAACAAAAAAAGACACGGCTTTACACAAACCGTGCCATTTTTTGCGCGTGCATGGCGATTAGTTGGCTGCCTTCGCGAGTCTCTTGGCAAGACGGGCCTTTTTGCGGCTGGCTGCATTCTTATGCACCACGCCCTTAGCGACGGCTTTATCGAGAGCGCTGAAGGAAGCATTCAGCAGGGCCTGAGCCTGCGTGGGCTCTTCGGCAACAGCGGCGTCAAACTTCTTAATCGTGGTCTTCAGGGAAGA
>CAKTTL010000109.1 GCA_934615235.1 uncultured Clostridia bacterium
TCCTTTCTGCTGTTCATATCAGGTGTATCGCTATTTGGCTGGCTGTTTTGGCTTGATCTCATGTAGACACTATCTAATGTATTGCGCCATCCACCGAAATGTTTTTCATAGGTACGGACTGAATATTTCGAAAGATCACGCATTTGTGAATATGTTGGCTGCTTTCCCAATCTAATCCATATATTTTCTATTTCTTCAAATAATTCTTCATCTGAAATACCGATTTTTGATCTTGATGGTTTTAAACCCGCTCGAGATAAACAGTTGAACCATGAACCAAATCTTCGTGTAAGTGTTGTAGCATGAAAACGACCATGTTGATTATAATCATCAATAGTGACAGTATCTTGATTTAAAAACTCAGCAACATGCTGTAAATCCTCTATCAATTCATTGCCGTTTATATTTCTATGGAACTCATTTAATTCAAATATCATAATTATTACCTCCGTGACATCAATATAACCGTCTCCACGTGCGGCGTAAACGGGAACATATCCATCGGCTGAACGCTTTGGAGCGTATAGCCGCGCCGGGTCAGCAGCTTCACGTCGCGCGCCTGCGTTTCCGGGCAGCAACTGACGTAGACGACGGTCTGCGGTTTGGCGGCGCAAAGCGCCTCCAGGAACGGCCGTTCGCAGCCGGCGCGCGGGGGATCGAGAAAGACGACGTCCGCGTCGAGCCGTTTTTCAGCCAGCACGCGGCTCGCGTCGCCGCGGAGAAAATCGATGTTGGAAAGGCTGTTGAGACGCGCGTTCGTGACGGCGTTTTTAACTGCGTCGGCGTTGAACTCCACGCCGGTGACATGCGCGGCCTGTTTTGCCGCGAGAATACCGATCGTCCCTACGCCGCAATATGCGTCCAGCACGGTTTCGCGCCCGGAAAGGTTGGCCAGCGCGAGGGCCTTGCCATAGAGCTTCTCGGTCTGACGGGAATTTACCTGATAAAACGAGCGGGACGAGATACGAAAGCGCGTGTCCATCAGCAGATCGTCGACGTAGCCGGGGCCGTAGAGCACATGCTCGCGAAAGCCGAGCACGGCGCTCGTCTTGCGCGGGTTGACGTTCTGTACAACGCTGCGCACGTCCGGACAGAGCCGGACGATCTCGGCCGCAAGCGAACGGCCGTCGGGCAGAACGTCGGACGGCGTGACGAGCGTGAGCAGCACCTCGCCTGTGCCCGCCGCGCGGCGCACGAGCATATGGCGCAGCGTGCCGGTGCCCGCGTCCTCGTCGTAGGCCTTCAGGCCGGTCTGCGCCATCATTTCGCGCACGGCGCCGATAATCTCGTCCGCGCGTTTATCGTGAAGGATGCAGTCGCGCACGGAAAGCACGCGATGGCTTCCGGCGGCATAAATGCCGGAATACAGCCCGCTGCGCCCGTTGGCGAAGGTGGAAAGCACCTTGGCGCGATAGTGCCGCGGGTCTTCCATGCCGACGATGGGCAGCGCGTTCGGAAAAAGCTTCACAAACGCGGCCTGCTTGCGTTTGAGGTGTTCGCCATAGGGGACGGCCAGCTCGATGCAGCCGCCGCAGCCGCGTTCCGTGAGGGGACATTTCATTGGTAAAACCTCCTGTTGAATGGGAGCTGAAGCATATTATATCACGCCTGTCCCATCTCAGGAAGAACTTTTTCAACGAACCAGCGGTCTTCATCGTAAAAAAGATAGATCGTCTTATCGTTGACCCGGCACAGATAGCGAATCCCCTGACCGCCAAGGCGCGAAACCGGCGCGGGTCGAACGTCGAGGATGCGGTCGATGCGAACGGCCGGGCCGTTTTCCGTGCGGAAAAGCAGCGGCGTGATGCGCCCGCCGAACTCAAAATCACACCGCACTTTCACAAACGTTTTCATTTTGGGCCTCCTGTTTCCGCGCGCGGAAGGAATCTGCCGCCGGCGCGGAGAAATAAAAGGATTGAGCTGAAATCAAAACACGAACTCATGTTCGCATTTATCATATCCAAAATGCGAACGCTTGTCAATGGGAACAATTGGCTTTTGACGTTTTTTGCGCGGAAAGGCCGGATAGAAAGGAAGGAAAAAACATGAAATGCAGGCGTATTCTCGCTGCGCTGCTGGCGATTGCGTTCGCGCTGCCGTTCGGCGCGGCGCAGGCGGGGGAAACGTACGCGAAGGTGCGCTGCGCAGGCGCGGAACGGCAGCTGTGCATGCGCATCAGCCCGGACGGGCAGTCGGCCGTCATGGCGCGGTATTATGATGGCGTGCGCGTGACGGTGCTGTGCGATTACGGGGAATGGCTGCTGGTCAGCCCGGGGGAAACGGATATCGGCGCGCCGGGGTATATGAATCGCGGCAGTCTGGTTTTCGAGGGCGAAAAGGAATATGACGCCATTACGGAAGCGGCGCCGTGGTTTATGAGCGCGGAGCCCGTCTGGGCGCTGTACGAGGATCCGGCCGAGGAGGCGGAATACGCGCTGTACGGCCGGGGCGAGGCGATGCTGCTGCTGGGCGAAACGACGAGCGGCTGGTGGCATGTGCGCGTGCTGCGCGGCGCGGATGGCGAGACGTACAGCGAAGGCTACGTGCACGCCGGCGCCCTGCGGGAAACGTTGACCGCCGTCGTGAACAATCCCAACCCCGCCGACCGGCTGAACCTGCGCCGGGAATGGAGCCGGACGGCGCAATCGCTGGGCAAGTATTATAACGGCGTGCGCGTGAACGTGCTGGGCATGCCGGGCGGCGAAGAGCAGCCCGAGTGGGCGCTGGTCGAGATTGAGGGCACGGGCGTGCGCGGCTATATGAAGACGGCGTATCTTGCCTTTGACGAAGAGGCGGGGGCCGTACAGTCCGCACAGCCGCAGCGAAAGCTGAAGGAGAGCGTCGGGCTGAAAGAAAAAGCCGCGCAGAGCGCGGCAGAAATTCAAACGCTTCCCGTCGGAACGGTCGTGCGCGTGCTGGGCGTATGCGGCGAATGGCTGCATGTCTGCGCGGAGGGGGCGTACGGATATCTCCCGGAGAGCGCGGCGGAATGATTCATTCCCTGGGGTGTATCTGAAAAATTCCCTGAGACTCCATCACGGCGTCTTTTCCGCCATTTCAGCGTCGGAAAATTTGGGGCAATACCGCACAATATCGCGCAAAGGCTGACGGATGTCTTTACGCCGTCTGCTGCTTGCAGCTTTCTTGACGTACCGCCGGTACGCCTGCGAAATCTGCAATTCGCATCCGACGCAAATCCATCTCGCCATCCTTCACGCGAATTATGCGGTATTGCCCCCCGATTTAGCGCCGCTAAACCTTCGGTTTCCCTCCTTGAACTGACGAAAAATCCGCTCGTGCTGTCGCCTCTTCCTTTTTCAGATACGCCCTAGGGGGACGGCGTCCCCCTAACACACCCTCTCCCCGCCACTTGACTTTCCTCTCATTTTCGGGTATACCATCACCGTCACCTCAAATCACACGCAGGAGGCTCTCATGTATACGGACTTGAACGGCGCGAAGCGCCTCAAAATCAATCTTCATCTTCATACCACCGACTCTGACGGCCGCAAAACCCCCGAGGAGGTCGCCGCGATTTACAGGGCTGCGGGCTACGACGTCGTCGCCGTTACCGACCACTGGCATTACCGCGCAAGCGGCGAACTGAGCGGCCTGCGCATTCTCGGCGGCGCCGAATACAACATCGGCGGCGGCGACGGCGCGGGCGGGGTGTTCCACATCCTCGGGCTCGGCTGCGAGAAGGAGCCGGCGCTTGCGCCGGATATGTCCGCGCAGCAGCTGATCGACGGCATCAACGCCTGCGGCGGTCTGGCCGTGCTGGCGCACCCGGCGTGGTCGCTCGACACCGTCGATCAGGTTGCGCCGCTGCACGGTTTCGGCGCGACGGAAATTTACAACAGCGTCTCCGACGCGCATGAATCCTGCCGCCCGTATTCCGGCGATTTTGTCGATACGGCCGCGTGCCGCGGGATGCTTTTCCCGCTGCTCGCCACCGACGACGTGCATTTCTACGACGGCACGGACGACACGAAGGCATGGATCATGCTCGAATGCGCGCCCGGCGCGAGCGACGCGGAGATTCTGCAGGCCATCCGCGAGAAGAAATTCTACGCGACGCAGGGACCGGAGGTTCATCTGACGGTCGAAGGCGACGAGGCCGTTGTGCGCTGCTCGCCTGTCTGCCGCGTCAATTTCCTTACCAACGGCGTCTGGGGCGCGGGTCACGGACATCACGGCAAAGGACTTACCGAGGCGCGCTGCAAGCTGCGCGAGTTTGAAACTTTCGTCCGTGCGGAGGTGCGGGACGCGCAGGGCCGAGCCGCGTGGACGAATACGATCGCGCTGTCAGGCAGGAAATAAAATCATTCATGACGAAATAGTATGGTTATTGCAAGCCGGCGTTTGCTTTTTGCGGACAGAAAACTGCAATAATACTGAAAAGGATTGATCTGAATGAATAATGCGATACCTGAAATGAACCCGGAAACGGCGCGAAAGCTGCTGGAAGTGGGCGAAGCGTTCCGCATTCCCGGCCCGTTTTTCTCCTATGAAGAAATCAAAATGGGCAACGTAAATCATACGTACAAGGTCAATTATATCCGCGACGACGGCACGGGCATGGCGAAAATCAAGTCGTATCTCGTGCAGCGCGTGAACACGTATGCGTTCCGCAAGCCGGTGGAGCTGATGCAGAACATCGACCGCGTGACGGAGCACATCCGGGAAAAACGGCCGGACTCGAAGTGCCTGCACTTCCACCATACGGCGAACGGCGAGAATTATCTCATGGACGACGACGGTTTCTGGCGCATGAGCAACTACGTGCCCTCCGTCACCTTTAACACCTGCGACGATATGGACGTCGTGCGCAGCGCGGGCGAAGCGTTCGGCGATTTCCAGCTGATGCTGGCCGATTTCGACGCGAACCGGCTGTACTACACCATCCCGGATTTTCACGATACCGTCAAGCGCTACGAAAAGCTGAAGGCCGACGCGGCGGAGGATCCATGCGGCCGCGTTGCGGCTGTGCGCGAAGAGCTTGACTGGCTGCTCTCCGTTGAAGAGAAGGCCTGCGAGCTGACCCGCCTCTACCGCGCGGGAAAGCTGCCGCTGCGCGTGACGCATAACGACACGAAGATCAACAACGTTCTTTTCGACGAGAAAACGCACGACGCGCTCGTCGTCATCGATCTGGATACCGTTATGCCCGGCCTTGTCGGGCACGATTTCGGCGACGCCATCCGCTTTGCGGCCAACTTTGTCGAGGAGGACTGCAGGCAGGCCGAAAAGGCCGGGCTGAACCTGAACGTATTCTGGGCGTTTGCCGAGGGCTTCCTCAAGAAGACGGCCGCGACGCTGACGAATTGCGAGGTTGATACGCTGGCGCTGAGCTGCTTCGCGCTCGCTTGCGAACTGGCCACGCGCTTCCTGGCGGATTATATTGTGGGCGATAAGTATTTCAAAATCAAGGAGCCCGAGCATAATCTCATCCGCACCCGCTGCCAGATTGCGCTGGCGAAGGATATGCTGCGCAAGATGGACGCGATGAACGCGATCGTGCAGGACTGCGCGAAGCGCTATAAAGCCAAATAACAAAAGAAACCGGGGGCACGCTATGACGCCAACCTATTCGCTGTTTATGCGCCAATCCTATCTGGACGCCTGGGAGGATTTTAACCGCTCTCTTGTGCGCGAGGATTTCCCGCGCTGGGATTACGTCGTTCTTACCGCTTCCAACGAAGCGCAGGCGGAAGCGTTCCGCCTGCAGCTGGAGGCGCGGCGGGAAAAGGGGATGCTGCCGAAGCGGACGGTTTTCGCCGTCCTGCCCGATCCGGACGGTCTGCGCGTGGGCAGCGGCGGCGCGACGCTGAACGTGCTGAAGTATATCCGCGAGCGGGAGCCTTCTTTCCGCGCGAAGCGCGTTCTGTGCATCCATTCCGGCGGCGACAGCAAGCGCGTGCCGCAGTATTCGGCGTGCGGCAAGCTCTTCTCGCCCGTCCCGCGCGAACTGCCAAACGGCGCGCGCTCCACGCTTTTCGATGAATTCATGATCGGGATGAGCGGGGTGCCCTCCCGCATTTCGGAGGGTATGCTCGTGCTTTCGGGCGACGTGCTGCTTTTGTTTAATCCTCTGCAGATCGACGCGCCCTCTTCCGGCGCGGCGGCCATTTCCTTTAAGGAGGATGTGGAAACCGGCAAGGATCACGGCGTTTTCCACATGGACGAAACCGGCGACGTGGGCGAGTTCCTGCACAAGCAGCCGGTCGAGACGCTGCGGGCGTACGGCGCGGTGAACGAGCAGGGCAAGGTGGACATCGACACCGGCGCGGTGCTGCTCGGCGCGGATCTGCTCGCGGCGCTCTATTCGCTCGTCGATACGCCCGAAAAATTCGCCGCGTTCGTCAACGACCGCGCGCGGCTCTCCTTTTATGGCGATTTTCTTTATCCGCTTGCCAGCCGTTCCACGCTCGAACAGTTCTATCTTGAAAAGCCCGAAGGCGAATTTACGCCCGAGCTGCGCGCGTGCCGCACGGCCGTCTGGGATGCGCTGCATGCGTTCCGCATGCGTCTTTTGCGCCTGTCGCCGGCTGCGTTTATCCATTTCGGCACGACGCGCGAGCTGCGCGCGCTGATGACCGAGGACGTAAAGCAATACGCCTTTCTGGACTGGAAACGCTGCGTGCTGGGCAGGGCGTCGGAGCGCTATGCGCTCAATAACGCCGTCGTCGAGCCCGGCTGCGAAATCGGCGCGGACTGCTATCTCGAGGACAGCTACGTTCTCGAGCAAAGCCGCGTGGGCGCGGGCGCGGTGCTTTCACATGTGACTGTGCGCGATCGCGAGGTTCCGGCGGACGTGGCGCTGCACGGTTTGCGCCTTTGCGACGGGCGCTTCGTCGCGCGCGTGTACGGCGTGGGCGACAACCCGAAGGAGGCGGCGTTCCTTGGCGAGCCGCTCGCGCGCCTGGGCGAATGGCCGTCCCTGTGGGAAGCGGAAATCTATCCCGTCTGCGGCACGCTGGAGCAGGCTGTGGACGCGGCGCTCAATCTTTACGCGCTGGCGCGCGGCGAGGGCGACCGCGCCGCCTGGGAAACGGCGGAGCGGACGAGCCTGCGTGCGTCGTTCAATGCGGCGGACACGCGGTTCATCCTCGACTGGGAAGCGTCCCTGCGCGAGACGGCGCAGGCCGAGGCGCTGCTGGAAATCGCCGCCCGCGAGGGCACGGCTGCGGAAGCCGCGGCGCTTTTCAAGGATGGCGCGCCGTCCGAACGACAGCGCAGGCTGATCGAAGAAAAGGCCGCGCGGGCGGCGCCTTCCGCGCGCATGCGCGTCTGGTACGATCTCGGACGAATCCTCTCCGGCACCTCGGAGGGCGAAGATTACATGCGCCGCGCGTTTGCTGAAATTCGCAATATCGTCCTCTCCGGCGCGGCGGAGACGGCGCGCGCTCCCGCGCCGATCGCCCCCGCGAAGGACGAGATCACCGTGCGCCTGCCGCTGCGCGTCAACTGGGGCGGCGGCTGGACGGACACGCCCCCTTACTGCAACGAAAAGGGCGGCGCGGTGCTGAACGCGGCGATTCTGCTCAACCATGATTATCCCGTCGAGGTGCAGGTGCGGCGGCTGGACAGGCCTGTCGTCGTCCTCGAAAGCGCCGACCTGAACGCGTACGGCGAGTTTGATTCTATCGCCGTCTTGCAGGACTGCCACAACCCGTACGATTCCTTCGCGCTGCACAAGGCCGCGCTGATCGCCTGCGGCGTGATTCCGCGCGAAGGCGGCGCGCTCGAAGACGTGCTGGCGCAGACCGGCGGCCTGTATCTGTCCACGTTCATGCGCAACGTGCCCAAGGGCAGCGGGCTGGGCACCAGCTCCATCCTCGCCGGCGCGTGCGCGAAAGCGCTGTACGAGTATTTCGCCATCCCGCATACGGACGGCGATCTGTACGACTGCGTCATGTGCATGGAGCAGATCATGTCCACCGGCGGCGGCTGGCAGGATCAGGTCGGAGGGATGACGCCGGGCGTGAAGTTTATTCTGTCCGCGCCGGGCGCGAAGCAGCGGCTCCGCGTGCGGCACATCGAGCTTGCGCCCGAAACGAAGCGTGAACTTGACGAGCGCTTCGCGCTGATTTACACCGGGCAGCGCCGCCTTGCGCGCAACCTGCTGCGCGACGTTGTCGGCCGCTACATTGGCGGCGTAGCAGAAAGCCTTGCCGCGCTGGAGGAGATTCAGCGCGTCGCCGCGATGATGGCCTTCGAACTCGAACGCGGCAACGTCGACGGGTTCGCCGCGCTGCTCAACCGTCACTGGGATTTGAGCCGCGCCATCGATTCCGGCAGCACCAACACCTGCATCGACCAGATCTTCAACGCCATCGACGATCTCATCGACGGCCGCATGATTTGCGGCGCGGGCGGCGGCGGATTCCTCCAGGTCATCCTCAAAAAGAACGTTACCCGCGAACAGCTCAGCCAACGCCTCCACGAAACCTTCCAGGACTGCGGCGTCGACGTATGGGAGTGCGAGCTGGCGTAGGGACGAGGGACGAGGGACGAGGGGACGGGGTTTTTGCGGGGAAACCTTTCTTTCTGGGGAAAGAAAGGTTTCCCCGCGCCCCATCCAAAGAAAGC
>CAKTTL010000110.1 GCA_934615235.1 uncultured Clostridia bacterium
GGGACGTTCTTTCTCCTGAAAGAACGCCCCCTCTCGCAAAAAACCCCCGTCCCTCTCTCCCTCTTAATACGCTTTCTCAACGGTCACGTCCTTAAAATACGATTCCACGATTTGTTCGGCGGTTTTGCCGGAGGCGGCCTGGGCGTAGGCGCCCCACTGGCTCATACCGACGCCGTGGCCGTAGCCGCGGCCCTCCATTTCGACGCGGTTGCCCTCCAGGGCGAGGTTGGTGAGAAAAGTGGAGCGCATTTTGGTGGAGCCGAGGGCGATGCGGAAATCGGCTGCGTTGACGGACACGCCGCCGAACTCGAGGGTCACGGCCCGGCCGGACGCGCCGCGCTCGCCGATGCGCGCGCCGGAAACGGTCTGGACGGCGGCTCCCGCGGCGTTAGCCGCCCTGATAATTTCTTCGGCGGTGAAGGAAGCCTGCCAGGCTTTCGCGTCCGCGGGCGCGTCGTCGCTCTCCTGACCGGGGGCGATTTTGATATAGCCGGGCTCGGCGGCCTTCCAGTTGAGGCCTTCCTTCGCGCCGGCGGTCATGCCGCCGGAATGGGCGTGGAACCAGGCGTAGATCAGCGTGCCGTCCGAGACGAGCACCTGGCCGCGCGTTTCAGCGACGGCGCGGCGGATGCGGTCGTCGACGGCGGCCGCGTCGTAGGCCTGCGCTTCTTCGACGTCGGTGGAGATGTCCGCGCCGGGATAGCGGCTTTCCTTTTCCGCCATGAACTTCAGCACGAACGTGCGGGCGAGGATGGCCTGCGCCTTGAGGGCCTCGAGCGGCCAGTCGCTGCGCATTTCACCCGCGAGCACGCCGCAGAGGTAATCCTCGAGCGGCATGGTTTCAACCTGTTCGGCGTCGACGACGTAAACCTTGAGGGCGGGCTCGCCGTTTTCGAGGGTTTGCAGTTTTTCGGGCAGCTGAAACGACGGCGCGGCGTTGAGCCCCTGCGGCTGCGAGCAGGCGCAGGCGAGCAGCGGCACGAGCAGCAGCGCGAGCAGACGGAGCGTCTTTTTCATGGTCATTCCCCCTTTTTATAACTATCATGCCGGAGCGGGAGAAAGATTATGCGGCCGTTTGCGGGGAGATGCGGGGGCTTGCGGAAAAAAGATTGCGCGGGAGCGCAGAAAAGTATACAATAGTGACAATTTCACAGCGCTATGCCGGACGGGGGAGAGCAAATGAATCGACTGAAGGGCAACCGGGAGGTTGCCTTCGCCGCGCCGATTATTCTGGAGAATCTGATCACAACGGGCATCGGGCTCGTTTTTTCCGCCGTTATTGGCGGCATCAGCGGGAGCGCGCTGGCGGCGATGGGGCTGGTGAACACGTTTGTCAACGTCGTCAACTCGTCGATGGGCTTTCTGATGACGGGCTCTACGGTGCTGACGGCGCGGCTCGTCGGCGAGGACGACAGGGCGCGCACCTCGCGCGCGGTGGAGCAGGCGATTCTGCTGGCGATTCTCGTCGGCTGCGCGGTGACGATCGTATGCGAAGCGCTGGGCGTAACGATTCTGCGGCCGCTTCTGCACGCGAAGGATGACGCGACGTTCGCCGAGGGCCTGCAGTATTACCGGATGATCGTTCTCTCGTTCCCGTTTTTGATTCTGTATAACGCGATGGTGGGCATGCTGCGCGCGTCGGGCGAATCCCGCGCGTCGCTGGGCGGCGCGATCGTGGTGAACGTGACGCAGATGACGGCCGCGTGGCTGTTCATTTCCGTTTTGAAGATGGAAATGCTGGGCGCGGGGCTTGCGTACGTCGCGTGCCGGCTGGCGGGCGCGACGGTGCTGTTCTTCGTCTGCCTGCGAAACCACCGGCATTTTACGCTGCATGTGAAAAATATCTTCCGGCCCGACCGGGCGGTGATGGGACATATCTGCCGTCTGGGCGCGCCGAACGTGCTGGAATCGGTTTCCGTGCAGTTTGCGTACCTGCTGGCCAACTCGCTGGCGATGGGCCTGGGCACGCACGAAGCGAGCGTGTATCAGATTTCCAACACGCTCAACAGCTTCTCCTCGCTGCCGCAGACGATCGTTTCGACCGTTTCGGTGACGCTGATCGGCAATCTCCTTGGCGCGAAGCGCTACGATGAAGCGAAAAAATGCCAGCGCCGCCTGCTGGCCGTCAGCCTGACGGCGGCCGTTACGCTGGGGCTGTGCATGGCGATCTTCAGCTATCCGCTTTCCGGGCTGTATACGAAGGACGAAACCGTGCAGCGCGAATGCGTGAAGGTGATGTGGCTGATGATCGGCTACGCGTTCTTCGGCCTGCTCATCAACCTCAACGATCCGATCCTGCGCGTGGCGGGCGATATGCGTTATGTGATGGGCTACACGGTGCTGCTGGTATGGGGGCTGCGGCTGCCGTTCACGTGGCTGTTCTGCTATGTGCTGGATATGGGCGCGTTCGGCGTGCAGCTGGCGAATATCGTCAGCCTCGTCGCCCGCGCGGCGGCAGGGGTGCTGCGCATCCGCAGGGGAAAATGGGTTTACCTCAAGGTATGAGCGGTTCTTCCGCGAGCAGCGCGCGGGCCAGCTCCGCCGGGGTATCGTAAACCGCGTCGAATTGCCCGTCGCCGGAGTAGACGTAGCCGAAACCCGCGCCAAGCGCGGGAAGACCGTTGGCGTGCGCGGCCTGCACGTCCTTGCCGCTGTCGCCGACGAAAACGGCGCGCGCGGGATCGACGCCTTCGAGCAGGCGCGCGGTCATCGCGTCCTTGACGGGCTCGTCGAAGCCGATGCGCTCGAAAAGCGGCAGCACGCTGCCGAAGGTGAGAAAATCATAGACATGCTCGCGCGTGCCGGTCGAGGCGATAAAAAGCCGAAGGCCGGCGCATTTTAATTGTTCGAGCATTTCCTTCACGCCC
Organism: uncultured Clostridia bacterium; assembly: GCA_934615235.1. Classification (GTDB taxonomy): domain Bacteria; phylum Bacillota; class Clostridia; order Christensenellales; family Aristaeellaceae; genus Aphodomonas. Next base: position 2,868 of record CAKTTL010000110.1, read on the forward strand.
GGAAAGAGCACGCGCTCGCCCATCTCCCGCGCGATTTCCGATTGCAGCGGCAGCTGCATGCGCAGAAGCCGCTCGTAAACCGCCTCGCCCGCGTCCGGGAAAACGACGCGGTAAAAATCCATGTTGGACAGCCCGAAGAGCCGCAGCGACGTTTCGCGCGGGACGGGCGGCAGGCCGAATTTCCGCGCGCAGCGCGCGAGGGATTCCACGTCGCTCTCCAGCGAATCGACGAGCGTTCCGTCCAGATCGAAGATTACAGCGTCGTATCTGCGCATGAAAGATTCCCTCCGCTGGAAATGATACGGTTATTATAACGGATTCGCCGCGGTTTGACCAGACGGAGCCTGAAAATTGCCGCGCTTGCGCTGCGGGGGAAAATGCGTTATACTAAAAGGAGGCCAGACGCTTTCAGCTTTTGACCCAAAGGAGGATCATCTCATGGAGTGCAAAATCACAAACGATTTAGGCACCATTTCGATTACGGAGGACGTGCTGCTGCGCATGGCGGGTTACGCTACGCTCGAATGCTACGGAATCGTGGCGATGAGCTCCAAGCGCGCGAAGGACGGCATCGTCGAGTGGCTCGGGCGTGAAAACCTGACCCGCGGCGTGCAGCTTCGCCTGACGGAAGAAGGCAGCATGGATATCGATCTGTATATCGTAGTGGAATACGGGATTTCCATCGTCGCGGTATGCAACAACATCGTCGATACCGTCAAGTACAAGCTTGAATCGATGACGGGCGCGAAGGTGAACCGCATCACAATCACCGTGGAAGGGATCCGCGTATAAACGAAGGAGGCAGCCTCGATGGCGCAGACAAAAATCGACGGCCTGCTCTTCCGCGAAATGGTGATGGCGGGAGCGGCGCTGCTTGAAAAGAACAAGGAATCTGTAGACGCGTTAAACGTTTTCCCCGTGCCGGACGGAGACACCGGCACGAACATGACCCTCACGGCGCAGGCCGCCGTGCGCGAGATGAACGCGCATGATTATCCCCGGCTGGACGAAGCGGCCGACGCGCTTGCCAAGGGCGCGCTGCGCGGCGCGCGCGGCAACTCGGGCGTTATCCTCAGCCAGCTGTTCCGCGGGTTTGCCCGCAGCGTGGCGGGCCTGCAGGACGCGGACGCGGCGCAGGTTGCGCAGGCGTTCAAATCCGGCGCGGAAACGGCGTATAAGGCCGTGATGAAGCCCAAGGAGGGCACGATTCTTACCGTCGCGCGCGTGATTGCCGAGACGGCGATTCTCAGGGCGCAGAGCGCCCCCGCCGACATGGAAGGCCTGTTTGCAACGGTACTCTCCAGCGGCGAGGCGATTCTCGCCAAGACGCAGGATATGCTGCCTATCCTCAAGCAGGCGGGCGTTGTGGACGCGGGCGGACGCGGCCTGATGCTGATTTATACCGGCATGAACGCGGCGCTGCGCGGCGAAGTGATCGAAACCGTCACCATGTCCGAGGACGGCGCGGCCAGCTTCGAGGACGATCACGACGCGATCGCCGAATTGAAATACATCTACTGCACCGAGTTCCTGATCGACCGCATCCGTCCCGACGCGACGGAGGACGATATCGCGCTGTTCCGCCGCAAGCTCAAGCGAATCGGCGACTGCGTGTTCGTCGTGGGCGATCTGGCGCTGATTAAGGTACACGTGCACACCAACGACCCCGGCAAGGCGCTGCAGGCAGGCCTCGCGCTGGGCGAACTGGTCAACCTCAAGATCGAGAACATGGCAGAACAGCGGCGTGAACGCGCCCGCATGGAAGCTGAAAAAGCGCCCGATAAAGAATACGGCATCATCTCTGTTTCCCTGGGCGAAGGCTTCTCGCAGATGTTCACCGAGATGGGCGTTGACAAGATCGTCGACGGCGGCCAGACGATGAACCCGAGCATCGAATCGCTCGTGAGCGCGATCGACAGCGTACACGCGAAGAACGTGTTCGTTTTCCCGAATAACGGCAACGTCATTCTCGCCGCGCAGCAGGCGGCGGAGATTTCCAAGCGGAACGTGTACGTGATCCCGACGAAGAACGTCGCGATGGGCCTTGCGGGCGTGCTGCAATTCTCCGCGGCGGCAACGCCGGAAGAAAACCTTGCCGCGATGACCGAAGCCGCCGAGCACGTGCGGAGCGGCATGATTACCACGGCGATTCGCGACACGCAGTTTGAAGAACTGACGATCCACGAGGGCGACGTAATCGGCCTGTATAACGGGAAGATTTCGGTCTGCGATAAAGAGCCGGACGAAGTGGCGCGCAAGCTGATGGATATGATGGTGGACGACGAAACGGCGCTCATCAGCGTGTTCTATGGCGAGGGCGCGACGGAGGAGCAGGCGCAGAAGCTGGCGGAAGAGTTCGGAAAGAAATATCCGGATTGCGACGTCGAAGTGCAGAACGGCGGCCAGCCGACGTATTGTTATCTGTTGGCGGTCGAATAAGCAGGCGGTAAAAGGCGGAAGGTCCAGGGAACTCAGTTCCCTGGTAGGGGTTATAGGGGGCGAAGCCCCCTAACGTAACCCCAGCCCATAACGGCGCAGTCGCGCAAAGAAACGCGCAATGTTCGCGCGGAACGCGCGGACGAGCCGACACGGCGGCATGGGTTTGAGAAAAAGCGGGAGGTGCAGGAACCTCAGGTTCCTGCCGGGGTTATAGGGGCAGCGCCCCTATCGTAACCCCCAGCTTTTCTCGCGGCGCAGCCGCGCAAAGAAACGCGCAATGTTCGCGCGGAACGCGCGGACGAGCCGATACGGCGGCATGGTATTGAGAAAAAAGCGGGAGGTGCAGGAACCTCAGGTTCCTGCCGGGGTTATAGGGGCGGCGCCCCTATCGTAACCCCCAGCTCTTCTCACGGTGCAGCCGCGCAACCCCAAAAACACACCGGGAGGTGCAGAGGATCGCGTCCTCCGCGCCTCTCTTTTTATTGGGAGACAGTTATGCTCACCTGGAACGACGTTAAGGGAATCGGCCCTGCCCGGCGTGCGGCGCTGGAGGCGGCGGGCTTTGCCGCGCCCGAGGATCTGGCGCAGTGCCTGCCTGTCGGCTATCGCGATTTCGATACGGTGCGCCCCGTCGCCGCGCTTCGCGCGGGAATGGAAACCGCCTTCGCCGGTACGGTTGAAAAGGTTCGCACGGCGTGGGTGAACGGCCGCAGCGTGACGACCGCTACCGTCCGCGACGACAGCGGCGCAATCGCCTGCGTGTGGTTCGCCATGCCGTGGATGGCCGGGCAGCTCGAAGCCGGCGCGCGCGTGAAATGGTACGGCCGCGTGTCGAAGAAGAAAAACGGCGGCCTGTTCGTCACGCATCCGATATCGGCCGAAGAGGGCGGCATCCAGCCGGTTTACCGTCCCATCGAAAAGCTGCCGCCCAAAACGCAGCGGCTGGCGCTCCGCTCTGCGCTCGACGCGGGCCGGTACGACGACGCGCTGCCCGAAACTTTTCGCAGCCGTTACGCGCTCTGCCCGCGCCAGTACGCGCTCCGGCAGGCGCACTTTCCCGATTCGCGCGAGGCGCTTGAACAGGCGCGCCGCCGTCTTGCGTTTGAAGAGCTGACGCTTTTCCAGACGTTCCTGTGGGGCCTGCGCGCGCGCGACGAGAACGGCGTGCGCATCCCGTCCGCGGAGGCCGACGCGGAGGCGTTCTGGTCGTCGCTCCCGTTCACGCCGACGGGCGCGCAAAAGCGCGTGCTCGAAGAAGTCCGCCGCGATATGGCCGCAGGCGCGCCGATGGCGCGGCTTGTACAGGGCGACGTGGGCTGCGGCAAGACGGCGATCGCTTTCGGCGCGCTGTATCTGGCGGCGAAGGCCGGGTATCAGGGGGCGCTGATGGCGCCGACGGAGGTGCTCGCCGCGCAGCATTACCGCACGGCCCAGAAACTGCTCGAGCCGCTGGGCGTTCGCTGCGTGCTGCTTACCGGCAAACAGACGGCGAAGCAGCATCGCGAAGCGCTTGCCGCCGCCGCGTCGGGCGAGGCGCACGTTGTTATCGGCACGCACGCGCTCATCTCCGAGGGCGTAAAATACGAAAACCTCGGCCTTGCCATCACCGACGAGCAGCACCGGTTCGGCGTGCGGCAGCGCGGCGCGCTCTCCGGCAAGGGCGGCGAAGCCGCAACGAACGTGCTCGTTCTGTCCGCCACGCCCATCCCGCGAACGCTTTCGCTCGTTCTCTTCGGCGACCTCGACGTGTCGATCGTCGACGAGCTGCCGGCCGGGCGTAAGCCCGTTAAAACCCGTATCGTCCCTGAAGAAAAGCGCGCGGGCATGTACGGGTTTATCCGCGCGCAGGCCGCCGCGGGGCGGCAGAGCTATATCATCTGTCCGCTCGTTTCCGAAAGCGAGATGATGGACTGCAAGAGCGCGGAGGAAACATACGCTGAATTGAAGCGCGGGCCGCTCGCGTCCCTGCGCCTCGGGCTTGTCCACGGCAAAATGAAGGCCGCCGACAAGGATGAAACCCTGCGCAAATTCTCCGCGGGCGAGCTGGACGCGCTCGTTTCCACAACCGTCGTCGAGGTCGGCGTGGACGTGCCCAACGCGACGGTTATGGCCATTGAAAACGCCGACCGGTTCGGCCTGTCGCAGCTGCATCAGCTGCGCGGGCGCGTCGGCCGCGGCTCGGAGGAGAGCTGGTGCTTTCTGCTCGCCACGTCCAACGAGCGCCTGGATGCGCTCTGCTCCACAAACGACGGTTTCGAGCTGGCACGCCTTGACCTCGAGCAGCGCGGCCCGGGCGAGTGGTTCGGCACGCGCCAGCACGGCGCGCCTGAAATGCCCGGCGCGCAGCTCGGCGCGAACGTTCAGCTCATCGACGAGACGCAGCGCGCCGTCAAATCCCTTTTCTCCGACCCTCAGCGCGCGCACGAAGCCGCCCTGCTGCGCCAGGCCGCCGAGGCCAGGTACGGCAAAGGCGAGGAGTACGCGGGGAGGAACTAGGGACGAGGGGGAGACGGAGGTTTTTGCGAGGGGCCCCTTTCTTTCAGGAGAAAGAAAGGGGCCCCTCGCGCTCCCCACCAAAGAAAGCCGCATGGGTTTTCCTGTTCCGCCGCGCGGAGGGCGCGCCGGAACGGAGCGGCGGGTGCGGGGAGGCGGCTTTCTGCGAGAGGGAGCCTTCTTTCAGGAGAAAGAAGGCCCCCTCTCGCGCTCTCCCCCAAGAAAGCCGCATGGGGTTTCCTGTTCCGGCGCAGCCGTGAAAAGAAACGCCCGCGCCCGCCGCCCCCTCCGGGCGGCGGGTGCGGGAAAGCGGCTTTCTTCTGGAAAGGGGGTCCAGGGGGAAAACC
>CAKTTL010000111.1 GCA_934615235.1 uncultured Clostridia bacterium
TTGCCCGCCCAGTGATCGTCCTCGGGATAGAGCACCTTGCACAGCACCTCGGCCAGGCCGCGCACCTCCAGCGCCTTCTGATACTGTCCTTCGCCGAACTGCTTGAGATCGATCTCTCTGGGCGAACGCGCGCTCCACATGCGCAGCACGTCGACGGTATCGGTGTCGTAGCCGACGACCGGCATATCATACGGCACGGCGATAACGGGCGTATAATCGACCAGCTTCACGTTGAGGCTGCCGTTGGACCAGTCCTCCTGCAAGCGGCCGCCGAAACGGATCTCGAAGCTTTCTTCGGGCTTCGGGACTTCCCACGCGTTGCCGTTATCCAGCCAGGTATCGGGCAGCTCCACCTGCTGGCCGTCCACGATGCGCTGGCGGAAAAGGCCGTATTCGTAGCGAATCGTGCAGCCCATCGCGGGCAGGTCTTCCGTAGCGAGCGAGTCCATAAAGCAGGCCGCAAGGCGGCCCAGACCGCCGTTGCCAAGCCCCGGTTCCGGCTCTTCATGCAGAATATCCTGAATGTTCAGGCCGAGCTCATCGAAGGCCTGCTTATACTCCGCCGTCTCGCAGAGGTTGAGGATGTTGGAATGCAGCGAGCGGCCCATCAGGAATTCAACGGAGAGATAGTACAGCCGTTTATCCTGCTGCTGCTTGATGGCCTTGCGCGTGGCCACGTATTTGTTCATGATCTGGTCGCGCACGGTATCGGCGACGGCGTTGTAAATCTGCTTCTCCGTCGCCTCGGAAAGCGAGCAGCCGTTATGGCGCTGCAGCTTGGAAATGATGCTCTTTTTGATTTCTTCTTTATCGTAGACCGCGTATTTCTGCATCTTCTCTCCCCCTTACCACTGCTTGGAAAGCGTGTCCGTAAGCATGAAACGGTAAACGTCCGAGGTAATCTCGTGCGCCGCGGTGACGGTGCAGTTGAGAATGCGCGCGCTGACGAGCAGCACCTCGCTGCGCTGATACAGCGGAATGACCGGCACCTCGCGGTACAGCTCGGTGAAAAACGCCTCCAGCATCACCGTCTGACGCTCGGGGTCGCTCTCCTGTCCGAGCCACTGCAGGTAATAGTCGAGCATTTCACTGTCATATCCGCCCAGGTTGAGGTGGCTGTCTCCCGCAAAGAATTCGGCGGCCACGGCCGCGCGCTGCGGCAGCTGCCGCGCCATGAAATACAGCGCGCATTCGTTCGCCTTCACCTCGCCGATCAGCTGATCGAGTGGGACAGGACGCGCCGCCGCCTCAATGCCGAGCTGCCCAAGCCCCTCGACGATCATCGCAGCCGCTTTATCCATGACCGGACTCGGCGACGCATAACTGAACGCGACGCTCAACCGTTCGCCGTCCTTTTCGCGCACGCCATCCGCGCCGGCAATCCAGCCCGCTTCGTCCAGCAGCTGCGCGGCTCCCGCGGGATCGTAATCATACTGCTCGGAGAGCACGGTGCTGTTCAGGCTGAATTCGTCGAACTGAATCTGCGTGGCAAGCGTGCCGTAGCGCTCAAGCGTCGCGGCGAGAATGCCCGCGCGGTTGAGCCCTTTCGCCAGCGCCTGACGCACGCGCAGATCGCTGAAGGGGCCTTCCTGCAGGTTCATGCCCAGATATCCCACAGCCGAGTTTTCCCAGTTATAGAGGTTGACAAACCCTTTTTCGTAATCCCACAGCTCGTCGACGTTATCGACGTTGCCCATCATGCTGATAATGTCCACGTCTCCGGACAAAATCGCAGTCTTTTCCTCTCCGGCGGGCACGACGAGCATTTCGACCGTGCTGATTTTCGGCGCTCCGCGCCAGTAATCCGCGTTCGCCGTCATGCGCGCGCTCTTACCGGGGACAATCTCCTCCAGCGCATACTGGCCGTACGCCAGCAGCGCCGCGTCGGCCGCCTTTGCGCGCGCCAGCGCGTCCTGATACGCGTCCGTCATCTTGTCCCACGCGGTATCGTCCGGACGGCGCATCTGCCCCGCCGCTTCCACGCGCAGCGCGGGCACGGCCAGAAACGCCTCTGCGGACGCGTTTTTGCCGTTGAGCGCCACGGTGAACGTCTTCTCGTCCACACGCACGATGCCGGAAATTTCGTTCGCCTGTCCGGACAGGTATTCGTACAGGCCCTTGACGTCCGCGCCTTCCGCGTCGTACACGCCGTCGTAACCGGGCGTGAGAATGAGATAGAGCGCGTTGATAAAGTCGTCGCTCGTCACAGGCGTACCGTCGAGATAGCGCACGCCTTCGCGCACGGTGAAGGTGAACCTGTAGGTGCTGTTATCCATGCCTTCCATGCGCAGCCAGATTTCTTCGGGATAGACGGTTTCCTTTTTTACCGTACACGCGCCGTCTCCCGCGGAGCCGTCGTTGCCGAAGAAAATCGCCTCGTCCACCAGAAGCGAAGCCACGTAGCCATCGCCCGTCGTTTCCGCGAAGAAGGGGTTCACATCGCCGTACAGATCGTTCACGCCGATCACCAGCGAGTCCGTTCGCGCCTTCGCCTTTTCCGGCAGGTAATCCAGCGTTTTCGCGGTAAAGCCCGTCGTCTTGCGCACCGACGCGGCCGAAGCCGCTCCCGCGCATACCGTCAGGCACACCGCCAGCAAAATCGCCCATGCTTTTTTCAGTTTCATTCCGATTCCTTTCCCGCGCAGGGCGCGGTCTTTCGCCTGGAATACGTTTCTATTGGAAACGTGCCCTACTCTTCGCGTTCCGCAGCCGGTTCGCCCGCCCGCCGGTACAGCTTTCGATCCAGCGACCAGAGCTTTTCCGAGAAGCCGCCCGGAGCAACGCGCGAGAGCGCAGCGTTCATTTCAAAGATGCGCGCATCGAGCAGATCGAGGTGATGCAGCACCTCAGCCTCCGGGAACATCGGCGGCTTTGGGCTGCCGTATTCCGGCACGCCGTGATGCGAGAGCACCATATGCTCGAGCATCATCAAAATTTCCGGATCGCAGCCCATTTCACGGCCAACCGCGTCCATCCGCGCAATGCCGCGCACAAGATGGCCAATCAGCATGCCGTCCGCGCTGTAGCCGGAAACGATGCCCGTCTCCGGCGCGGCGTCGATTTCGCCGATCTTCGCCAGATCATGCACGATCACGCCCGCCACGAGCAGATCGCGGTCCAGCGAAGGATATTCGTCCGCGTAGTGGTTCGCCATGCGCAGCATGCCCGTCACATGGTGCAAAAGCCCGCTGCGCTCGGCATGATGCAGCTTCGAGGCCGCCGGAAAATACAAAAGCGTTTCGCCCGCGTCGTCGAGCAGCCGGCGCACGAGCAGGCGCAGATCCTTGCGGCGAATCGCTTCCACAGCCGCGTTCACCTCGTCGAGCATTTCCTGACCCGGCTGCGGCGCGCAGGCCACGAGCGATTCCATCGGCACCTTATCCGAGCCGACGGCCGGACGCATCCGCTCCACGCGAATCTGTATCCTTCCGTTATATTCGATGATCTGCCCGCGCAGGCGCAGCACGCTGCCCACCTCGGGCGGTTCGGCCAGACCGTCCCACATCTTGGCGTTGATTTCGCCGGTTCTGTCCCCCAGCGTCATATCCAGATATTTCGATCCGTTCGACGCGGCGCGCTGTTCCGCCGCGCGAACCAGTAAAAAGCCGTCGAAGCGGCTGTCTTTCACAAACTGAGAAACCGGAATTGTCTCCATGCTCGTTCCTCCTTACCAAATGAATATGATAGCGAAAACGGGCCGAAGTGTCAAGTATAGGGAAAAAAGGAGGCGGAAATCCATCCGCCTTGACAAAACTTATCCGCACGTATTATACTTCGCCAGTCGTTTTTCGGTTTTTCATCTGCAAAGGAGGACGCGGCGTGATTCGCATCGCAGTGGCTTTTCCCGGCGAAACCGGCCGGCAGACGCTTTGCCGCGCGCTGGAAACGCGCGGGCTTGCGCCGCGCTTTCGATGTCATACGGGCGCGGAGGCGATTCGCGCGGTCAAAACGATGGGCGGCGGCGTGGTCGTCTGCGGCGCGCGCCTGTCCGATATGACGGCGGGCGAGGTAGCCGAAGCGCTTGCGGGCGAGGGCGTCGTCATCGCGGTCGGACACGCCGCGCAGCTGGCCGCCTGCGGCGAAGCGCCATTTCTGAAACTCGCCGCGCCGCTGAACGCGGTCACGCTTGCCGGCGCCGTACAAAGCGCGCTTGCGCGCGATAATGCACGCGTCCCTTCCCGCAGCGAAGTCGAGCGTGAAACCGTTTCCCGCGCAAAAGCGCTGCTGATGGCCCGCCAGAGCATGACTGAGCCGCAGGCGCACCGCGCGCTGCAGCGCTATGCAATGGATCGCGGCATAAAAATGACCGCAGCCGCAGAGGAATTCCTGCGCAAAGCCGCGGACTGAATTTTCACTTTTTCGTTCGGGTGTATCTGAAAAAGGCAGTTCAAGGAGAAAAATCGAAGGTTCAGCGGACGGTGCAAAAGCATCCTCCGTCAGCCCTTATGCGAGATTGTGCGGCATTCCCGCAGCCGTTTTACCGTCGTCGTATCGATCAGGTTTACCGTCACGAATTTTCCGCCGTAAAAAACGGCCCAGTTGTTAAACACGCACGGCAGCGCTTTCGCCTTTTCAAGCGTATCCACCTTTTCAATTGCAAGGGGAATCGCGTTTTCGGCGCAATATTTTTCGATCGAGTCAAGATTTTGCGGAATATACGGGCACTGCGCGTCGTAAAAAATCGTCAGCTCCTGCCCGGGAATTTCCATTTTTTTCGCGCTCTGCGCGAATTTCGGTTTGCTCCCGTCCAGGGACAGCGCAAGAAGCTCGTAGCCGTTTTCAGTCTCGTCAACCGGCTCAAACCCGAAATGCGCCGCAAACGACTGATCCGCCAGCCATGCTTTCTGCTTTTTCGCGCCCAGCATGCAGACGCCGGATCTGCCCCTTGCCCGTGCATCTTCAATGCAATATTCCATCAGCGCGCGGCCATAGCCCTTGCCCCGCGCCTCGCCCATCACCCAGAGACAGTAGATATAGAGATAATTCTCGCCTTCAATGGGGACCCATGCCTTTTCCAGCGGCGCATACTCGATAAAAACCGTCGCATCCGCATCCAGCTTCCGGAAGACATGGCCTTCTTTCAGCCTTGCGGCAAGCCATTCCCGTTTCGCCTCCACGCCCGGATGCAGCTTTTTCTTGCGGATGATGCAGCATAAATGCTCCTGCGCGATGTTTTCCGGCGTGAGATTGATAAACCCGGCCAATTTATTTCTCCTCCCGGTTCAGCCCTTCGCAGACGGCCGCCAGATGCTTCATGTCATACAGCGTTATGCTGCCGAACGGCGCGCTCAGCATGCGCTCTACCGTATGGCGGTACAGCTCCAGCCGCGCGTAAATATCGGAAAGCTTCGTCGCCGCGTCGCCCTCTCCGGCGAGGATTTCGGCCGCTTCGTCGGTAAACTGCGCGCCCAGGCGCAGCACGAGCGACCCGGCCAGCGACGCGCGCGGGAGCGTGAAATATCCCGTTTTCACGCCCTCTTCAATGATTTCGTCCATCGCGGGCTTCAAAAGCGTCAGCGTGCGCTGCTTGAGCTTTTCGCGCATCAGCGCGCCGTCCTCCCGCCAGGCTACGCGCAGCAGAAGGCTGATGTAATCCAGCGAATCCGCATTGAGAAGCCCCGAACAGGAAAGCAGCGCGTTCAGCTCCGCCGGGGGATTGCCGCGCACAGTCTCCGCCGCCCGCTGCGCGGCGCGCGCGCTCTGCTCGGCGCGCTGCTGGCAGATCGCATCCAGTAAATCAAGCTTCGATTCAAAATGGTGGTAAAACCCGCCCTTTGAAATTCCAATCTCATCAAGGATGTCCTGAACGGAAGTCTGCTCGTAGCCGTTTGCGTAGAACAGCTTCTCCGCCGTACGCAGAATCTGTTCACGCCGCGCGTCTCCCTTTTTCATGGGCATCCCTCCACGTTTGTCTGTTTTTCATATATTATAGCACAGGCACCGGCCGATAGGCAAGAGACGGACAAATCTGGCAGGCGCGGCAGGCAAAAAGGCCCCCGTTCGACCGAACGGAGGCCTTCGACTGAACCAATATTACTTGTTCACATACTCCACAGCGCTGTTGCCGGCAATACGGCCGAACACCACGAAGTCCGCAACGGCGTTGCCGCCCAGACGGTTCGCGCCATGCACGCCGCCGGTCACTTCGCCCGCAGCGAACAGACCCGGAATCACTTCGTCGTGCTGCGTGAGCACTTCGGCGGCGGTGTCGATCTTCAGACCGCCCATCGTGTGATGCACGCCCGCAGTCACCTTGATGGCGTAATACGGAGCGGTATCAAGCGGGTTGGCGAAGCTGGTACGGCCGAATTCCGCGTCGGTCTTGTTGGCGACGCAGTCATTCCAGGCGTTCATCGTGGCGGCAAAGGTCTCGCCGTCTACGCCGATCGCCTCAGCCAGCGCTTCATAAGTATCGCCCTGCAGGGTGTAGCCCTTCTTGATGTAGCCCGCGATCACGCTGGACGCGTCGACCATCTTCTGGTCCACGATCAGCCAGCTGTAGCTGCCGGGCTGCGCGATTTCAGCAGCGGAAACAACGTCGCGCGTGCCGACTTCGTCGGTGAAGCGCTTGCCATCGGCGTTGACGAGGATCGCGCCGTCGCCGCGCAGGCCTTCGGTGATGAGGGCGGCGGTGTTGGCTTCAACGGTCGGGTGAATCTGGATCTGATCCATATCGACGGTATCCGCGCCGACAGCCTTGGCCATGGTGATGCCCTGGCCCTGCGCGCCCGCGGCGTTGGTGGTCATGAAGCCGGCCAGCTCGGGCTTGTATTCGACGACCATATCAAGATTCGCGCCGAAACCGCCGGTGGCGAGCACAACGGCCTTGGCGTTGACGGTAACGGTTTCGCCGTTCTTGCCGGTGGCGACGACGCCGCAGGCGGCGCCCACATCCGTGGTAAGGATCTTGTTGGCGAGCGTTTCGGTGAGGATGGTCACGCCGCGATCCTGGCAGGCCTTTTCAAGCACGGGCACGATATAGGAACCGACAGCAATGGTCTTGCCCTCTTCGTTGACCGGACGATGGATGCGCTTGACGGACGCGCCGCCGAAGCTGCCCACGCTCGTCAGCTCCGCGCCGACGGAATCCAGCCATTCAATGGAAGGAGCGGAATTCTCGCAGAGCGTCGCAACCAGCTCGGGGTTATTCACGCCCTTGCCGCCGATCATGGTATCCAGCTCCATCAGTTCGACGGAATCGAAGTAGCCTTCGGGATTGGCCTGATACGCGTCCCACTGCTCCTTGACCTTCGCGGCCAGCGCAGTGATGGTTTCGTTGTCGGCATAGGTGCTGGCGGCGGTAGCAAGCGTCTTTTCCACGCCGGCGCTCTCGCCGAATTCGTTTTCATCCTGCAGCGGGGTCTTTGCGGCGTTCATGCCGCCGGTGGCGCGCACGGAGTTGCCGCCCACCATGGCCTGACCTTCAAGGATGATGACGGACTTGCCCGCGTCGGCCGCGGTGATGGCCGCGGTCATGCCCGCGCCGCCCGCGCCGACGATGACGATATCGCAGTCGTAGGTCGCGTCTTCAGCGGTCGTCTCTTCGTTGTTTTCGACGACAACACGGTAGTCGTCCGGGTTCAGGCCGGCGGCTTCCAGCGCGGCGGCAGCCGCCTCGAGAATCGCCGTCGAAGTCACGGTCGCGCTGCTGACGGTATCCACGGCGATGGAACCGCTTTCGGCGATTTCGCCGGGCATAACCGCAATCGCCTTATCGCCGATACCGGGCGTTTCGTTGGGGCCTTCCGCCGTGCAGGAGACGATTTCGCCGTCCTTCAGGCCGATGGTAACGGTAACGTCGCCGCCCATGCCCTTCGCGGTGCCGGTGAATTCGCCGGTCACGCCCGCGGGAACCGCTTCGCCAAAGGCGACGGCCGTGAGCATCAGCATGCACGCGGTAACGATTGCAAGAATCCGTTTGAACATTATACAAACCTCCTCGCTGATAGTTGGAAATTTGAACCAGATGTATTTTATCACAATTTCTGCTTTTCCGCCATGCTGTTTGCAGCATCGCGGCCATACTATTTTTGCATGGCAGGCATCATTTTTTAATAGAAAAATCTTTGTTGCGCCTCTTGACCTGGAGTCCGCTCCAGGTTGTAAAATTAGTGTGCTCTAAA
>CAKTTL010000112.1 GCA_934615235.1 uncultured Clostridia bacterium
AGCAGTTTTCCTTTCCGAAAGGGGGTCCAGGGGGAAAACTCTTTCCTTTTCCTCAAAAGGAAAGGGTTTTCCCCCTGGCTCTCATCCCCCCGTCACCCTTGATGATCCTTCACCCGTAACCTGTTCAGCGCTCTGGCGAGTGTGGCTTCGGCGGTGCGGTATTCCTGCTGGCTGCGCTTTTGCAGGAGGATTTCGCGGGCCTCGTCAGCCTTGCGGCGCGCGCGGATCGCGTCGATGTCCTCGGGGCGTTCGGCGGCGTCGACGAGGACGAGCACGTCGTTCGCCTCAACCTTGATCATGCCCGCGGAGACGGCGGCGTTATGGCTTTCGCCGTCGGGCAGGCGATAGGTAAGCATGCCCGGAACGAGCGCGGCGATCATGTTGCTGTGGTGCGCCTGCACGCCGTACTGGCCTTGGTTGGTGGGCACGATCAGGGAGACGCAGTCTCCTTCGAAAAAAACGCGGTCGGCCGCGAAAATATGCAGGCGGAAGCTGTTCATCAGCGCCCCGCCTCCATCTTTTTGACCGCCTCGAGCACCTCTTCAATCGCCCCGGCGTTGTAGAACGCGGCCTCGGGAACGCTGTCGAGCTGGCCGTCGACGATCATCGCAAACCCGCGAATCGTATCCTCGCGCGAAACGTAGCGCCCCGGGATGCCGGTAAACTTCTCGGCCACATGGAACGGCTGCGAGAGGAAGCGCTGAATGCGCCGCGCGCGCAGCACGGTCTGCCTGTCCTCCTCGCCCAGTTCGTCCATGCCGAGGATGGCGATGATATCCTGCAGCTCGTTGTACTTCTGCAGCGTCTCCTCCACCTTGCGCGCCACGCGGTAATGCTCCGCGCCCACGACCTCTTCCTCGAGAATTCGCGAGGTCGAAGCAAGCGGATCGACGGCGGGATAGATTCCCTGCTCGGCGATGCGGCGGTTGAGAACGGTCGTCGCGTCGAGATGCGTGAAGGTCGTGGCCGGAGCCGGGTCGGTCAGATCGTCCGCGGGAACATAAACGGCCTGCACGGATGTGACGGAACCGTCGCGCGTGGAGGTGATGCGCTCCTGCAGCTGGCCCATCTCGTTGGCGAGCGTCGGCTGATAGCCGACGGCCGAGGGCATGCGCCCCAGCAGCGTGGAAACCTCGCTGCCCGCCTGCACGAAGCGGAAAATGTTATCGATGAAGAGCAGCACGTCCTTATGCTCATGGTCGCGGAAATATTCGGCCATGGTCAGCCCCGAAAGCGCGACGCGCATGCGCACGCCGGGCGCTTCGTTCATCTGGCCGAAAACGAGCGCGGTTTTGTCGACAACGCCGCTGTGCTGCATTTCCTGCCACAAATCGTTGCCCTCGCGGCTGCGCTCGCCCACGCCGGTAAAGACAGAATACCCGCCGTGCTGCATGGCGATATTGTGAATGAGCTCCTGAATGAGCACGGTCTTGCCCACGCCCGCGCCGCCGAACAGGCCGATTTTGCCGCCCTTGGCGTACGGTTCGAGCAGGTCGATCACCTTAATGCCCGTCTCGAGGATTTCCACCGCCGGGCTCTGTTCGGAAAAAGACGGCGCTTTGCGGTGTACCGGCCAGCGCGGGGTCTGCGCGGGCAGCGCGCCCTCGCCGTCGATCGGCTCGCCCAAAACGTTGAACATCCGCCCCAGAACGGACTCGCCGACGGGCACGGTAATGCCGCTGCCGTCCGCTTCAACCTCCATGCCGCGGGCGAGATGTTCGCTGGGGGCCAGCATAATGCAGCGCACGGCGCTGCCGCCAATCTGCTGCGCCACCTCCATCACGCGCGTTTCACCGCCGACGCGCACGGTCAGCGCCTCGCGGATACGCGGCAGTTCGCCTTTTTCAAACGCAACGTCTACCACAGGGCCGGCGACTGCGATAATTTTGCCGATATTCATGGTTCTCTCCCTTGCGAAAGCTGTTGTTCGCGCTTTGCGCGCTGCGCGCGTGCGCCGGCCGAAACCTCGGTTATCTCCTGCGTAATCGCGGCCTGGCGGATGCGGTTATACTTCAGCGCCAGCTCGCCGAGCATCTTCTCGGCGTTCTGGTTGGCGGAGTTCATCGCTTCCATGCGCGCGCTCTGCTCGCTGCAGAAGCTGTCGATCAGCGCGCTGTAGATGAAACCGGAAACGTAGCTGGGCACGAGGTTATCGAGCACCTGCGTGACCGACGGGAAAAACTCGAACGGCTCCGTCACGCGCTTTTCATCCGTCGGTGCGGAAAAGACCGACCGGTGAAACGGCAGCACGCGCGTCACGTTTACGTTTTCGGTCAGGCTGTTTTTGATATCCGTATAGATAACGAATATTTTCTGCAGCTCGCCCACGTTGAACCGCGTCAGCAGCTCGCCCGTGATTTCGCGCGCGCGCTGCATGGTGGGGTTCTGCGCGGTATAGAGGAAGCTGCGCTCGATGGGAATGCGGTGCCGCTGGAAAAACTGGCGGCCGTATTCGCCCACGACGAACAGCTTCGTATCCGGGTGCTCGGAAAGCATCTTCTGCGCTTCCTTGAGCACGTTCTGGTTATACGCCCCGGCGAGGCCCTTATCCGCCGTAATCACCAGGCAGCCGTAGGTGCCGGTGAGCGGCATCTCGCCCTCGTCCGGGTAAAGGTAGTGGCTTTCCACGTGGCCCGAGGTGCGGAAAATGCGCTTGACTTCCGCCTTCAGCGCCAGAAAATACGGACGCGTCTGATCCCACTCCTGCTTGGCCTTGCGCATCTTGGCCGAGGAGATAAGATACATGGCGTTGGTGATCTTGCGGGTCTGCCGGATGCTGTCGATGCGGACGCGAATCTCGCGGGCGGTGGGCATCGCGCGTCACCCCCTCGCGGCTGCGCCGCGCAGGAACACCGCGGCGGTTTTGCGCAGCCGGGCAAGCTCCTCCGGAGCGGCCTTGCCGGTCTTTTCGATGCGCGCGATAATTCCCGCTTCGGCGGTTTCCATGTAGGCGAGCAGCGCCGCGGCGGTCTCGTCGATCTTCGCGGCGGGCACATTCTGGAACAGGTGCGCCTGCGCCGCGACGAGCAGAATCACCTGCTCATGCTGCCGGAAGGGATGATACTGCCGCTGCCGCAGAAGGCGCATGAGCGCCTGGCCGTTTTTCAGCTGCACCTGCGTCGCGTCGTCAAGATCGCTGGAGAACTGCGTGAACACCTCCAGCTCTCGATACTGCGCCAGCTCGAGACGGATGGAACCGACGGCCTTCTTCATCGCCTGTGTCTGCGCGTCGCCGCCCACGCGGGAGACGGACAGGCCGACGTTTACAGCCGGGCGCTGCCCGGCAAAGAACAGATCGCTTTCGAGATAGATCTGCCCGTCGGTGATGGAGATGATATTCGTCGGGATATAGGCCGAAACGTCGCCGGCCTGGGTTTCGACGATGGGCAGCGCGGTCATGCTGCCGCCCCCGCGCTCGTCGCTCAGATGCGCGGCGCGCTCGAGCAGGCGGGAATGCAGATAGAACACATCGCCCGGATACGCCTCGCGGCCCGGAGAACGGCCCAGCAGCAGGCTCAGCGCGCGGTAGGCCACGGCGTGCTTGGAAAGATCGTCGTAGACGATGAGCACGTCCTGTCCCCTGTTCATGAAATATTCGCCCATCGCGCAGCCCGCGTAGGGCGCGATATATTGCAGCGGCGCGGAATCGCTCGCCGTCGCGCTGACGATGATGGTATAATCCATCGCGCCGCGGCGGCGCAGCGTTTCGGCCAGCTGCGCGACGGAGCTTGTCTTCTGGCCGATGGCCACATAGACGCAGACGACGCCCTTGCCCTTCTGGTTGAGGATCGTGTCCAGCGCGATGGCCGTTTTACCGGTCTGCCGGTCGCCGATGATCAGCTCGCGCTGGCCGCGGCCGATGGGGAACATCGAATCGATGGTGAGCAGACCGGTCTCCATCGGTTTGTTGACCGGCTGGCGGGAGACGATATCCGGCGCGGGCGATTCGATCGGGCGGAACCCGTCCGCCGCAACGGGGCCTTTCCCGTCGATGGGCGCGCCAAGCGCGTCCACCACGCGTCCCTTGAGCGCATCGCCCACCGGCACGCCGGCCACCTTGCCGGTACGGTAGACGACGCTGCCGGCTTCGACGGACGCATCGTCGTCGAAGAGGATGCAGCCCACGCGGTCGGCTTCGAGGTTCTGCACCATGCCGCGCACGCCGCCTTCGAAAAGCAGAATCTCGCCGTAAAACGCGTCCTCCATGCCGGAGACGGCGGCGATGCCGTCCTCAACGGAAAGCACCGTGCCGGTCGTCTGCACATAGGCGCGCGGCTGCCAGTCCTCAATCGTTTCGCGAATGAGCGGAATCACGCCCTGCCCTTCGTCGGAAACGTTCTTCAGGCGCGCTTCGAGCTGCTCGAGCCGTCCCTTCGGGCTCCAGTCGAACGCGTCGTCGCCCGACTCCATCCGAAAGCCGTTGCCCTGCGCTTCGTCCTTTTGCCATTCAAGGTCGACCGCGCCGCCGTAGCGCTTTTCAAGAAAGGCCGTAAACCGCCGCCACTGCTCCGGGCTTGGCTTTTCCGCGCTGCGCAGAAGCGCCTTCCTGGCGGAGGTTTCAGCGGTCATTGGAATATCTCCCTTCCGTCGCGTCCAGGAACTGGTCGTATACGTTGGAAAGCGGCTTGTCTACCAGCTTGCGCGCCGCCTCGACGGACAGCTTCGTAATTTCGCCCTGCGCATCCTGCATGACGCGCTGCTTCTCGCGATCGGCGCTCTGACGCGCCTTGGCGAGGATTTTGTCGCTCTCCTGACGCGCCGCTTCAACGACCGCTTCCGCCTGCTTTTCGGCCTCGGCCAGCGCCGCCTGACGGCGGGAGTCGATTTCCGCGTCCACTTCCTTCAGGCGCGTTTCATAGTCCGCGCGCAGCCGGTCGGCTTTCGCCTGCGCGTCGGCCGCGTCGCTGCGCATCTGTTCATACCGCGCTTCGCGCGCGTCCATAAAATGCTTGACGGGCTTGAACAGCAGAAAATACAGGCCCGCGACAAGCAGCACGAGGTTCAGCGCGTGCAGCAGAATCTGCTGCCAATCGATATTGAGGGGCAATTGCATTTTTTCTTCCCCCTTATCAGAGCACGAAGACGATCAGAATGGCGACGATCAGGGCGTAAATGATGGCCGTTTCAATAAACACCAGGCCGAGCATGAGGCTGGTGCGGATGCTGCCCGCGGCTTCCGGCTGGCGGGAGATGCTCTCCGACGCCTTCGAGATGGAAACGCCCATCGAAATCGCGCCCGCAACGCTCGCCAGCGCGATCGTCGCGGCGGCGGCGATGGCCTTCAGGCCGGTCGCATCGTCCGCAGCGGCAGGAACGGGGACTTCTTCGGCGAGGGCCGCGCCGGCGGCCAGCGTGCAGGTGAGGACGAGCGCCAGCATGGCGCAGGCAAAAACGCGACAAAGCAGCTTATTCATTTTCTTTTCATCCTTTCTTTTCATGAGGTTCGGTAACCTCGCCGTAAAAAACGCTGGTGAGCATGGTCAGAACATAGGTCTGGATAACGGCGTGCAGCAGCGTAAACAGCACCGCCACAAACACCGGCAGCACGAAGCTGAGCGCGACGAACGCATAAACCAGCTCCGTTACCAGCAGACCGCTGAGCATTGCGCCGAAAAGGCGGAAGCTCATCGAAATGGGCAGGGAGAATTCCTTCAATCCGCTGCCCAGGCCGCGCAATCCGTTGACGCACAGCCCGCCGCCGAGAATAAACAGATACGACACCACGCCCATGGCGATATCGCCGTTGATATCTGAAAGCGGGGCGGGCATGGACATCGAGTGTCCCGTCGTGCTGACGACCTGCAGGCCGCACAGCTCGAAAATCGTACCCACAAAAATATACACGCCCGCGCCGAAAATATAGGCGCCCAGGACCTTGTTATGATGCGGGCTGTTGGACTTGGCCAGATCGTCGAACGTCCCGACGAGCATCTCCAGCAGCATCTGCACCTTGCCGGGGATCTCCTTGAAACGCGGAATGACGAAGATCCGCAGCAGCGCGGCGGCAACCAGCAGAATGCCCGTCACCGTATACGCGGAAATCAGTCCGGGGTTCACGTTCAGGCTGCCGATCAGGTGCACGCGGTTATCCTCGTGCAGTACCGCGTCGCGCATCATTTCCTTAATCGACTCGCCGCCGCCCGAAGCCTTATGGCCGGTCAGGGCGATCCCGATGAGAAGCAGCGCGATGAGCGTGAGCAGTCCAAGCGTCGTCCATAGCTTCTTTTTGTTCAATCTCATCCCTTCTTTTGCCTGTCGTTGCGCCGCCGGCGGGCATGAACGCCAACCGGCGAACGAGTATTATAAAATAGGAACCATTTTCCGTCAAGAGGTCGAACCCGGTTCCCGTTGAAACATTAACGCGAAACTTACGGCCAGCAGTCCGCAGCAGACCCAGATAGCCTTTTCGCCGAATCGTTTCGCGGCGATACATCCAATGCCCGCGCCCAGCGCGAAGAGGAGAATCACGGTGAAATAGGTCGCCGCCCTGCGGCGCTGCGCTTTGTCGCGGCCGTGAAAATACCCGATCAGCGCTTCCACGCCGCTGCGCATGTTGCCGATGCACATCGTGCTCGCGTACACGTGCCCGCGCACCTTATGAAACGCCTGCACCTGCAGCGCGCACACGAACGACACCAGCGCGTTGGCCAGCGCGTTCGCCTCCTGCGGCAGAAAGCCGACGGCGAAAAGTATCGCCATCTCGCATGCCAGCACGATCTGCCGCCAGTGCAGCACGCGGTAGTATTTCCACCTGCGATGCACATATTCGGCTACGGCCGTCCCCAGCAGGAACGCGGCGATTGGGACGAGGTATTTGATTCCGGCCGCAAAGCGGCCCGAAAAAAAGTTGGAGCTCATCAGAACGATGTTGCCCGTCTGCGCGTTGGCGAAAACGCCGCCCCGCCCGCAATACGTATACGCGTCCTGGAAGCCGCCGGAGAGAATGATGAATGCGGCCGTCCGCATCCGGTCCGACATCTGACGGGAAATATCCTCTCGCGCCGCCATCTCTTCACAACTCCCCCTTGTTCATCCCAAACGGATGTATTATAATACCTGTATCGATATATTGAAAATCTATATATCATATGCTTCGCATTTCGATTTCATATAGCTATGACCTTTGGAGGACGTCATGAACATCAGCTACGATTCCTACCGGATTTTTTATTACGTCGCCAAATACGGGAGCATCTCGCAGGCGGCGAAGCTTCTGATGAACAGCCAGCCGAACCTGACGCGCATGATCAAGGTGCTCGAAAGCGAGCTGGGCTGTCCGCTCTTTTCGCGCACGCATCAGGGCGTTCGCCTCACGCCCGAAGGCGAGCGGCTTTACGCGCATATCTCCGTCGCCATCGAGCAGATCGAGGCGGGCGAAGCCGAAATTACGCAGAGCAAGAACCTGCAAAGCGGCAATGTTTTCGTCGCGGCGGGACAAATCGCGCTGCGCTGCGCGCTCGTCCCCGCGCTCAAGCAGTATCGTGCGCTCTATCCGGGCGTGCGCGTACATCTGGCGAATCACTCGACCCTGCAGGCCATCGCCGCCGTGCGGGACGGCGTGGCGGATTTCGCCGTCGTCACCGCGCCCACGTTGATCTCCCCCTCGCTCGTTGAGAAGGAAGTGAAAACCGTTCAGGAAATGCCCATCTGCGGCAGCGCGTTCTCCTTCCTGCGCGGCCGAAAGGTGACGCTGGCCGAGCTGGACAACTATCCGCTCATCTCTCTCAGCGCTGAAACGAAAACCTTCGAGTTCTATTCCGATTTCTTCGCCGCGCACGGCCTGCAGTATTCCCCCGATATCGAAGCCTCAACCGCCGATCAGGTGCTGCCGATGGTGGAGGCCGGCCTGGGCATCGGCTTCCTGCCGCCCGAGTTCATCCGCGCCGCGGAAGACGTCGCCGTAATCGATCTCGAAGAGCAGGTCCCCGCCCGCACAATTCGCGTCGTTCGCCGCAAAGACCAGCCCCTCAGCGTCGCCGCGAGGGAACTTTGCAGGCTGATCGGGGTGTGAGTTACGGGGGAGAGGAGAACGGCGAGGGGGAACCCTTCTTTCAAGAGAAAGAAGGGTTCCCCCTCGCGCTCCCCCTCCTAAGAAAGCTGCTTTGCCGGGCTATCGCC
>CAKTTL010000113.1 GCA_934615235.1 uncultured Clostridia bacterium
CCGCTGATCCTCATCACCGATAAGAAGATTTCCAACATCCAGGAGATCCTGCCGCTGCTGGAGCAGGTCGTGCAGAGCGGCAAGAAGCTGCTGATCATCGCGGAAGACGTTGAAGGCGAAGCGCTGGCGACCCTGGTCGTCAACAAGCTGCGCGGCACGTTCAACTGCGTCGCCGTCAAGGCGCCTGGCTTCGGCGATCGCCGTAAGGAAATGCTCAAGGATATCGCCATCCTCACCGGCGGCACCGTCATCAGCGAGGAAGTCGGCATCGAGCTGAAGGACGCGACCATGGACATGCTGGGCACCGCCCGCCAGGTCAAGGTCGACAAGGACAACACTACCATCGTCGAGGGCGCGGGCGAGGCCTCCGAAATCAAGGCCCGCATCAGCAGCCTGAAGGCGCAGATTGAAACTACCACCAGCGATTACGACCGCGAGAAGCTCCAGGAGCGCCTGGCCAAGCTGTCCGGCGGCGTCGCGGTGATCGCGGTCGGCGCGGCCACCGAGGTGGAAATGAAGGAACGCAAGCTGCGCATCGAAGACGCTCTGGCGGCGACCCGCGCGGCGGTTGAAGAGGGCATCGTCCCCGGCGGCGGCGTGGCGCTGCTCAACGTCCTGCCCGAGGTTGACAAGATGGTCGACAGCTACGAAGGCGACGCGAAGACCGGCGTGCGCATCATCCTGCGCGCCCTGGAAGAGCCGATGCGCCAGATCGCGGCCAACGCCGGCATCGAAGGCAGCGTGATCGTGGACAGCATCAAGAAGGCGAACAAGGCCGGCTACGGCTACGACGCCCGCAAGGACGAGTACTGCGATATGGTTGAGCGCGGCATCATCGACCCGACGAAGGTCGCCCGCAGCGCGCTGCAGAACGCGGCCAGCATCGCCGCGATGGTGCTGACGACCGAATCCCTCGTCACCGATATCCCCTCCAAGGAGCCCGCTGCCCCCGCGCAGCCCGGCGGAATGGGCGGCATGTATTGATCGCCCCGCAGGGAGATAAAGGCAATATCACATGACAACAAGCGCCCGTTTTCGATGGAACGTCGAGGCGGGCGCTTTTTTCGGTATGAACGGAGGAAACGAATGAAGAACGCAAGGCTGCTAGCCGTTTTCGCCGCGCTTCTGGCCGCGGTGCTGGCTTTTTCGGTTTTCGCCTTCCGGCAGGAAAAGACGGTGCGCTTCGGGCTGGCGGCGGGGCCGCAGAGCTGGTGGGCCTGCGCGCTGCCGGGCTATTCCGGCCGCGCGTACGAGACGGTCGTTTACGCGGACGACGCGGCGGCGCTCGCCGCGCTGCGGGCGGGCGAAATCGACGCGGCGCTCGTGGCGGCGGATGATTTTTCCGCGCTGCGCGCGGAAGAATACGTCCTCGCCGCAGCCACGTCGAAAAGAACGCTGACGCTCGTCGCCGCGCCGGGCGGGGAAGCCGAGACGCCTCTCGTGCCGGAAACGCTGCGCGGGAGCGCGGAAATCGCCCTGTGGGCGCAGATCGCGCCGGAGGAGCCGGTCGGGTTTGCGTCCGAGGAGGCGCTGCTCGCCCGCGCGCGGGAAGGCGCGCTCCCACGCGCGCTGCTGCCTGCGGGACTGGCCGCCGCCGCGCTGATGGCGGACGAGCGTCTGTACGTGCAGGGCGATCTCGCGGCGCTGTATCTCGCTGCGACAGGCACGCCCGCGCCCGCCGCGTATGCGGTCGCGCTGCGCCCCGGTTTGCAGGATCGTTCGGGCGGAAACGTACGATCGCTGCTGGACGCGTGCGCAAGTTCGCTCGGTTACGCCAAGGGCAATCACCGCAAGGCCGCGCTGCTGTGCGCGCAATACGGACTCGGCGGCGGGTGCGACGCGGCGCTCATCCGCGCGATGATCCCGCGGCTGGGATACGAATGGAACGAAATTTTCAGGTAAAAACGTGCGGATTTCGTCTATAAAACGGCGTTTTTCGGGAAAAAACTATTGCCATGTTCTGGCGATTGCTGTATAATCAGAAGTTGTCAATAGAAAAAAATGGACAATCATGAAGGAGTAGATTGAATGGCAACCAAGTACGTCTACCTGTTCAATGAAGGCAATGCCAACATGCGCGAGCTGCTCGGCGGCAAGGGCGCTAACCTGGCTGAGATGACCAACATCGGCCTTCCGGTGCCTTACGGCTTCACCATCACCACCGAAGCCTGCACCCGTTACTACGAAGACGGAAAGACCATCGCCGACGAAATCGTCAAGCAGATTTACGATGCGCTGGCCGTTGTCGAGGAAAAGGCCGGCAAGAAGTTCGGCGATCTCGAAAACCCCTACCTCGTTTCTGTCCGCTCCGGCGCGCGCGCTTCCATGCCCGGCATGATGGATACCATCCTCAACCTGGGCCTGAACGACGTGGCCGTCGAAGGTCTCGCCAAGAAGACCAATAACAAGCGCTTCGCGTACGACGCGTATCGCCGTTTCATCGCCATGTTCTCCGACGTCGTGATGGAAATCGAAAAGAACAAGTTCGAAGCCGTCCTCGACGAATACAAGGAGAAGAAGGGCGTCCAGTACGATAAGGACCTCGACGCGGATGACCTCGTCGGCGTCGTCGCCCGCTTCAAGGAAATCTACAAGGCCGAAAAGGGCGTTGAGTTCCCGCAGGATCCCAAGGAACAGCTGATGGAAGCCGTCAAGGCCGTCTTCCGCTCCTGGGACAACCCCCGCGCCATCTACTATCGCCGCATGAACGACATCCCCGGTTCCTGGGGCACCGCCGTCAACGTGCAGAGCATGGTCTTCGGCAACATGGGCGATGACTGCGGCACCGGCGTCGCCTTCACCCGCAACCCCGCCACCGGCGAAAAGAAGCTCTACGGCGAATACCTGCTCAACGCGCAGGGCGAAGACGTCGTCGCCGGTATCCGCACGCCTCAGCCGATCGCGACCCTGGCCGAAGCGATGCCCGAGGTCTATGACCAGTTCGTCAAGACCGCGAACATCCTTGAGAACCACTATCGCGACATGCAGGATATGGAATACACCATCGAGCATGGCAAGCTCTTCATGCTGCAGACCCGTAACGGCAAGCGCACCGCCGCCGCCGCCCTCAAGATCGCCGTCGATCTGGTGGACGAAGGCATGCTCACGCCGGACGAGGCCGTGCTGAAGGTTGAACCCAAGCAGCTCGACTCCCTGCTCCACCCGAACTTTGACGCCGCCGCGCTGAAGGCCGCCAAGGCCATTGCGCAGGGCCTGCCGGCTTCCCCCGGCGCCGCCTGCGGCCAGATCTTCTTCACCGCTGAAGACGCCGTTGAAGCCGCCAAGACCGGCATGAAGGTGCTGCTCGTGCGCAACGAGACCACGCCTGAGGATATCGAAGGCATGGATATGGCGCAGGGCATCCTGACCTGCCGCGGCGGTATGACCAGCCATGCGGCCGTCGTCGCCCGCGGCATGGGCCGCTGCGCGGTCGTCGGCTGCGGCGCGCTCCGCATCGACGAAGAAAAGAAGACCCTCGTTGTCGGCGATAAGACCTTCAACGAAGGCGACTTCCTCTCCATCGACGGCGCGACCGGCAACGTCTACGGCCAGCAGATCCCGACCGTCGACGCCGCTGTGACCGGTGATTTCGCCCGCCTCATGGGCTGGGCTGACGCCGCCCGCAAGCTGCATGTCCGCACCAACGCCGACACCCCGCGCGACGCCGCGCAGGCCGTGAAGTTCGGCGCCGAGGGCATCGGCCTTTGCCGCACCGAGCATATGTTCTTCAGCGAAGACCGTATCGCCGCCGTGCGTGAAATGATCCTTGCCGATAACGAAGAACAGCGCCGCGTCGCGCTGGCCAAGCTGCTCCCGATGCAGCGCGGCGACTTCGAAGGCATGTACAAGGCGCTTGAGGGCCGGCCCATGACCGTCCGCTTCCTCGATCCGCCGCTCCACGAGTTCCTCCCGCAGAAGAACATGACCGAGGAAATCGCGGCTCTGGCCAAGGAGCTGAACACCACCTCCGACGCCATCATCGCCAAGATCGACGCGCTGCATGAGTTCAACCCGATGATGGGTCACCGTGGATGCCGTCTGGCCGTCACCTATCCCGAAATCGCCGAAATGCAGACGCGTGCCGTCATCGAAGCGGCCATGAACGTCCGCAAGGAAACCGGCTGGGACATCGAGCCTGAAATCATGATCCCGCTCGTCGGCGAAAGAAAAGAACTGGCCTACGTCAAGAAGGTCGTCGAAGACACCATCAAGGTTGTCGAGAAGGAACGTAACGAGACCATCGCGTACAAGATCGGTACGATGATCGAGATCCCGCGCGCTGCCGTCACCGCTGACGAAATCGCCAAGGAAGCGGAGTTCTTCTCCTTCGGCACCAACGACCTGACCCAGATGACCTTCGGCTTCAGCCGTGACGACGCCGGCAAGTTCCTCGGCGCGTACTACGACAAGAAGATCTACGAGTCCGATCCGTTCGCGAAGCTGGACCAGGACGGCGTTGGCAAGCTGGTTGAAATGGCTGCCAAGCTCGGCCGCGCCACCCGCCCGGACATCAAGCTCGGCATCTGCGGCGAACACGGCGGCGATCCGTCCTCCGTTATGTTCTGCCATAAGGTCGGCCTGAACTACGTGAGCTGCTCGCCCTTCCGCGTGCCGATCGCGCGCCTGGCCGCTGCCCACGCCGCCATCCTCGATAAGTAATTAAAACACAGAAGCGGCCGTTTGCTGTAGAGTAAACGGCCGCTTTTTCTGTAAATTTGTAAAGGAGAAAGACGATGATCCAGTTCCATTGCTATCCCGGCGGCAAAAAGCGCGTCGTTACCTTCAGCTATGACGACGGTTTTTCCGGCGACGTTCGCCTTGCCGAGCTGTTTAACCGCTACGGAGTAAAGGCGACCTTCCACATCAACGGCTCGCATTATCGCGGCGCAAGCGCCGCTGAAAAAGCCGAAGCCCGCCGCGTCTACGCCGGCCACGAAATCTCCTGCCATACCGTTCGCCACGGCTGGATGGACAAAATGCCCGCTTCTACACTGATTAACGAAATCATGGAAGACCGCCGCATTCTCGAGGATGTGGCCGGGTATCCCGTCGTGGGCATGTCCTATCCCTGCGGCGCGTATACCGCGCAGGTCGAGCAGGCCGCCCGCGCCTGCGGCATCCTCTACAGCCGTACAACGCAGAACACCCACGGCTACGGCCTGCCTGAGGATTTTCTTGCCTGGCACCCGACCTGCCATCACAAGGATGCGCTCGCGCTCGCCGAAAACTACCTCGCGCAGATCGATTCGATCTGGTGTCAGCCGCTGTTCTATATCTGGGGCCACTCCCATGAGCTGCGAAACGAGGACGACTGGGCTTACATGGAAAAGCTTGTCTCTACCCTCGCAAACAACGATAAAATCTGGTATGCCACAAACATCGAAATCTACGATTACCTTTCCGCCGTCCGTCAGCTGCGCGTCTCGGCCGACGAGTCTATTCTCTATAACCCGACCTGCCTTGACGTGTGGGTCGAGGGCGATCAGGGAAAGATTATCTGCGTACCGGCAGGTCAAATGGTAGAAAACTGACAAAAAATCTGAAAATACGCAGGAAAATTACTTTGACTTATAGAACTCCTATACAAAATTTTAACTAATTCGTTCAGTTAAAAAGGAAAGGGAGTTGTTGAGAATGAAGAAATGGATTGCGCTGATTCTTATCGTCGCACTGTTGCTGCCTGCTTGCTCATTGGCTGCCGATTATTACATCATCCCTGACAGCGATACCCGCCTGCTAACGGAGTATGAATTGTGGGATTGGGATTATGAATCCCTCGGCTTTATCTTGAATGAGATATTTGCCCGTCATGGATTCAATTTCGAGGCGGGAGGCGAATACTACGACTATTTTAACGCGCAGGAATGGTATCAACCGAACGCAAACCCTGACAACCAGAAGGCCTGTTACCCACAGCTTTCAGAGATCGAGTGGAAAAACGAGGCAATGGTCAAGGAAGTACGAAAGCAGAAGGCGGACATGAACGCGTATAATTTCGGTCCGCGGAATTATTTGGACGCGATGAATGGAATCTATTCGCTTCCCTTGTTTCATTTCGTGTACTTGCCGGAGGGACAATCGTTGGCTGTCTATTCCGCACCGGGATACGATTCTTTTCGGGGAGCGAACGGAAAAGCCGCCGTTGGTACAAGCTCGGGCGATATCAGCGTTTCCGGTTGGGAGGATGGCTGGCTGCTTGTTTGTTACAGGGTCAATAACGGCGCGTTCCGTGTGGGATACGTAGACGGCGGATCGATGAATTGGACGGTTCCAGCACCACGGCTGACTTTTCAGTATACGGAGAAAACATGCGTCAGAAACGCATCGCTGACGGATGATCCCGAGCTGTCCTTTACCCCGTTATGCAGAATTGAAGCAGGCAAGAAGATAACGTTGCTTGGCCAGTATCATAATCATGATGATTGGGCATATGTAGAAACAGAAATCAACGGTCAGCCGGTTCGCGGATTTATTCCGCTTGACACGCTGGAATAAGTGGCGAGGGAGGACGCTGTGGAAACCCTTCTTTCAGGGAAAGAAGGGTTTCCACACTCCCCCTTCGAAGAAAGCTATTTCGCCGGGCTATCGCCCAGCTCGGGAAAAACAGAAAAAGCAGCAACGCCGCCCGCCCCTCGTTGAGAGGGGCGGGCGGCGTAATAAAAAGTGGTTTTTCCTTGAGGAAAGGGGGGGTCGGGAGCACCGGAGGTGAGCGCGGCCAGTGGCCGATTCAGCGAACCGGAGGTGCGGCATGAAACGAGCAGGCGACCGGCAGGGAGCATGCGACGATTGAGTGCCGCGAAACCCCTTACTTTTTTTCTAAAAAGGAAGGGGTTTTCCCCCTGACAAACGTCCCTTCCTTCTCATACGCAATCCTCGGATCTCCGTTTTCAAGGCGGATTATGCCGCATCTGGTGAAGCCGCATTTGACGATCAGGTGCTGCATGACGCGGTTGTCGGCGTGGGTGTCGATGCGCAGGTGCGGGATCCGCTGCCAGCAGAAATCGACGGCGGATTGCAGGAAGCCGTGAATCTGGCCGTCGCTGGCGATGCGATGGATGGTGCCGTACGGGGCGGACGAGCGCCACGCGCCGCGCTCGATGACGGCATAGGTCGGGTCGTCGCCGATGATAAAGGCAAACACGCCGTGCAGGCCGGTTTCGTCTTCAAGGACGTATAGCTGCCGCTTTGCAATATCGTCGCGCAGCAGCTCCTCGCGCGGGTGACCGCCCGTCCACTGGTTCGGGTTGCCCGTCCGCGCCATGAACCCACGCGCGTATTCGTATATCCGCAGAATCTCCGGCAAATCGTTTTCTTTCGCGCAACGGATCATAAACAAATCTCCTTAAAGTACCCGTCCAGAGGTTCGGGGAGAAGCTCCGGGCGTTCCTCTATTTCGCCTTCATGTAGAACGAGCAGCCGCCGATGAATTCGCGAAGGATGGCGGTGGGGCCGAGCTCGGCTTCGCAGTCGGCGGAGCGGAAATAGTTGAGGAATTTGACCATGCGGCGTGCGGCGACGAAATAGGGGCTGCCCTCCTCGATGGCCGCGAGGGAGGAATAGGCGTATTTCTTGAGCATGGCGGGTTCGTAGGCGAGGGCGGAGTTAAACATCACGTCGGCCTGCTCCTGATAGGGGATGATGAACTTCTCCTCTCCGCGGCGCACGGACGGCCACATGGCCAGCGTCTCCTCGAACGGCGAATGCCGAAACTGCTTATCGCGAACCAGCCGGCGCAGAAGGCGGATATCGGTGGTACGGATGCGGTTGTGGTCGTCGAGGTTGAGCGTGGTCAGCGGGCTGATATAGATGCGGAAAATATCGTCCTCGGGCAGGCCTTCGGTCAGGCGCGGGTTCAGGCCGTGAATGCCTTCGATGAGGATGGGCTGATCCTCCGCCGCGCGCAGGGGCGCGCCCTCCTCCTTGCGGGTGTTCGTTTTGAAGCTGTAGCGCGGGAGGATCACTTCCTCGCCGCGGAAAAGCGCGGCGAGCTGCTCGGTCAGCAGCGGCACGTCGAGCGCTTCAAGGC
>CAKTTL010000114.1 GCA_934615235.1 uncultured Clostridia bacterium
AAGATAGAGTTCAGGCCGACCAACGGGCAGGCCATTAAATTGCCGCTGTCGGTGCATTTTAAGACCGGCCGGGTGTGCTGGTATCTGGATCGGGATACGCTGCAGCCCATCGAAGATCCGGCGTATGTATTGCAGATTCAGCAGATGGCGGTGGCCGACTTCGAAAAGGTGCTGGAAATCCTGCCGCCGCGCAAGCCGTTCGACACGCCGGAGAATGAAACGGTTCCCACGCGAAAGATGAAGCGGGCAGACCTGGCGCAGATGGAGGGCGACGGCTATCCCGATTTGTTAGAGCCAGGACACCGGCATAACACGATGCTGGCTATCGGAATTCATAACCGCTATCGCGGGCTGAGTCAGGAGCGTAACCGCGAGGAACTGCTGGCCTGGGCGGCGCGTCAGCCGGAAGACTTCCTGCTTCAGTCGCCGGCGGCATTGGAGCGCGAGACGGACGACATCATGCGCTGGGTCTACAGCGAGCAGTTTGTGGTGGCGTCACCCGGAAAAGGGAAACTGACCGTGTTCAACGCGGATGATATCGCTTATTGGGCGGCACAGCCGAACCGTACCTGCCGGAAGTTCATGTTCCTGCTGCGGTGGAAATTGAAACGGCATGTTACCTGCCAGATGAGCTACGACTGGGCGGGGGCGGCGCTGAGGACAACGTGGAAGACAGTATTTGACGCGGTGCAGAAGATGGTGCGGCAACGGCAGATCGATCTGGTCCATGGAGCTGCATACATGGAAAACGGCCAGCTGAAGCGAAAGCCGAACAAATATTATGTGGCCGGATCCATACCTCCATTGCCGGAGGGATGGAGCCTGCAGGCGAAACAGGTCACGCTGCCGGAACGTCTGGCCGAGCCTACGACGGAGAACTTTATGGAGGTCTACAGCAAGGTGCTTCAGGCCATGGTGCCGCAGGCGCGGCTGAAAAAGATTATGGGGGCGAAGGAATATGCCGAAATGCAAGCCGATGAATGAAGCTTATGCGGCCGAGCAGGCGCAGAAAATCAATGCGTGGCAGTTCTTTTTCTCATCCATCTGCAAAAAGGCTTCGGGAAGGTCACCGCCTGATTGGAATTTATTTGAGTACGATTCGGATTTTCACAAACGAAAGAAGCGAGGTAATGAAAATGACGGAAAGTTCGGAAATTCGCGAGTTTCTGGAGAATGTCGATGGTACTATCGAACAGGTGGTTTCGCATATTGAAGTACTCGATAAGGTGAAGCATTTGCTTACCATTCCGGGCACGGACACGATGACCACCCGGCAGGTGGCGGATTATTATGGCGTTGAGATCGATACGGTGCGACGTGTATATCAGCGTCATAAGAACGAAATAGACGCAGACGGCGTTATGATGAAAAAGGCGGAAGACTTTTTGAATCGCCCGCAAAACAATAGGCTAACTGAACCGAAAATTCAGTTCAAAGATGAGGACAGGCTAACTGAACCGAAAGTCCAGCCCAAAGTTGTGGATAAGCTGACTGAACCAAAAATCCAATTAGAGGGCAGCGCTGCTGTATCCCCTCAAGTGCAGGTTCGGAACACGGCTGATTTTTGCAAGCTTGTAATCTGGCCAGAGCTCGGCGCTGAACTCAAGGTCAGCAATCGCGGCACCCGCGTCTTTTCCCGGCGAGCCGTTCTTCGAATTGGTATGCTGATGCCGGGCTCGAGGGTTGCAACTGAAGTGCGCACGCAGCTGTTGAATGTGTTTGAGAAGGTGCCGACCGCGGCAGTTGTTGAGCCTATCGACAACGAGCGCGAGCTGCGCAAGCATGTCGGCGATTCTATTATTGCCGGTCGTTTTGCCGAAGCAGCTGACTATATTTCTCAATTGACGGAGTATCTGGAAAGAAACAATAAGGGCATCCACACTGTGTGAAGGTACAATGGGCTTTTATTGCTCAGAAGCCCGTTATATATGGGTTTTCTGCAGCTTCCGTAAACGGGTTAGTATATTTCCCCTGCCGCCGCAAAATTGCGTCCTAATGCGTAATAAAACGTTGTTGTACGAAGGCGAAACGCTGAGCAACGCAATATCGGAACGGCTGCGCAAGAGGATAGCTGCTTAACAGTTACCCGTATACAGGTGATATATACAAACGGCGCGGAGCGCCTTATTAGCCAGGCCATTGTAACAGGTAAGGGGGGGACGCAACATAGCCCCCCTGCGTTTCACAACCCGATCAAAGAACCGCATTTCAGGAGGCGGTAAAATGCCGCCCCTTACACTCAATAACGAATCGTTATCAGGTGCCTCACAATATCAGATCGCCTCACCGGCGAGAAAGGAATTCACATGAACAACAAGCAATTTGACCGCAGCAACAGCTTCACTTTCTTCAAGAACTTCAGGGATACGCTGGATAAATATGGCGTGCAATTCGGTACGGACGTGAAATTGGCCATGTATGATGCGATTGTCGACTATGGCCTGTACCGTCGGTTCCCGAAGGACTCCCTTATCAACACCCTGCTGACTCCGATGATGCTGGATATCGATTCGAGCCAGGAACGTCGCGCACACGGTTTCAAGGGCGGCCGCCCCAGGGCGATTACGGCCGCACAGGCGAAAGTTATCCGGCAGATGCAGCGTGAAGGGAAATCCATCCGGGACATTGCAACGCAGCTGCAGATACCCAACAGCACGCTGTTCGACTTCCTACATAATGATAATGCTGACGTTGAAAATGATACTAAAGAAAAATATGAAGCTGAAAGTGATGATATATCTAAAGATACCAATGAAACCAACTATGATATAAATTATGAAGGTAATGATGATATTGATAGTAATGGTGATGTTGATGGTAATTATAATGGCATGGTTTCCGGACAGTTTTCGGACGATTGCACCGGGTATGAAGACATCGGGCAGTACTACGATATGCCCGGCCAGGACGACGACAACAACTTGCCGTGTTAAAACCTCACCCTGCCGGTGAAAGAAAACGCTCCCGAGCTGAATTCGGAGCAGAACATCGGTTGGAACGAGGATGTGGGGATAGATTCAGCCTGCCCCTTCCTTCAAAATTTTTGATTATTACGGAAAACAGAAAGAAGGAAGATTTCTATTCAGGGCGAAAATATTGGATTTAACAAGGCGCAGATTCAACAGATCGGAGCCATTGTCGCAAGCGCCTTGTCGGAGCACTTTGACAGCTTCATAGCGGATGTTGCGGGCATGCCGAAAGGAGACAACGACATGCCCAAGAGAATTAAACAACGCGCCGTGATTGGCGGCAGGGAACGATGGATTACCGGAGAAACACAGCAGGATATTTTCAATGCATATTTACGGCAGGCGATTAACGCGGGAATTGTTCTACCCGCGCAGGGCGCGCTAGTAAAGCCGGCCGCATCGCACGCTTTCAAACCCTATGCGCAGCAATGGAAAGCGCGCTATAAAGACGGAAAACGAAAGCATACGACGCTGAGCGAATATGAGAGCCTGCTGACGCGGCATCTGTATCCGTATTTCGGTTCCATGGCGATAGAAGATATAACACGCAACACTATACAGGATTTTCTCAACAGTAAGAGTGACTATGCGCGCAAAACGGTTCATGAAATGCTCATGGTGTTGGGAATGGTCCTAGAGTGTGCAGTCGAGGATGATATTATTGCGAAGAATCCGGCACGAAGCTCATTGCTTGAAATACCATCGACGCGCAAAAAGACACGTACGCCGTTGACGGAAGAACAGATGATGGATATCATTGCGAATATGGAAAAGCTGGAACGGGAACAGGATCGGCTTTTCGTTGGTTTGCTGCTGTTTACCGGCATGCGGCGAAGCGAAGTGCTAGGGCTGCAATGGCAGGATATAGATCTCCGGGGTTGCGTTATCCATATCAGACGGGGAGTGACCTACAATGGGAATAAGCCGGTTGTATCCACTCCGAAAACAGAAGCGGGCATTCGAACGGTTCCGATTGCAGAACCGCTCTATCAACTTTTGCAGGCGGGAGGAGAAGAGGAAATTTTTCTGATTGGCGCCATGAAAGAGCCCGTTTCACAGCAGACTGTCAAACGAATGTGGGAGCGTATCAGTCGAACGATCAACGTTTATGGGAAAACGCCGCACTGTTTTCGTCATTCCTTTACAACGCTCGCATGGCGCAGTGGAATGGATGAAAAGCTTTTGCAGCAGATCGGCGGTTGGGCAGACCGACGCACAATGCAAAATATTTACACGCACGTGCAGCAGGAGGATATACAGAAAGCCGGTACCATGGTAACGGCGATGTTCGACCGGGAATGTGACATGAAACGTGACATGGAGAAAAGCCTGAAAACCGTTATGGGATAAGGCTTTTCGGATTTGCGAAAAGCCAACAAAGTGCCATACGATGTGACAAATGATGTTTTTCGAGATGGGAAGCAAAAATTACATTACCGGAACATAAGAAAAACCTTGCTGCAAACTCTTATGCAGCAAGGCTTTCTTTACAGTCGAGGTGACAGGATTTGAACCTGCGACCTTTTGGTCCCGAACCAAACGCGCTACCAAACTGCGCTACACCTCGAAGCAGCCAACGAAGGGACTCGAACCCTTGACCTGCGGTTTACGAAACCGCTGCTCTACCGACTGAGCTACGTTGGCATCGCATACAATATCAATCATACGCTCGACCTGAAATATAATAGCATCATTTTCTTCGATTGTCAACTATTTTTTTAGAAATTCTTTTGCCGCCGGAAGCAGCGCGACAATCGTTCGCCTTCAAAAACAGAAATGCGGTTGTGTAAAAGCGCGGGGTATGATAAAATAACAGAAGTTTTTCGCCGTTGGGTTCGAGCAGGAGGAGGAGAGGCCGATGTATCGTATTGTCAAAAAGCGCCCGCTGCATGATACGGTGACGCTGATGGAGATTGAAGCACCCGCTGTGGCGCGCAAGGCGCAGCCGGGGCAATTTATTATTTTGCGCATCGATGAAAACGGCGAGCGCATTCCGCTCACTATCGCCGGATACGACCGCGAAAGCGGGACGATCACCATTATTTTTCAAAAAGTCGGCGCGACGACCCGGCGGCTGGATACGCTCGAGGAGGGCGACGCGATTCTGGATTTTGTCGGGCCGCTGGGGCGGCCGACGGAGACGGAGGGGATCCGCCGCGCGGCGGTGATCGGCGGCGGTCTGGGCGTTGCGATCGCGTATCCGCAGGCGAAGGCGCTGCACGACGCGGGTGCGGAGGTCGATGTGATCGTCGGTTTCCGCAATACCGGGCTGATGATCCTTACGGATGAATTGCAGGATGCGAGCACGAATCTTTTCATTATGACGGACGACGGCAGCAACGGCCACAAGGGCTTTGTGACGACTGCGCTGAAAGAGCGAATCGACGGGGGCGCGCAGTACGATTGCGTCATTGCAATCGGGCCTTTGCCGATGATGAAGGCCGTCTGCGATTTGACGAAGCCTTACGGCATCCGGACGATCGTTTCCATGAACCCGATCATGATCGACGGCACGGGCATGTGCGGCGGCTGCCGGCTGACGGTGGGCGGCGAGAAAAAGTTCGCCTGCGTCGACGGCCCGGACTTCGACGGCCATCAGGTCGACTTCGACGAAGCGATTGCCCGAAGCAGAATGTATAAAAAGGAAGAAGCCGAAAGCATGGAGCGGCACGCCTGCCGCCTGACGGGAGGTGCGCGTTAAAATGCCGAATATGAGCCTGAAAAAGCTGCCCGCGCGCGAGCAGGCGGCGGAGGTGCGCAACAAAAATTTTCTTGAGGTTTCACAGGGATATGACGCGCCGATGGCGCTGGAGGAGGCCGCGCGCTGTCTCGACTGCAAGAATCCGCCCTGCGTGCAGGGGTGCCCGGTGAACGTGCAGATTCCCAGCTTCATCCGCCTCATTCGCGCCGGCAAGTTTATGGATGCATACGAGACGATTCGCGAAACGAGCTCGCTTCCGGCCATTTGCGGACGCGTCTGCCCGCAGGAGACGCAGTGCGAGGCGAAATGCGTGCGCGGCATCAAGGGCGATCCGGTTGGCATCGGCCGGCTGGAGCGCTTCGCGGCCGATTACGCGATGGAGCATCCGCAGGAGCAGCGCCCCGCGAAGGCTGCGCCGAAGAACGGCAAACGCGTCGCGGTCGTCGGTTCCGGCCCGTCGGGTCTGACCTGCGCGGGCGATCTGGCCAAGATGGGTTACGACGTGACCGTTTTTGAAGCGCTGCATACGGCGGGCGGCGTGCTGGTGTACGGCATTCCGGAGTTCCGTCTCCCCAAGGCGCTTGTGCGCCGTGAAATCGAAACCGTTCAGGCGCTCGGCGTGAAGATTGAGCCGAATATGGTCATCGGCCGGTGCATTTCGCTGGACGAGCTGCTGGAAGAGGAAGGGTTCGACGCGGTGTACGTCGGCAGCGGCGCGGGGCTTCCGAATTTCCAGAAAATTCCCGGTGAAAACCTCAACGGCGTGTATTCCGCCAACGAGTTTCTCACGCGCGTTAATCTTATGAAGGCCTATCGTTTCCCGGAGACGGACACGCCCGTGCGCGTGGCGGAGAGCGTTGCTGTTGTGGGCGGCGGCAATGTGGCGATGGACGCGGCGCGCTGCGCCAAGCGTCTGGGCGCGAAGAACGTGTATATTGTTTACCGACGCTCTGAAAAGGAAATGCCTGCGCGCGCTGAAGAGGTCGAGCACGCGAAGGAGGAGGGGATCATCTTCAGGATGCTCAACAACCCGACGCGCATCCTGGGCGATGAAAACGGCAGCGTTTGCGGGATGGAATGCGTCGAGATGGAACTGGGCGAGCCGGACGCTTCCGGTCGCCGCAGACCAGTGGCGAAGGCGGGCAGCGAGTTTACGCTGGATGTGGGCACGGTCATCATCGCCATCGGCAATCGGCCGAACCCGCTCATTAAGGATACCACGCCGGGCCTGGAGACGCAGAAGTGGGGCGGCATCGTCGCCGATGAAAACGGGAAAACATCCAAGCCGCACGTTTACGCGGGCGGCGACGCAGTGACCGGCGCGGCGACGGTTATTCTCGCGATGGGCGCGGGCAAAACCGCCGCCAGGGCAATCGACGAGGAGCTGCGCGGGTAAGCCGAAAGTTTTGAAAAGAAAGAAGCGGCATGCTTTCATCGCAGACCGCCGGCCGGCATATTCTCCTCGGGGGGATGCCGCATGGTGGAAAAGCGAATCTTCCGCAAAAAGCGGAAGGGAAAGCTGCCGCTTCGTTTTTTGCTGGCTGTGCTGATACCGGCCGGGCTGTTTTTCTGGATGGATGCAAATCTGCGCCCCGTCATCCTGACGATGGCTGAGGCGCAGGCGCGCGTGATGGCTGTGCAGGCGATGAACGACGCGGTGTTCGACGTAATGCGATCGGGCGGCCTGTACGACGACCTGATGACCGTCGTGCTCGATGATAATGGGCGGGTTTCTGTTATGCGCGCCGATACGGCGCGGATGAACGAGCTGGCGACGACCTCCGCGCTGCGCGTGCAGCAAAACCTGGGCGAAATCGCCGAAGCGGGCATATCCATCCCAATGGGCGCGGCGCTGGGAAGCCAGCTTTTCGCGGGCAGTGGGCCGCGCATCACGGTGAAAATCGTGCCGGTGGGCGCGGTTTCGACGGAGTTTATGAGCGAGTTCTCTTCAGCGGGCATCAATCAGACGAGGCACAGAATTTTTCTTAAGCTCGATACGACCGTGCAGATGGTGATCCCTACGGGCACGCAGACGGCGCGCGTTTCGGCGCAGGTGCCGGTGGCGGAGAGCATTATCGTGGGCGCGGTGCCGGATTCGTTTGTGGATGTGGCGAACGAGGAAGACATGCTGAACCTGCTGCCGTAAGGCGGGGAGAAGCCGGGGAACGGGGGTTTTGAGAGGGAAGAGGGGACGGGGTTTTTTGCGGGGGAACCCCTTCTTTCTGCGAAAGAAGAGTTTCCCCCGCGCCCCTATCCGAAGAAAGGCAGTTTATATTC
>CAKTTL010000115.1 GCA_934615235.1 uncultured Clostridia bacterium
CCGTGGGGCGGACGCGGCCAAGCGGTTTTCGTTGGGTAAGGTTCGGAGAAAAAGCCGCATACAAAGAGGCGCGTCCCGCCCATTTCAACAATGGGCGGGACGGTTTGCACTTATGAGAAGCGGCATGGTGCGGGAAGAGACCCTCGCCGCGCCCGCCCCACCCTCCGTGGGGCGGACGCGGCTAAGCGGCTTTCTTGGAGAAAGGGGTCTGGGGAAGGAACCTTCTTTCTCCAGAAAGAAGGTTCCTTCCCCAGAAAACCCCACATCCCCCACATCACGCAAAATATCGCTTTTTCGGTTGCGGGACTTTGGCTTTTTTGTGTTTCTGATGCTTGAAGAGGCGGCGGGATTTGAAGAGAAGAAAGACGATTGCGGCGAGGCCGACGACGGGCGGAAGCGCCCAGTCCAGCGAGAAAGGCGGGAAGAGGGAATCGTCCTGCTCGACCTGGCGCTGGATTTCTTCCAGCGTGGGCGGGGCGTTCTCGCGCGCGGCGACGGAGCGCGTGGCAATCAGGTTATACTTGGCCGGTTCCTCGTCGCTGGGATAGAACGTCAGCACGCCGACGATTTCGCCCGCGGCGATTGGCGCGCGCGCCTCGACGAGCCAGGTGGTGTTCGTGTAGGATTCATAGTCCGCGGCGATCGCGTCCACGTCGGCCTCCAGGCCGGTAATGCGCACCTTGCGGGTTTTATCGACGGCCTCGATGCGCAGCGTCACGCGGCCCTTGCTGCGCGTGCCGTCCTCGTTGATTTCGCCCGCGTCGTTCGTATCGAAGGCGGACAACTGCAGCGTGATGGGGTTCTGCTCGAAGATCTGCTCCGGGGTGATGGATTTATATTTCGAGAAACCGTATTCGAACAGACGGCTGGTATCGGGCCAGCGGCTGTAAACGCCGGAATAGAGGATGACGGCGATCATCTCCACGCCGTCCTTTTCGGCTGCTTCGACGAGACAGTAGCCCGCCATGCTGGTGAAACCGGTTTTGCCGCCGATGGAGTAGCGGTAATAGTAGTTGTCGTCCGGGTTGATATGCTTGTTGGTGTTGTAGATCGTCCGCTCGGGGTACATCTCGTCCGAGGGCAGCGTGTAGGAATACGTCCCGATGATCTCGCGGAAGGTCTCGTTTTCCAGCGCCACGTTCATGATCCGCGCCAGATCGTGCGCGGTGGTGTAGTGCAGATCGTCGTGCAGGCCGTGCGGATTGACGAAGTTGGTGCTCGTGCAGCCGATGGCCGCCGCCGTCTGGTTCATGAGGTTGACGAACGAGGGCACGTCGCCCGCGACGTATTCGGCGATGACGTTCGCAGCGTCGTTGCCGCTCTTGACGAGCAGGCCGTACAGCGCCGTGCGCAGCGTAATCTGCTCGCCCGCCTTGAACGGGACGCGCTCTGCCTTTTCGTCGGCGAAGGTGACGGCCGATTCGGAGACGGTGAGCACTGCGTCGAGGTCGTCGCAGAACTGCAGGGCGACGAGCGCCGTCATGATCTTCGTCGTCGAGGCGGGAAAACGCACCACTTCCTCGTCGCGGCTCATCAGGATTTCGCCGGTTTCGCGTTCCATCAGCAGGTAGCTTGAAGCGACGATCTGGCTGTCCTTGAGCGCTTCCGGCTCGGAAGTGCTGTATTCCGGGGCGTTCGGGGGGCGCGTGGGACTGACGAACTCGCTGTCGTCGCTCTCGCCGAGCGCCAGCACAGGCAGAAGGCAGAAAACGACGCACAAAAGCGCCGAAAGCCAGACGGTTTTGGATTTCATGACGGTCGTTTTCCTCCTTTCCGCGCGAAGCGCGAAAAATAACGCTTATCATTCTAGCACACTTTTTCCGCTTTGTATAGAATCGGCTTTCGCCGCGCGGGGCGCGGAAAGATTGTAAATTTCGCATTTTTTACCATGTTATGACAAAGCGCAACAAAAAACGGCCGCTCCAGCCTGATTCTATTAAGAAAAAGAGAAAATACCCTTGCAAACAGGGCTGGATTTCGTCTATAATATTAAGGTGTATATACCTGCTGAAGAGAGAAAAAAGGGAGTGCATCACCATGGCGAAAAGACTTCTGCTTGTTGACGACGAACCGCTGATTATCAAGGGCCTGCGTTTCAGCCTCGAGCAGGACGGATATGAATGTGATTCCGCGGTGGACGGCGAAGAAGCCATCGCCAAGTTTGAACAGGGCCGTTACGACCTGATCCTGCTGGACGTGATGCTGCCCAAGCTCAGCGGCACCGAGGTCTGCCAGCGCATCCGCGAGCACAGCAACGTGCCGATCATCATGCTCACCGCCAAGGGCGAGGATATGGACAAAATCCTCGGCCTGGAATACGGCGCGGACGATTACATGACCAAGCCGTTCAACATCCTCGAGGTGAAGGCGCGCATCAAGACCATTCTGCGCCGCGCGCAGGCCACGCCGCCCGCCGCGGAGGAGAACAAGATCATCCGCGTGCGCGATATGGAAGTGAACCTCGTCAACCGCTCGGTGAAGCTGGCGGGCAAGGACGTCAAGCTCACGGCGAAGGAGTTCGATCTGCTGCAGCTGTTCATTACCAACCGCGGCCGCGTTTTCAGCCGCGAGAGCATGCTCGAAACCGTCTGGAAGTACGACTATCTCGGCGATATGCGCACCGTCGACGTGCATATCCGCCGCCTGCGCGAGAAGATTGAGCGCAACAGCAACCAGCCGGAGTTTATCTTCACAAAGTGGGGAGTGGGCTACTATTTCACGGATAAAGACTGAGCGCCGTTTTTTCAGCATTCGCTGGAAAATTCTGATCGCGTTCCTGCTGATTCTGGGCGTGACCTTTTACGCCGTCGCTACATCGCTGATCAATCTGGTCAGCGATTATCTGTTTCAAACCAAAATCAGCGCGGAAACGTCGACGGTGGAATCGCTTTCGGTGCGGCTGGCGCCGCTGCTCGAGCGCGGAGACGCGCAGGCGCTGCATGAGGAAATGCTTGCCGCCGGGCGCGAAATGGAAGGCCGCCTGCTGGTGATCGATTCCGACGGCAAGGTGCAGGCGGATACGTTCTCCGAGCTCAACGGCCTGCGCATGGGGCAGCCGGAAATCGTCAGCATTCTCTACGGCGGGGTGTCCGATTACGGGTTCCACCTGCTTTCCGGGCAGAATACGAGCACGGCGCGCGCCGCGTTCGACTTCCTGCGCAACACGCAGACGGGCAAAACCTGGGTCGGCTATTTCACGGCGGCGCTTACGGGCGGCGAGGGCCGGCTGGGCGTGCTTTTGTATTCCGTCAGCGTGCAGGATATGGTCGATAACCTGCGCGTGATTCAGGACCGGATGATGATGTTCTTTGCGGCGGCTGCCGCCGCAATGCTCGTGATGAGCCTGACTTTCTCCCGCGTGATCACAAAGCCTATCGAACGGCTGACGGCCGGCATTCAGCGCATGGGGCGCGGCGATCTGTCCACGCGCGTGGAGGTTTCCGGCCATGACGAGATGACCCGCCTGGCCGAGACGTTCAACCAGATGTCCGAAAAGCTGGAGCATCAGGACGCGCTGCGCAACGAGTTCGTCTCCAACGCCTCGCACGAACTGAAAACCCCGATGGCGACGATCAAGATCCTGCTCGAATCGATGCTCTACGAGGAGAATATGGATCCCGCCCTGCGGCATGAATTCATGACCGACATCGACAAGGAACTCGACCGCATGAGCAAGATCGTAACCGACCTGCTCACCCTCGTGCGCGCCGATTCGAAGGATTTCAAGCTCAACCGGCAGGCCATTACGCTGCGCGACCTGACAGAGGACACGCTTCGCCGTCTCAGGCCGCTGGCGGAGACGAAGAACCAGCGCATCCGCTTCTCCGCGCAGGACGACTGCCCGCTCTTTGCGGACGCGACGCGCCTGCAGCAGGCCATTTACAACATCGTCGACAACGCGATCAAGTATTCGCCCGAGAACGAGACGATTCGCGTCACCCTCGAGCAGCGCGGAAAGACCGCCGTGCTCGAAATCGCCGATCACGGCCCTGGCATCCCGGCCAAGGATCAGCCGCATATTTTCGATCGCTTCTATCGCGTGGACAAGGCGCGCGCGCGCGCCACGGGCGGCAACGGCCTGGGCCTGTCCATCGCGCATCAGGCCGTTCTCCTGCATGACGGCGCGCTGACCGTGCGCAGCGAGGAGGGCAAGGGCACGACCTTCCGCATGGAACTGCCCATCTCGACCCAGACCGGGGAGGAACGATGAACGCAAGCAAAAAACGCAAAGCGCTGGCGCTCTTGCTCGCCGCGTGCTGCCTGCTGGGCGGCTGCGCCGCAAAGGACGCGCCGCAGGACGCGCTGCCTGCGGCGGCCGAAACGGGCGCGGCGCAGGTGGATATTCCCTCGGGCACGGGCGGCAGCCGCGTGGAAACGCGCGAGGTCGCGCTGTATTTCCGCGCGCAGGGGGAGAATTTACTGGCGCGTGAAACGCGCAAAATCTATCTCTCCCGCGACGAACGGCTCGAGAAGGCGATCGTCCGCGCGATGATCGACGGCCCGAGCGCGAGCCTGCTCGATCTGAGCGGCACGTTTAACCCGAGCACCGAGGTGCTCAGCGTTTTCGAAACCGGCACGATCCTCAACGTCACCCTCAGCCGCGCGTTTCTCTCCTCGCCCACCGACGTGCCGGCCGACTGGTACAACTACGCCTCCTGGCGCGAGGAAGTGATGACGCGGCGCAGGCTGTCGCTGGCCGCCGTCGTGCTCGCGGTTACAGACGCGACGAAGTATACCGCCGTGCAGTTTCTCGCGCAGGAGCGCACGGACGATTTGACCGGCAAGCGCATCCTCCGCAAGGAGATCTTCTTCGGAGAAACGGACGACAGCGCCGTTCTCGGCCCGATGACGCGCGAGGAAAGCGTGCTTTTGACGCAGTACAACTCCGCGCAGGTGATTCTCGAAAGCTGGCGCGCGAAGGATTACGCCCGCCTGTACCGCTTCACCGCGCAGGGCGACGGCAAACGCCCGACGCAGGAAGCCTTCAACCAGGAGCTTTCCAGCATGCCGCGCGCGCTGATTGATTTCACGCTGGAGCCGGGCAGCGTCTCTGAGGACGGACAGACCGCCGTGATGACGGTGAACCTCACCTGTCAGAGCCAGGGCGCGACGCTGGAGATTTCCGCCTACCCGCTGCATCTCCTGCGCGAAAACGGCCTTTGGAAGATTGATTATCAGGCGCTGAAGCGGATGATGGAGGCCAATTGATGAAAAGGATCGCGGTTTGTCTTTTCCTCTGCCTGACGCTGTTTTTAACCGGCTGCGTCAGCAGCATGCCCGGCGAGCGGAAACGGGCCGCGCAGCCGCTGCCCACCGTACGCCCCGGCCCGGAGGCCCCTGTGGGCGATACGCAGTCCGGCCGCACGGTCAGCGCCGTGCTGTATCTGCCCAGCGACGACGGTTCCACGCTTTCCGCAACGGTGCGGGAGGTATACGTGGATGCGGGAGAATCGGAGCATGAGATGATCGTGCGCACGCTGCTGGAGATGATCTCCGAGAGCGTTTTCTCCGGCGGTCAGCAATTGCGGCTGGCTTCCGTCTCCTGCCCGGTGGAAGTGACGGGCGAAATTGCGACGGTGAACCTGAACACGTCTGCGCGCGTGCTGGGCATCGAGGCGCTTTACGCGCTGCGCATGGCCATTACCAACACGCTCACCGAACTGCCCGGCGTTCAGTATGTCAATACGCTCATCAACGGCTGGGATACCGGCCTGGACGTTGCGATGACGCTCCCGGTGGGCGTTATGGCGCGCTATCCTTCCGGCGATATCGCCGCTTTCTGGAGTCAGGTGGAAACCCAGCGCGCTGCGGAAAACAGCGAGCTGCAAAAGACGGCGGCGCTCTATTTCGCCTCGTCCGACGGCAGCGCGATGATGGCCGAGCCGCGCAACCTCACCTTTGAAAAGCGCGAGCAGGCCGTTTACGCGCAGAAGCTGCTGGAGGAACTTTCCGCCGGAGCGATGCAGCTGTCTGATACGCGTACGCTCGTGCCGCCGACGGATTACTTCGAGCGCAACGCGGAACTGAACGAAGCCGGCGACGGCCAGCGCACTGTGGCGGTGTATTTCCGCGAGGAGGTGGACGACTTCCTCCTGCTGCGCGAGAGCACGCGCGCGCAGATGCTTATGACGATCTGCTACACGCTCACGAGCTTCATGCCGCGGCTGGACGGCGTGGTGGCGTATATCGGCGGCGTGCCGGTGACGGAGATGACGCTGCCCGACGGCAGCCTCTGGAGCGCCGGGGACGGCGTTTTGCGCCGCGACGCGTTTTCAGCCTTCGCGGCGGACGTGTGCAACATCTATTACCCGCTTGCCGACGGGAGCGGGCTCA
Organism: uncultured Clostridia bacterium; assembly: GCA_934615235.1. Taxonomy (GTDB): domain Bacteria; phylum Bacillota; class Clostridia; order Christensenellales; family Aristaeellaceae; genus Aphodomonas. The sequence continues at coordinate 6,334 of CAKTTL010000115.1, forward strand.
TGGCCGAAAGGCGGCCGATCGCCCAGCGGTATCGTACCGCGCCGCGTCAGCTTCTGCGTGAGATGATGCGCGCCCCCGGCAATCCGGCGCTCAGCGCCGCCCTGCCCGAAGGCGTGACGGATGCGGACGTGATCGGTGTGAAGATCGAAGGCGATACGGCGCTGATCAACTTCACGCAGAATTTCGCCTCCGCCTGCGCGGGCATGGACGCCACGCAGGAGCGGAACATGATTTACGCCATCGTCAACACGCTCACGGAGCTGGAGGGCGTCTCGCGCGTGCGCATGTACGTCGACGGCGAGCAGACGCAACTGGCGGGGCATCTGTTCCTGCCGGGCGAGTTTCTGCCCAACAGCGGGTTGATTGTGGAATAAGGAGCGGGAATGCAACGATTGATTCAGTCTGTCGCGCCGATGCGCGATATGTTTTATAAGCGTGCGGTCAATAAGTTTCTCGAGCAGCAGAAAGGGCTCGGCGTGGAGCTGGACGACGCGGCGGCCGTCGAGGCGCTTGGTTTTGCGCGTACCGTCGCGATCGACGCGTCGATTCTTCTCGAAGGGGACGAACATGTTCGCGGCGCGTGCGCGCCGTTTGCGCTCTGCCCTGTCTCGCGCCTGAAGCGCCAGCCCTCCTGGATGATGCTGACGGCGGGCGTGGCGCTGGGCTGCACGGATTATCCGCCGCTGGAAAAGTTCGCCGAGTCGATGAGCTTCGCGCCGGAGCGCATGGCGCGGCAGTATCCGCGCGTGGAGCGCATCCCGTACGACGAGACGCGCGGCATAGAAACGACGGTGCACCGCGAGGGCGGCGGGCTGCGCTCGTATGCCAAGGGCGCGCCGGAGGCGGTGCTGGCGCGCTGCCAGAAGGTGCAGGAGGGCAAGGAGCGCCCCATGCTGGACTGTGATCGCGCAAAGGTGCTCGACGCGACGCGGCGCATCGAATGCGAGGGGCTGCAGGCGCTCGCGTTCGCTACCAAGCCGCTGGGGGAAACGGCGCAGGCGCCGGAGAGCGAGATGACGTTCCTGGGCCTTGTTGCGTTCGGCGACGCGCCTAATGAGGACGCGCCGCGCTACGCGCGCAGTCTGGGGGCTGTCGCGCGGACGGTGCTGATGTCCTCGCGGCCGCTGCCGGAGGGCGTTTTGCGCGCCACGGGAATGGTACGGCCGCAGGCGGGCGTCCTGACCGGCGGCGCAATTGCGATGATGGACAACGCTTCGCTTGCCGAGGAGTGCGACAAATGCGACGCCTTCGTCGCGGCGGACGAGGTGCAGCTGGCGCGAGTCGCTTCGGCGCTGCGCACGGCCAGTCGCGCGGACGTTCTCGCGCTCGGCGCGGACGCATACGGCACCGCGCGCGTTTCCCTTGATGGAGGCGAAGGCTGCGCGCGCCTGCACGGCGGCCCCGAAATGCTTGCGAGTCTGATCCGGGCATGCAGAGGGTTTTTGAAGGAGAACGGGAGGGACGAACCAGGGGGGAACCCCTTCCTTTAGGAAAAGGAAGGGGTTCCCCCCTGGAC
>CAKTTL010000116.1 GCA_934615235.1 uncultured Clostridia bacterium
TAAAAAGTTGAGCGCGCCCGAAAGGCGCGCTCAAAAGCGGAGGTGCAGGAGGCGCTGTCTCCTGCCGGGGGTCAGGGAAATCGCGCCAAACGCCGCGTCTGCTCGGCTTGCCTTTGTCTCCTGGCCTTGCGCAAAAATGCTGCGCCGCTCAGGCGCGTCTCCTGCCGTGATTTCCCAGGGAGTGGAACCCCCAAGCGTCCCCAAGCGTTCCCTCATATCGCCTTCTCGATTTTCTCGACGTTATCGCGAAGCCTGTCGTCGTAGGGGGCGAGGCGGGCGGCTTCGCGGGCCGCCTCGAGGGACTCCCGCCTGCGGCCGGTGTAGAAAAGGCCGAGGGCGAGCAGGTCGTAGGGGAGATAGCCCCACGCGTCGGCCTCGCAGATATAGGAGCGCGGCCGTTCGCCAATTGAAAGCGCTTTGCGCGCTAAGAAAACCATCCCGTCGAAATCCTCGCGCCGGTAGAGGAATCTGGCGTAGTCGAGCCACGGCTCGCGCAGGTGCGGCGCTTCGGCGCAGGCGCGCAGGTGCCATTGCTCGGCGGCGGTTTCGTGGCCGAGCATCTGCTCTGCGCGCGCCAGGAAGCGCATCGACGCGCAGCGCTCGTCGGCCCAGGCTGCCTCGGGCATGGCGAGATGCCGCCGCAGCGTGTCGGCGCACGCCTGCCAGTTCCCGGCAAAGAGATATTCCCGGCCGAGATAATGCATATTGCGATCGTTATGCGGATCCTCGCGCACGGCCAGTTCCAGCAGCGGCAGGTACTGCGCGCGCGATTTGCCCGCGTCCGGGTGATGATCGAGCTGCACGCCCTCGGCGAACGCCGTGGGGCACGGGCCGTCGTGCGCGAGCACCTCGTGCACGGGGTTGACCCACCGGAACCCGTGACGCGCGTGAATTTTATCGATCCAGAAAACGACGCCTTCGCTGCCGTCCGGGTTAAACGACCAGGTGTAGCGGTATCGCAGGCGCTGCGCGCCGCTTTGCCACGCCCGCTCGACCGCCTTGCGCCAGCCCGGCCGGAACGTTTCGTCCAGGTCGGTGCAGACGCAGATGTCCGCGTCCTCCGGCACGAGCGCCAGCGAACGGTTGCGCGCCGTATCGAACCGCCAGGGCGAGACGGTTTCCGTTGTTACTTCCGCGCCAAGCGCGGAAAGGGCTTCCGGCGTGCCGTCGTCCGAGCCCGTATCGAGAACGATTACACGGTCCGCCTCGCGCATCGAATCCATCCAGCGCGCGGCGAACTTCTTTTCATTTTTACAGATTGCGTAAACACAGACGGTATAAGCGCCCATTCTCATTCCCCCCCCCGGCCAGACTATGCCGGCGGGCGGGCGCGCGTTCACAGCTGCACTCTGCGTTCGATTTCGGCTACCGAGAGCGGGCTGCCGTCATCGCCGCGCGCGATATGCCGCAGCTCGTGCCGCAGCGCGCTGCGCTGCGTTTCTTCCGGGAAGATCGCGTTGATTACGACGCAATACCCCTGCCCGCGCCGCACGACAAACGCGCGCACGCTTGCCGGCAGCTCCCGGCTGACGACGCAGATATCGTTCTGCGCCAGAAAATCTTCAAGCAGCATATCTTCCCTCCTCGCACTCAGATTGTAACGCATTTTGCGATAATGCACAAGAGAAAAGACGAAATTTTTTAGGGAATGAGGGAACGGGGACGGAGAACGGGGGACGAGGGGACGAGTTTTTGCGGGGAAACCTTTCTTTCTGGAGAAAGAAAGGTTTCCCCGCGCCCCTTCCAAAGAAAGCCGCTTCGCCGGGCTGCGCCCGGCGTTCTTTTATGAGAAAAGCAGCAACGCCGCCCGCCCCTCGTTGAGAGGGGCGGACGGCATAATGATAAAACGGCTTTCCTTCGGAAAGGGGGTCTGGGGGAAAACCCTTCCTTTCTCCTGAAAGGAAGGGTTTTCCCCCGGAAAAAAGGTTCCCCTGCGTTTTTTATAAGAAAAGCAGCAATGCCGCCCGACCCTCGTTGAGAGGGGCGGACGGCATCGTGATAAAACGGCTTTCCTTTGGAAAGGGGGGCCGGGGGAAAACCCTTCCTTTCCCCCGAAAGGAAGGGTTTTCCCCCGGAAAAAAAGGTTCCCCTGCGTTTTTTATAAGAAAAGCAGCAGTGCCGCCCGCCCCTCGTTGAGAGGGGCGGGCGGCGTAATGATAAGACGGCTTTCCTTCGGAAAGGGGGTCTGGGGGAAAACCCTTCCTTTCTCCTGAAAGGAAGGGTTTTCCCCCAGAAATAAACGTTCCCCTCGCCTATACAAAGAGCGGATAGAACATGAGAACGATCGAGCCGAGCATTGTGATCACGCCGCCGGCCTTCTGCATCAGCTTTCCGTCGTCGGAAAGCTCGGCGACGTTGAACCGCCAGCGGCTGCCGAAGAAGTAGGTCTGCTCCGGCCAGAGGAACGCGGCCGCGCCCACAACGTAGAGCAGTGCGCCTACAAACGGCACGGCGGCGGAGCCGCGCGGCTCGGTCGCGTTTGTATCCATGCGGCATAGCGCGTTGGCGAGCGCGCCGCGGCCGATGCTCACGATATCGCCGTTGATGGTGACGGTCGCGCCGTCGTTCCAGGCGACGGGCCTGCCGTCCTCGTCCGTCAGCCACATGTCGTCGGCGCGCCACACGCCCTCGATTACCGCGCCGTCGTCGTATTCGACGCGGGCGCGTTCGCCCTGCCAGCGGAGGGCGGCGGAAAGCGTCTGCGCGCCGAGCCGGATTTCGCAGAGGGTTTTGTCTTCGCCGCGCGAGAGCGCGACGCGGTAATCGGCGTTCTTTTCATAGAGCGCGCCGCTGCGCCGGGGCAGGAAGGTTTCGCCGATGGGCACGCCGCGCTGGACGTTGAGCGCCATGGCGGGGATAAACGCGGCCAGCAGCACGGCGACGAGCAGGATCAGCTTTTTTTTCATACGGGTTTTACGTTCTCCTCTCCGATCAGGCTGCGCAGCGCGGAGAGCATGCCCTCGCCCACGCGGCAGCGGAAGCCGTCGGGGGCTTTGAGCCTGCTGCCGTCGGAAAGAATGTTGAAGAACACGGCCGTCGGCCCGGGCACGCCTGCGACGATTTTCAGCGCCTGCTGCATCTGTTCCGGGTCTTTCACGCGCAGCCAGAGCTTTTCGGGCGCTCTGGGTTGGGCGGGGGCGGCGGCGGTTTTCCTTTGCGGCGCGTACGCGCCGAAGGAAACGTCGTCCTCGTCGGGCGGGAGGGCTTCGCCGTCCTTGGGCAGGGGGACGATGTTATCCACGCGCAGGCGCGGCGCTTCGTCCTCGCGGATGGACAGGCTGCCGGTGACGATCACCGGCGCGTCGACCTCCAGCCGCGAGCCGATTCGCTCCCACACGCGCGGGAAGACGAGCCCCTCGATCTGGCCGGTAAGGTCTTCGAGCTGGATGAAGCCCATAAGTTTATTCGCCTTTGTGGTTTTCGAGCGCACGTCGGCCAGCACGCCGCCCATGCGCACGCGGCGGCCGTCGTTGGAGATGCCGCCGTCCTCCGCCTCCGTCATTTCGGCGACCTGCTGGACGGAGAAATCCATCCGGCTGAGCGTCTGAACGTATTCGTCCAGCGGATGGCCGGTGATGTAAACGCCGGTCACGTCCTTTTCGAGCGCGAGCAGCTCCTTGAGCGGCAGCGGCGGCACGTCGGGGTATTGCGGCGCTTTCATCTCGAGCGCGGGCGCGCCGCCGTCGAACGCGTCGAACATGGAAACCTGGCCCGCGACGTTTTTCTTGCGCACGCCGGCCGCGCCCTCCATCGCCGCGGAGAAGACCTCCAGCAGCTGCGCGCGGTTCGCGCCCATGCCGTCGAACGCGCCGGCCATGATGAGGCTTTCCACGACGCGCTTGTTGACCTTATCGTCCGCCACGCGGCGCACGAAATCGAACAGATCGCGGTATTCGCCGCCCAGCTGACGCTCGTGTACGATCGATTCCACGGCGGCTTCGCCGCTTCCCTTGATCGCGTTCATGCCGAAGCGGATGGCGGGCTTGCCGTCCCTGTCCTTGTCGACGGAGAACTTGCCGCGGCTTTTGTTGACGTGCGGGGCGAGGACGGAGATGCCGCTTTTGCGGCAATACTGAATATACTGCGCGATTTTGCCGTTGTTGGAGGTGAACGAGTTCATCATCGCGGCCATGAACTGCACGGGGTAGTGCAGCTTCAGCCACGCCGTCTGCACGGCGACGATGGCATAGCCCGTGGCGTGCGATTTGTTGAAGGCATAGCTGGCGAAGGCGGTCATCTCGTCGAAGATGGAGACGGCGACGCTTTCCGGCACGCCGTTGCGCACCGCGCCGGGGACGATGATTTTGCCGTTCTCCTCCAGGCCGTGGATGAAGTATTCGCGCTCCTGCGCCATGACGTCCTTTTTCTTTTTCGCCATCGCGCGGCGCACCAGGTCGCTGCGGCCGAGGGAATAGCCCGCCAGGTCGCGCACAATCTGCATGACCTGCTCCTGATAGACCATGCAGCCGTAGGTTACGTCGAGAATGGGGCGCAGGCGTTCGTCCTTGTAGCGGACGGTGGAGGGGTCGTTCTTGCCCGCGATATAGCGCGGGATGCTCTCCATCGGACCGGGACGGTAGAGCGAAATGGCGGCGATGATATCCTCGAAGCAGCTCGGCTTCATGTTGGAAAGGAACGTGCGCATGCCGCCGCTTTCCAGCTGGAACACGCCGTCCGTATCGCCGGAGGAGATCATCTCGTACACGCCGGGATCGTCCATCGGAATTTCCTCTGGCGTGATTTCAACGCCCGCCTCGCGCATCATATCGAGCGTATCGCGGATGACGGTCAGCGTGCGCAGGCCGAGAAAGTCCATTTTCAAAAGCCCGAGGTGTTCGAGCGTATCCTTGGGGTACTGCGTGGTGACCACGTCGTCGTTTTTCTGCAGCGGGACGTAATCGGTCACGGGGTTCTGCGTGATGAGCACGCCGGCGGCGTGGGTGCCGGTGTTGCGCGGCATGCCTTCCAGCTGCAGCGCCATGTCGACGAGCCGCTTCGTCCGCTCGTCCTCTTCGTAGCGCGCCTTGAACTCGGGGTTGATATCGAGCGCCTTGGTCAGCGTCATATCCAGCGCGAACGGGATCATCTTCGCGATGGTATCCACTTCGGCGTAGGGGTAGCCCAGCACGCGCCCCACGTCGCGCACGACGGCCTTGGCCGCCATCGTGCCGAAGGTGATAATCTGCGCCACGTGATCCTCGCCGTAGCGGCGGGCGACGTAGTCGATCACCTCCTGCCGGCGTTCGTAGCAGAAGTCGATATCCAGATCGGGCATGGAGACGCGCTCGGGGTTGAGGAAGCGCTCGAAGAGCAGGTTATACTTCAGCGGATCGATGGCCGTAATGCCCAGCGAATAGGCGACGATCGAGCCCGCGCCGCTGCCGCGTCCGGGGCCGACCATGATGCCGTTGTCCTTTGCGTATTTGATAAAATCCCACACGATGAGGAAGTAATCGACGAACCCCATTGATTCAATCGTCGAAAGCTCGTAGTCGAGCCGCTTCTGCGCGGTTCCGTCGTCGTCGGGGTAGCGCTCGGCGAGGCCGCGCTGGCATTCGCGGCGCAGAAGCTCGGGCGCGGTGATGTTTTCCGGCAGCGGGTAGGCGGGCAGGTGGCGGGTTTTGAAATCGAACTCGATATTGCACCGCTCGGCGATTTCGACCGTCCGCTCGAGCGCCTCGGGCCACTGGGGGAAAAGCTCCTCCATCTCCTGCGGCGTTTTGAGGTAAAGCTCGCGCGTCTGCATGCGCATGCGGTTCGCGTCCTCGAGCGTTTTGCCGGTCTGGATGCACATGAGCGCTTCCTGCGCCTCGGCGTCCTCCTGGCGGAGATAATGCACGTCGTTCGTGGCGACGATGGGCACGTCCATCTCGCGCGCGAGCCGCACCAGCTGCGGCAGCACCGTCCGTTCCTCGGCGATGCCGTGATCCTGGATTTCGATGAAGAAATTCTCCCTGCCGAAGAGGCGGACGTATCTTTCAACCGCGCGATGCGCGGTTTCGTCCTGACCGTTCAAAAGCGCCTGCGGCACCTCGCCCTGCAGGCACGCGGACAGGCAGATCAGCCCCTCCGTGCGCCCCTCGAGCAGCCGGTGATCAATGCGCGGGCGGTAATAAAACCCGCGCGTCCACGCGTCGGAGACGAGGTGGGTGAGGTTTTTGTAGCCCGTTTCGTTTTCGCACAGCAGAATGAGGTGATTGTAATCGCGCGCCATGGCGCGGCGATCGTCCATATCGGGGCAGATATAGCATTCGCAGCCGATGATGGGATGGACGCCGAGCTTTTTGGCGGCGGAGTAAAAATCGACCGCGCCGTACATCACGCCGTGATCGGTTACAGCGCAGTGACGCATGCCCTTGTCGCGAATCGCTTCCATGAGCGGATCGATGCGGCAGGCGCCGTCGAGCAGGCTGTATTCCGTATGCAGATGAAGATGAGCAAAATCAATCATATGCAAAGTATAACACGAAAAGGGAAAAAAGAACAGGAAAAAAGTTTTTCAGCTTGACGCTCCGAACGGTTTCCTGTATAGTTACTTTTGTAAAAAAGGAAAACGATGGGAGGTAACGATTCATGAAACGCATACAAATCCGCGCGCTCACACTCGCAATACTCCTCACGCTTACCCTTTGCCTGCTGCCGACGATGGCGGGGGCGTATCATCTGGAACCGGCGGAGCTGAAATTTACCGTCGGGGAAGATAAGGAACTATCATTCAGGTGTGTATCTGACCCGGGAGATGCTAAGACAAAAGGTAAGGCGATTTCACCTCAGACGACGTGCCCGGAATGCGGTCTGAAAGCCGAGGGCAGGATGGAGAATAATGAAACGTACTTCATGGTTTACGGCACGCCCACCAAGGTGGGAGACTGTTCTGTGAGTTTGACACTCAAATTCTGGGACGGGCCAGATGTGACGCTGAAAATTCCGATCATCATCCGCGAGAAGGAAACGCCGGTTACCCCCACCGTCCCCACGGTTGTGGACAACGTAATCTACAACGCCGCGCCGGAGCATGAGCAGGCGCTCATCCGGGGCGTGAGGGAATGGTGCAACGTCCGCGCAGGCGCGGGGACGGACAGCGCCGTTATCGGCCGGGCAAACCTCGGCCAGCAGATTTCGCTCCTGCGCTGGAACGCGGACGAATCGTGGTGCTTCGTCGAGTTCAACGGCCTGCAGGGCTGGATCGCCAAACAGTTCATTCTGCCGATCAAGTAAGGGGAGGGCACAGACATGAAGAAAGCGGCATATCGGCTGGTTTCGCTTGCACTCATGATTGCACTCTGCCTGCTGCCAACGATGGCGGGGGCGATCTATCTTGACAAAACGGAACTGGAATTTATCGTCGGGGAACCTGCGGATAAATTGGTTCAGTGCAAACTTAATGAGGGCGAAGACGGAGAACCCAACATTGATATTATCCCCAACAATGAGGAAGAGCAATATGGCCTGAAGGCGTGGAAAACAGGGAAATCATTGGTTACGATAAAGGGCACGCCGATCAAGGAAGGCGACTATATTCAACGCTTTCTGGTTATATACGGGAGTGCGGATCCAATTTATTTAGAAGTTCATATTTACATCCGCGCGAAGGAAACGCCGGTTGCGCCCGCCGTTCCCACGGTTGTGGACAACGTAATCTATAACGCCGCGCCGGAGCATGAGCAGGCGCTCATCCGGGGCGTGAAGGAGTGGTGCAACGTCCGCGCAGGCGCGGGAACAAACAGCGCCGTAATCGGCCGGGCAAACCTCGGCCAGCAGATTTCGCTCCTGCGCTGGAACGCGGACGAATCGTGGTGCTTCGT
>CAKTTL010000117.1 GCA_934615235.1 uncultured Clostridia bacterium
GGGGAGGCGGCTTTTTGCGAGAGGGAGTCTTCTTTCAGGAGAAAGAAGCCCCCCTCTCGCGCTCTCCCCCAAGAAAGCCGCATGGGTTTTCCTGTTCCGGCGCAGCCGTGAAAAGAAACGCCCGCGCCCGCCGCCCTCTCCGGGCGGCGGACGCGGGAAAGCGGCTTTCTTCTGGAAAGGGGGTCCAGGGGGAAAACCTCTTCTTTCTCCTGAAAGAAGAGGTTTTCCCCCTGGCGTCCCCTCACCCCTTCGCTACAATGTGATAATACGCGTTGGAAGTTGCCCGGTATACGATGGTGTAGAAGGCGGCGAAGACGACGAAGCTGGCCGCGGTTACGCCGACGAGCAGGGTAAGGTTGGTGAGGTTGAAAAGGATGAGGATTTTGCGGATGAAGGGGAAAGCGAAGGCGAGGTGCAGCGCGGCGAAGACGAGGGGAAGGAAAAAGACCATCAGCAGCTGCGCGTTGATGCTGCGGCGAATATCCTGCCGGGTCATGCCGACCTTCTGCATGATATCGAAGCGCGCCTGATCCTCGTAGCCTTCGGAGATCTGCTTGTAGTAGATGATGAGCACGGCGGCAGAGACGAACACGAAGCTGAGCAGGATGCCCAGGAAGAACAGGCCGCCGTAGGTGCCGTAGAAATCGCCGCGTTCGCCGGCCGCGCTCTGGCAATCGATATTGCCCATGCCGAGCGCGCCGGTTTCGCGCAGGTCGCGCAGGGTGTAATAAATTTCGCGGTTGAGCGCGATCTGCGCGTCCTCGTCGAGGTCGGTGTCGAAGCCGCAGAACCAGGACAGGGAGATGGCCGTGCTGTCCTTCTCGAACAGGCGGAAAGCGATCGCGTTGAAGTCGGACACGACGACGAACATCGACGGGAGAATCTGCGCCGCGGCGCTGCCGGGCACGGGGAAGGAATCGAGCGTATGCACGCGATAACTGCCGCCGCCGGCGATTTCGAGCGAATCGGACTGGAACCGGATGTGCACGGGGTACATGAGCGCCTCGCCCGCAGCGAGCGTTTCGTTCGTGCCGGCCATGGTGTTATAATCGGACAGCGGGATCAGGTACGCCTGGCAGAGATTGCCGACGGAGAGCATATTCGCGGCGGATGAATCGGTCATGCTCGTATCGAGCACGCCGTCCTTGAATAGTCCGGCGATATACGCGGAGCGATAGGCGGCCGCGTTTTTTTCAGCCGCGCCATGCGCGGCGATAACATCCTTCGCCGCGGCCTGCATCTTGCCGACGGCCTCGTCCGACGCGTCGCCCGGCGTGGGCAGGATGACGGAGATTTCAATCTGGTTCGGGTAGCGCGTGCGCAGGGAATCTTCCGCGCCGAAGAAGAGGCAGGTGGTGGTGGAGATCATCACGAGCACCATTGTGGCGAGGATACAGATGGACGCGAGACCCGCGCCGTTGCGCTTCATGCGATAGGCCATGGAAGAGACGGAAACGAAATGCCGCGGCTGGTAATAGAACTTCTTATCCCACTTGAGGATGCGGCAGACGACGACGGAGCCCGCGATAAACAGCAGATACGTGCCCACCACGACCATCAGCACGGCGACAAAGAACAGCGATACGGCCGAGACGGGGTTATCGATTCTGACGGAGATGATATACGCGGCGACGAGCAGCGCCGCGCCGAGCAGGCCGAGGAACCAGTTGGCGCGCGGCGGCTTTTCGCCCGCGCTTTCGGCGCGCATCAGATCGACCGGCCGCGCGGCGCAGACCTGACGCAACGCGTTGAGGAAAATGACGAGGAACACGCCTGCATAGAACAGAACCGACTGCCATAGCGCCGCGCCGGAGACGGTAAAGGCGAGGGTCGCCTTTTCGCCGAGGAGGTTGACGAGCAGCAGCTCCGACAGCTTCGACAGACCGACGCCCAGCGCGAGTCCCGAAACCAGAGAAACCAGCGCCACGAGGAACGATTCCCACGCGAGAATGCGCGCGAGGTTGCGCTTATCCATGCCGAGGATATTATACAGCCCGAACTCGCGCTTGCGGCGGCGCATGAGGAACGAATTGGTATAGAACAGAAACAGCACTGAGAAAACGAGAATGACCATCGTGCCCATGCCAAGCATGGCCTGTACGGAATCGCCGCCCTTCATTGCGGCGAGAACGGGCGAGGTGGCCAGATACGCGACGATATAGTACATCATGACCATGCACGCGCAGGTGAGCAGATAGGGGAGATAGAGCCGTTTGTTTTTGCGCATGCCGGTTACGGCGAGCTTTGCGTAGAAGCCGGTTTTCACTGCCTGTCACCGCCCGTCGTGAGCATGGTGAGCGTATCGGAGATGCGCTGATAAAGCTGCTCGTTCGTATTCTCGCCGCGATAGAGCTGATGGAACACTTCGCCGTCCTTGATGAACAGCACGCGCCCCGCGTGGCTGGCGGCCTTGACCGAATGGGTGACCATGATGATGGTCTGCCCGCCGAGGTTGATTTCGCCGAAGAGCCGGAGCAGTTCGTCCGTCGCGCGGGAATCGAGCGCGCCGGTCGGTTCGTCGGCGAGGATCAGGCGCGGTTTCGTAATCAGCGCGCGGGCGACGGCGGCGCGCTGTTTCTGGCCGCCCGAGACCTCGTAGGGGTATTTTTTGAGCAGTTCCAGAATGCCCAGATGCCGCGCGATGGGGATCAGCCGGGTACGCATATCGGCGTAGGGCTTTCCGGCGAGCACCATGGGCAGATAGATATTGTCCTCGAGGGTGAAGGTGTCGAGGAGGTTGAACTCCTGAAACACGAAGCCGAGATGATCGCGGCGGAAGGCGGAAATTTCGCTTTCCCGCACGTCCGCGAGGTTTTTGCCGTCGAGCAGGACGGAGCCGGCCGTGGGCTTATCGAGCGCGGCGAGGATGTTGAGCAGCGTCGTTTTGCCCGAGCCGCTCTCGCCCATGACGGCGACGTATTCGCCTTCCTCCACGCTGAAATTGACGTTGCGCAGCGCCTCCACCTTGTTGGCGCCAAAGCGCGAAGTGTAAACCTTCTTCAGGCCTTCAACCTGCAAAATGCTCATTGCATTGCTCCTCCTTGTTTGCTTTCGGAGGGATTATAGCAGACGCGCGGGGCGCGTCTCCATCGATTCGCCTTACAGTTTGGGGCGGAAATCTTACGGTTTTGTAAGGTTTGAAGATACATTCTGATGCGATGAGGCGGAATCCTTCTCTTTGGTTAGGGTGTATCTGAAAAAGGAAGAGGCGACAGCACGAGCGGATTTTTCGTCAGTTCAAGGAGGGAAATCGAAGGTTTAGTGGGGCTAAATCGAGATTTCCCGACGCGGAAATGGCGGAAAAGACGCCGTGATGGAGTCTCAGGGAATTTTTCAGATACATCCTAAAGAAAGAATATGCTTTCCCTGTTCCTTTGCAATTTTTACATACTTGGCCGCTTGACCTGATGTGTAAGAAACGTATGAAATAACGTATTCGCATTGAGAAATCATCCATTTGTTTCTCCACGGAATACGAAAGCGATAAGGAACGTTTTCGATTCCTTCCGGAAAGACGGATGGCGTATTTGGGGCCGCGGTGTTTGGCAGGTAGGCAAATACGATAGAATAGTGAATCTGGGCGTAAGTCGATTGAATTTTCTGCAATGATCGGAGCGCCATTGCGTCAAAATTCCCTTGGTTTCCTTAGGGTGTATCTGAAAAATTCCCTGAAAATCCATCACGGCGTCTTTTCCGCCATTTCGGCGTCGGGAAATCTCGATTTAGCCCCGCTAAACCTTCGATTTCCCTCCTTGAACTGACGAAAAATCCGCTCGTGCTGTCGCCTCTTCCTTTTTCAGATACACCCTACGTAAAATGTTCTTACACCGTATTGATCGATGGCTTCTTTGATGATTTCAAGAAGTTTAGTTTCCAGACTGTTTGGCGCGTCGTGATGACCGAAAAAAGTACAGGCTGGCATTTTTTATCACTCCATGCTTTTGACCAATATAACGGTCAATATTTTCCTTCAGTATTGCATAAAATGGCCACAACTGCAACCAATATTGGTCAATCCTGGAGGAAAAATGGAACAGAAACTCCGACGCGACCGCTCCATGGGCGACAACCTGCGCAAACTTCGCCTGGAACGCCGGCTTTCGCAGGAGAAGCTGTGCGCGCAGCTGCAGCGCATGGGCTGCGACATTGGCCGCACGACATATGAAAAATACGAGACTGGCGAGCTGAACATCCGCATCAGCGTGCTGGTTGCGCTGCGGAAAATCTACGGCTGTTCTTATGACGCTTTTTTCGAGGGCCTGGACGAAACCGAATAGCCGCATGTTTCATTTCCGCGCTCTGCGCGGGAAAATAACGCCGGTTTGCCGTCCTGTGGAAAAGTGGACTTCCCCCTGCGCGTGTGTTATAATAAAACAATCGAAACGCAGCGCGAAAAGAGAGGGAACCGGACGGCATGAGCGGCTTGAAAAACAGATCGAAATCGGTTATCCTTCGCTGGGCGGCGACGTATCTGCTGATTCTGCTCATTCCGCTGACCTGCTTTACCTACAGCTCCCTGCATATGACGGAAACGGTCAAGCAGCAGATTTCCGCCTCGAACGAGGTGGTCATTTCCTCCGTCGCCGAGGAAATGGACCGGAAGCTGAACATCCTCAACGCCGCGTTTTCCTTTACCTATACCCGGCGCGACCTGCGCGATTCCTGTTACGCGCAGAACGACGATAAATTTCCCACCCGCTATGTCCGCAATATCTGGGAAGCGATCAAGGGGTATATCGACAGCCCCACCTCCGCGGTGAACATTCTCATTTATTATCCTGAGCGGGATTACATCATCGCCGGACAGACGGCGAACGATTTCGACGCGTTCTACACCATGCAGCGCACCTTCGGCACCGCGCTTTCGGCCGACGAATGGCGCGAGCTGCTCTCGGGCGAGTATAACGGCGTGTCGTACTTTTTCTCGCGCGAACTGCGCGGCGAAAGCCATGAAAACTGCATCGTTCTGGCCAACTCCATGCGCTATTACAGCCGCCGGGCGAACCTGTTTATCACCATCCCGCTCGACGAGGTGCAGAGCCTTATGGACGGGCTGACGGACCGATATCTCATGCTCGCCGATAAAAACGGAACCGCGCTCTATCTTTCCGACGACGTGCCCGCGCTCGATTCTATCGACCTTTCCCGCGAGAGCGGCTCGTATATCACCGCCGCGGATGGGCGGCGCTACGTCTGCGATTACCGCAAATCAGGCGTCAACACATGGTACTACGCCATCTTCACGGCCGAAACGAGCTACTGGTCCACGCTCAACGCGCTGCGGCTTGTCACCGTGCTGAGCATCGCGACGGCGCTCGTGCTGGGCGTGCTGCTTTCCGTCGTTTTCCTGCAGCGCAATTACCGCCCCGTCGACAAGCTGATGCGCCTGACCAACCCGTCGCGCCCGCGCGCGAACGAGTTCGAGTGGATCGAGCGCTCCATCCGCAGCCTTGCGGACGAGAAAAACGCCATGCGAGAGACGCTCGATCAGCAATCCGCCGAGCTGCAGGAATATCGCGCGCTTTCCGAAACGGAGGATTCGCTGCGCGAGAATTTCATGCCGCGCCTGATTGAAATGCTGCGCGCAGGCGCGCCGGAGGAGGCGCAGCGGCTGACGGACGAGCTCTTCGCCGCGCACGAGGATATCGCGACCGCGTCGTTCCCGCTGTTCCGCATTTGCGTGCTTGAGCAGCTTTATCCGATCCTGAACGCCTATTACGCCGCCACGGCCGATCCGGCCGCGCGCCAGATGCTCATGCTGAACATGGAAAACGTCATGGCCGCGCCGGACGCCGCCAGTCTGCGGGACGCCTTCTCCCGTCTGGTGCAGTACGCCTCCTCTTCTCTGCGCGCTCCGCGCGGCGAGGACGCGGACTCCCCGGCGCAGCAGATCTGCGAATATGTTCAGCAGCACTACTGCGAGTACGATCTGAACGTCAGCCGCGTCGCCGAAGCCTTCGGCCGCCACCCGCAGACCGTCTCCCGCCAGTTTTCCACCGAGATGCACGTCTCGCTTCTCGATTACATCAACACCCTCCGCATCGATCACGCCGTCAGCCTCCTGCAGACCACGCGCCTCTCCATCGAAGAAATCGCTCAACAGTCCGGCTTCTCCGACGCGCGCACCTTCCGCCGCGTTTTCAGCAAGGCGAAGGGCGCGAACCCGAGCGCGTACAGGGAGTGAGGGACGAGGGGAACGAGGGGAACGAAAGGGACGGGGTTTTTGTGGGGGAAACTTCTTCTTTCTGGAGAAAGAAGAAGTTTCCCCCACGCCCCCTTCAAGAAGAAAGCCGCTTTATTGCGCCATCCGCCGCCCCCTCTGGGCGGCGGATGGCGCTGTTTCTTTTTCCGGGAACCCGCCGCGCCCGCCCCGCCCTCCGCGGGGCGGACGCGGCAAAGCGGTTTCCTTGGGAGATAGGGGGTCCAGGGGGGAAGAACCCTTCCTTTTCCGAAAGGAAGGGTTCTTCCCCCCTGGTTTTCAGACATTCCCTCAGCAATGCCCAAATTTTGGTCATTGGAAAAAACGTGACCATTCACGGGGCGCGGGGCGGGGTGTATACTTCGGGCGAACTCAAGAAAAGGAGGTTATGGTTCATGCGTTCCACGAAAGCCATTCGCGCGGCGAAGGCGGGATACATTATCATGTCGCTGCTGTTTTGCGCGCTGGGGCTGACGATGATCGTCAAGCACGATCTGTCGGTTTCGCTCATCGGCATGGCGGCGGGGGCGATGCTTGTCGCGTTTGGAGTGGTGAAGCTGGCGGGATTTTTTTCAAAGGATCTGTACAGGCTGGCGTTCCAGTATGATCTGGCGTTCGGGCTGCTGCTGATTCTCATCGGCGTTATCGTTCTTATCAACCCCGATCACGCGATGAACTTCCTCTGTCTGGTGCTCGGCATTTCCATCATGGCGGACGCCTTGCTGAAACTGCAGACGGCGCTGGATGCGAAGAAGTTCGGGCTCCCCTCCTGGTGGCTGATCCTCGTGCTGGCGGTTGTCGCCGGCGCGGTCGGCGCGGTAGTCGCCTTCCGGCCGACGAAGAGCGCGCAGATCCTGACGGTTCTGCTGGGCGTTTCGATGTTATCGGAGGGCGTGCTGAATCTCGGCGTGGCGCTTTGCGCCGTCAAGATTATACGTCATCAGCGCCCGGACGTGATTGAGTGCGAGTATGAAGTGAAAGAAAGGAAGGATTAAACGATGCGTTTCTCCAGGGCGGTTGTCAAACACCGCGTTGTGATTCTGATCGTCGCGCTGCTGCTGCTGGTTCCCTCCGTCATGGGCATGCTGGCGACCCGGATCAACTACGACATGCTCACCTACCTGCCTGAGGACATGGATACCGTCGTCGGGCAGAACGTGCTGCTGGACGATTTCGGCAAGGGCGCGTTCTCGATGCTGGTTGTGGAGGACATGCCGGCCAGGGACGTTTCCCGCCTGAAGGCCGAGCTGGAGAAGATCGACCATGTGGATTCGGTCATCTGGTACGATTCCATCGCCGATCTGTCCATTCCGATGGAAGTGCTGCCCGAGAAGGTTTATAACGAGTTCAACTCGGACAACGCGACCATCATGGCCGTCTTCTTCGACGATTCCACGTCCGCGGACGTGACGATGGACGCGATTCGCGCGGTGCGCGAAACGGCGGGCAGGCAGTGCTACGTTTCCGGCATGTCCGCGATCGTCACCGACCTGAAGGATCTGTGCGAGCGCGAAGAGCCGACGTACGTGGC
>CAKTTL010000118.1 GCA_934615235.1 uncultured Clostridia bacterium
AACCTCAGGTTCCTGCCAGGGGGTGCAGGGGGACAGCGTCCCCCTGCCCCGGCTGGCTCGCGGATGCATGGTTTTGAATTAAAACCGGGAGGTGACGATATGAAGAAACGGATGGCGCTTTTGCTTGCCTGCCTGCTGTGCGCGCTGCACGCATACGCGCTGGCGGATACATTGCCTGAAGAAATTCGGAACAGGATTGCGGAATATGAAATGGGGACGATTCTCCAGTATATCACCGTGGCGGACGCCAGCCGAAACAGCATGGTCCTCCTCACGCAACGCGGCGAGGATGCGTACCAGGTCAGCGTGTTTTGTGATTACGGAACGGAATATGGCCTGGATGAAGAGTCTGCGCCGCTGCCCGCGCTTCATGGCGTCGCGCCCTCGCTGTCGCCTGTCTCGAGAGGGTTTATCCTCCGCTATGAAGGGGAAGCGGATTATTACTTCCATGAGCTCCGACGGGGCGAATGGAAGCTGACCCGCGTGGAGGGAACCGACCCCGCGCAGGCCTACGATTGCAACGCGTGGCTGCTGAGGTCGAACGACCGCCAAAAAGCCGTCTACGTGCATGAATCCACCGCGTTTCTGCGGCATTTTCAGCCGGAAGATTTTCCGGCAAGCTTTTCTGAGGCCGTTGCGATAAAGGATTCTTCCGACTGCGCGCTTGTCTGCAACCCCAATCCGGACGACCGGCTGCATTTGCGCGCGGAACCGAGCACGGAGTCCATCTCCAAAGGGCGATTCTATAACGCTACGCCCGTGAAAATTCTCGATATTTCCGGCGAGTGGGCGCATGTCCAGCTGGCCGAACATGACGAGGGATATATGATGCGCAAGTATCTTGCCATCGGCGCGGAAGAGATGCTGCAGACAGACTGGTTCTCTTCAGCGTATACGCTGAATACGGAAGACCCCGTTACCATCTACAGCCGCCCGGACGAGACGACGGTCGTGCGCGGCGAGGTGAGCGGCGACGGCGTAAATGTGAATCGCGTGGTGGGATACATCAATGAAAACTGGTTCTACGTCGAGTTCGACAGCGGCGATTGCGGATACGTGCGGGCGGAAAATTATATTGAAGGGAATGGATGACGAATTTATTTCTAAAATATGTCATTTTCCTCTTGACACGTAACATATCCGTAATATATAATCCTCTCGAACAGAAACGAAAGGCCTTTTCGATCGAGGCGGCGCTGCCGGGAAAGCAGCGCCGCCTTTTTGCTGCACATTATCAGAACGCAAACGGCAAAAGAAAAAAGGCGGCCCAAGCCGCCCGGAAAATGAAAATCACACCGTAAACTCTTTGGTAAACTTCCGCCCAAGCACGTAGTAGCTGATTTCGTATGTGCGCGCGCCGCCGTCGCCCTGCGTGAGGAAGGTGGCGGCGTATTCGCCGAGGCTCATGCGCGCCAGCGTGGGCGGATCGCCCTCCGGCGCGAGCTGCAGAATGTCCGCCGCAACCGGTTTGACTTCGATGCGGATCCATTCCATCGGGAAAAGCCCGATGTTCTTCATCCGCACGTTGACGGTGACGAACGAATATTCCGACGCGTCGCCCAGCTCGACCTGCCGCAGCACCTCGCCGCAGAACGAGCCCTCCGACAGCTGCCAGCGCAGCGAGGAAAACGCCTCCCCCGCGTCCGCCGCGGGCGTGACCGCCGTGCCCGCGCCGGCGATCTGCATCCGCGCGCCGTACCAGCAATAGCCGAAAAACGCGCCGACCGCCAGCACGATGACCAGCAGGATTCCCGTAATCGTGCGCATGGTCAGAAAAGCTCCGTCCAGTTCCTGTCGGTCAGCGCGGCCCAGTCCTCGCTGAAGCGGCGCAGGGCGTTGTCCGTCATCGGATGCCACAGGAGCGCTTCGAGAATGGACGGCGCGACCGTCACGGCCGTGATGCCGTGCTTGGACAGGCGGCGAATCTGATCCGCCGTGCGGAAGCTGGCGGCCAGCACGCCGGTTTTGATTTCGTCATACTGCTGGAAATCGTGCATGATTTCCTCGACCACATCTACGCCGTCCGCGCCGATATTGTCCAGCCGGCTGACGTACGGGGCCACGAAATCCGCGCCCGCGCGGGCGAAGAGCATCGCCTGACCGGTGGCAAAAATGGCCGTCGCGGTCACTTTCACGCCTTCGCGCCTGAGCGTGGGCATTGCCTTGAGGCTTTCCGGAATGGCCGGGATTTTCACATAGAAATTGCCGCCGACCTTGTCCCGCAGCGTGACCGCCTCGCGGATGATCATGTCCGTGTCGCGCGTGCTGACCTGCGCGTGCAGCATGCGGTCCGGGCCGATCAGCTCGCGGATGCGCATCAGCTGTTCCGCGGGATCCTTTTTCTCCTGCGCAAGAATGCTCGGGTTCGTCGTCACGCCGCAGATGGGGTAGACGTCGATCAGGCGCGCAATGTCGTCCAGGTTGGCCGTATCGAGCAGATAAAGCATGTTTTTTCCCTCGTTTCGCGTCGCGTCGTTCCGGTTGGAGCCGTACGCGCGCATAAAATTACGGCGCAAAAACGCCGAACCTTTATGTTCGCTCTTTCTGCCTGTAAACCCTGCAAAAAACGCGGCGGAACGCGATTGTTTTTTCGGCGCGGAGCGCCGCAAAGCATACGCGCGGCCCTTTCTGCATAGGCATAATCTGAAATTTTCCCAAAGCGGGAAGGGAGGACGCGCATGAGCTATCTGTGCCGCAGGGTGCTTTTGAAAAACGCGCAGGAGGAAACGGGCGGGTTTGTCCGGCTGGAAAGCGCGGCGGAGGGATGCGCCGTGGACGCGCGCGCAAACGGCATGCCCGCGGACGCGCGCCTTCTGCTCCTGCGGCGCGACGGCGGTTCGCGCGAGGCGGGCGCGCTGCGGGGCGGCGCGCTGCAGATCACGCTGCGCGGGGAGGATCCCGCGGCGATTGTCGGAGCGGCCGTCGCCGCGAGCGGGCGGGCGCTGCTTTTCGGCGGCGAGGGAGACGTTTCCGCCGCGGCGCGAAGGGCGGCCGCGCAGGCATTCGCGCCGAAAGCCGTTTCTGCGCGAACGGAAGCCTGCCGCGTTCCGGCCCGGGAAACCGCCGCGCCCGTGCGGGCGGAAACGATTGCCGCCGCGGCGCAGCCGACGGGCGAAACGCAGACGGTCGCGCGCCGCGAGGCCATCCCGCCCGAGGTGCTCGTTCCCGCGCAGGAACAGGCGGAACAGGCCGAAGCGGCGGCCGCCCCTGTACAGGCGAAAATTCCTGCCGACGGCTGGACGTTCCGTTCCGCCGGAGACGGCCTGCGCTTTGACGCGACGCTTTACGAGGACGGCACCGCCATGCTTACCGCGCACGCCGTCGCAGCCGATACGCCGCTGCCGCCCGCGGGCCTGCAGGGGGCGACGAAGCTGAACGGGTTCTGGATGGAGACGGGAAAGCCTTCCGCGCAGAGCGCGGAAAAAAACAGGGACGCCGGCGACTGAACGGCGCGTTGGGCGAGAGAACGGCGAAATATAAAACGGCGCGGCCTTTTGCGGTCGCGCCGTCTGACTGAATGGGTTTTATTGGGAATAGCGTTCGCGCAGACAGGCGTAATCCCCCCGAAAACGAAAGGAACGTCCGTTTTTGTTTTCACCTGCGATTTTAAGCCCGAGACGGCTTAAAATTGCCTGAGCTTTTTCGTTTTTCTTATTTGCGTACGCCTCGACGTACTGCGTCTGAGGCGGGAGAATACGGATTAAATAACGGTATAGCTCCGTAAATAAGCCGCTGCCCTGAACGGAAGCGTCGAATTGAATTTCTTCCATCAGGAAAGTGCCGTTCACGAGAGCATATTGAAAATAACCGCATAGTCTGTCGGCGGAAAAAATGAGGAGAACTGCGCATTGCCCGCCGCTCCAACGGGGAACGGTGTATTTGGACCAAATTTCAAAATCTTCTTCGTAAGCGTTCCCTGTCGGGGCGATTCGGCTCATATTCTGATACAGGATGTCATAGAGCGCTCTTTTGTAAACAGAAATATCAGCGCGATTCATTTTCCGAAAGGAATACTGATCCATGAATATTTTCTCCATCAGGTTTCGGGGATTTGTTGAGTTCTGGGCGATCAGGCAGTTTGAGTCTGCCTTAGGGTGTATCTGAAAAATTCCCTGAGACTCCATCACGGCGTCTTTTCCGCCATTTCTGCGTCGGGAAATCTCGATTTAGCCCCGCTAAACCTTCGGTTTTCCTCCTTGAACTGACGAAAAATCCGCTCGAGCTGTCGCTTCTTCCTTTTTCAGATACACCCTAACGCGGAAATCATAGAATCGATTCCCAGCAGCGCCGTATAGCAGCTGCCGGTTTTTCTGAAGGCGGGCGTGTAATAAAGATTGTTGTCGGCATCAAAGCAGAATTCTTCAGCGGGCAGTTGTTTCGTTTCATGGGCGAACAGATTGCTCCCGAGGAAACTGCGCATGAAGTCGATTCCCGCGCACATGGTAGCGACAGGTTTCTTTTTGCTGATAAAATGAGAGACGCATGCCCTGATCATGCTGGAATTTCTATAATTGTTCAATAAACCGATTCCGCCGGGGATAACCAGCGCGCCGTATTCTTCGAAATCAATTTCACGGATATCTTTTATGCGCCCCCGGCCGACGCGAGCCGCTTCTGAGAGGAGATTCCGATTTTCCGCCGTCTGCTCCGTCAGGTGGTTAACGGATTGAACAGAGATGTTTTCTGCGACCGGAGTGTAATCGCATCCATATTTGTCGAGCACTGTGTATGTCAGAATCACTTCTTCTATACATGAGCCGTCGCCAAGTCCGCAGCCGGCTAATAAAACCAGATACTTCATTTGCCTTCACTTCCATAAACTTTCTTTTTTTCATCTTATCACATGACGGCAGGAAGCACAAGAGCAGCCGCGGCAGGAAAAAAGCACCTCCGCCTTTTGGCAGAGGTGCTTTTTATGGAGGCGAGGGGAATCGAACCCCTGTCCGAAAATCCGAAGACCCAGGTTTCTCCGAGCGCAGTCCGTGTTTTGAAATTCCCCTTGCCGCACGCCCGCGGACAGGCTTACGGCTCAGGTAGCTTCATAGTGCCGATCCGCCGCAAAGCTTAGGCGGACCCGTTCCCTACTTCAATGACGCCGGGTGGGCAAGCAGTAGGCGCTTGTGTCCGACGCGCAGCACTTAGGCCGCGAGAGCGAAATTATTTTCGTCAGTTCATTTTAAAAATTTCCCAGTTTTAACGTGGCCCGGGTCCACGGCTCGCTTCCCAAACCCCCGACGATCCCCGTCGAAACCAGAACGCCCCCGCGTTCTGCACGGCCGCTGACGTCAGCCGTTGTTTTTCATTGCGCGTTCGATGTCGCGCTTCGCCGCACGGTCGGCGGCGTCGTCCCGCTTGTCGTGCAGCTGTTTGCCCTTGCACAGGCCCAGCTCCAGCTTCATGCGGCCGTCCTTGAGATAAATCCGCAGCGGAATGAGCGTATAGCCCTGCCGCTGCACCTGCGAGGCAAGCTTGCGGATTTCGCTCTTGTGCATCAGCAGCTTTTTATCGCGCAGCGGGTCGACGTTGAAGATGTTGCCCTGCTCGTAGGGGCTGATGTGCATGCCGATGACCCACATCTCGCCGTTTTTTACCTGGCAGAACGCTTCCTTCAGGTTCACCCGTCCCTGCCGCATGGATTTGACCTCCGTGCCGTGCAGCGCCAGGCCGCACTCGTACGTCTCCTCCACAAAGTATTCGTGGCGCGCCTTGCGGTTCGCCGCGATCTGCTTTTCGCCACGTTCGCGCGCCATGAACACCCTCCTTCGCAAAAAGCTGTAACGTTATTATAGCACAACCGTGCTGCGGATGCAAATACCGGCGCGAAGCGCCTTTTATTTTACCCGCAGCCGGTATTGCGGATGCGCGGCCTTTCGTGCCCAGCGCGCGATTTTGCCTATCGGCGTCTGTTCCCTGCGCATGCGGACGGCCGCCTGCAACGCGCCCGCGCGATAGGTTTCGTTGCCGGGCTCCATGCGCACGGCCGCGCGGTAGCTCGCGTGCGCCGCTTTCGCCTCGCCCATGCGCAGAAGGATCGCGCCCTGCAGCGCGTACCACGGCCCGTCGCGCAGCGGCGCGCGGTTGAGCATGCGCAGCGCGTCGCGAACGAGACCGCGCGCAAAAAGCTGCTGCGCGACGGCGAACGCGTCGGGCAGAATCGTCTCCTGCTCGTTTTCCGCGCGCTCGCGGATGAGCTTCATCGCCCGGTCGTAGGCGAGGTTGAGCCGCACCATCATTTCCTGCGCGGCGTTCTCGTTCGCCCGGTTTACATCAGGATGCCACGCTTTCGCAAGCGCGCGATATGCCGCGCGCACCTCTTCCGCTGTGGAAAAACCTTTCAGCCCCAACGTTGCAAACGGATCGTCCAGCGTGTTCCCCTCCCTGCTTTGTCAGCGGACAAATCCATATCATAGCACGAAGGCCGGGGAAACGCAAGGAAAACGCCCTATTCCTCGCCGTTTTTCCATTTTTTTATCGCTTCCAGCCGCGCCTTGAACCGCCCCTCCACGCCTTCTTCCGTCGGGCGGTAATATTCGCGACCCAGCAGCGAATCGGGCAGGCACTGCATGCGCGCCATTTTCTCCTTCGTGTCGTGCGCGTACTGGTAGCCTTCGCCGTAGCGCAGGTCTTTCATCAGCTTTGTCGGCGCGTTGCAGATGACGAGCGGCACGGGCTCGGCCAGCTGCGCGAGCGCGTCCTTCTTCGCCGTCTCGTAGGCGACGTACATCGCGTTTGATTTCGGCGCAAGCGCCATATAGACGACCGCCTGCGTCAGGTGGACCGAACATTCCGGCATGCCGATCATATGGCACGCCTGAAACGCGGCCACGGCGATTTCCAGCGCGCGCGGGTCGGCGAGTCCCACGTCTTCGCTTGCAAAGCGCGTTACGCGCCGCGCGATAAAGAGCGGATCTTCGCCCGCTTCCAGCATGCGCGCCAGCCAGTAGACGGCCGCGTCCGGGTCGGAGTTGCGCATGGATTTGTGCAGAGCGGAGATGAGGTTGTAATGCTCCTCGCCCTTTTTGTCGTACAGAAGCGATTTGCGCGAGACGCACTGTTCGAGCGTTTCCCGGGTGACGGTGACGGCGCCGTCCGCGTCCATTTCGCCGTTTAAGACGACCATCTCCAGCGTTGACAGCGCCGTGCGCGCGTCGCCGTTGGCGGCGGAGGCGATCGTTTCCAGCATGCCGTCTTCCATGCGGACGGTCTGCCGGCCGAAGCCCTCGGGCGCGCTCAGCGCGCGCGAAAGCAGCCGCGTCAAATCACCGGTTTCCAGCGCCTTCAAAACGAACACCTTGCAGCGCGAGAGCAGCGCGCCGTTGACCTCGAAGGACGGGTTTTCCGTCGTCGCGCCGATGAGGATGATGCTCCCCTTTTCCACAAACGGCAGGAACGCGTCCTGCTGCGCCTTGTTGAAGCGGTGGATTTCGTCGACGAA
>CAKTTL010000119.1 GCA_934615235.1 uncultured Clostridia bacterium
TAAACCTTCGATTTCCCTCCTTGAACTGACGAAAAATCCGCTCGTGCTGTCGCCTCTTCCTTTTTCAGATACACCCTGGGCAGAAGCGTTTCTTCGTATTTGAGCATGCGTTCCTCGTAGCCGTCCAGCTTCCAGTCCAGCCGGGCGAGCACGGCGTTCAGTTCGTCAATGCGCGCGAGAATCTGCGCGCGCGCATCGAGCAGCAGCTGCTTGCGCGCCGGGATCGTTTCCGGTCCCTGTTGGAAGAGGCGGACGTATTCTGACAGCGTCTCGATGGACACGCCCGCCGAGCGCATGCAGCGGATGTATTCAACCCAGCGGCAATCCGTTTCGGAATAGTTGCGGATGCCGCCCGTCGTGCGCTGGACGGCGGGAAGAAGCCCCATGCGCTCGTAATAGCGCAGCGTGTCGGGCGTGAGTCCGTATTTCTGAGCGACTTCGGCAATCGTCATGGCGCGATCCTCCGTTATTTTTCGGGCGCGGGTTCCGCGCCTGAAATTTTATGCGGGACGTAGGGTTCTTCCAGGAAGGCGACGTCCTCGGGCGTGAGGCGGATTTGCAGCGCCCCCGCCGCTTCTTCGAGATGTTCCGGCCGCGTCGCGCCGATTACGGGCGCGGCTACGCCTTTTGCATAATGCCATGCCAGTGCGATCTGCGCCATCGTCGCGCCATATTTTTCGGCCAGCGAATGGACGCGCAGGACGATGGGCGTATCCTGGCTGCGCGTGCCGTCGTAGGTTTCGGCGGCGGTTTTGTCGGTGCGGCTGCGCAGGGTGTCCGCGTCCCAGCCGGGGCGGGCGAGCCTGCCTGCGGCCAGCGGGCAGTAAGGCGTGCGCGAAACGTGCATCTGTTCGCAGACGGGGATCAGCTCGCGCTCGTCCTCGCGGTAGAGCAGGTTGTAGTGGTTCTGCATGGAAACGAACTTCGTCCAGCCGTTGCGCTCGGCGGCGAGCTGCATGTTGTAAAACTGATAGCCGTACATGGCCGACGCGCCCAGCGCGCGCACCTTGCCGGCCCGGACGAGGCTGTCGAGGGTTTCCATGGTTTCTTCAATGGGCGTGGTATAATCGAAGCGGTGGATGATATACAGATCGACGTAGTCGGTGCCAAGCCGCCGGAGAGAGCCGTCGATTTCGCGCAGGATCGCCTCGCGGGAGAGATGACCCTCGTTAAAATAAACCTTTGTCGCCAGCACGATCTGATCGCGCCGGGCCAGCTTTTTCAGCGCGCGGGCAAGGTATGTTTCGCTGGTGCCGAGGGAGTAGGTGTTGGCCGTATCGAAAAAGTTGATGTTCAGATCGAGCGCGCGCCGGACGACGGCTTCGCTTGCGTCGGGGTCGAGCGTCCAGTCGAACATTTTCTTCGCACGGTCGCCAAAGCTCATGCAGCCGACGCAAACGCGGGAGACGGTCAGATTGGAAGCGCCAAGTTTCGTATACTCCACGGCGGATATTCCTCCTGCAAAGATCTGATTCTATCATATACACTGGCATATACGCTGGAGTTCGCTTCAGGTCAAGCGTTCCGGGGAATTTTTTTCGCCTGATAAAAATAGAGCTTTGCGACGTTTGCGCCGGGAATTTCGATTTTCAGGCCGCAGGCGGCCAGTTCGCTTCCCGCGGCTTCGAAGGTTTCGCCGTTGTCCGCGTCGGTGAAGACGTAGGTTTTGCAGCCGTCCAGCCCGCGCAGCGGAAACGCAGCCGCCGTGTACGGCGATGAGGCGCGCTTGAAAACCTGCACAATGCCGTCCTCCTGCCCGGGACGGTTGTATTGCACGGCAAGCCATGCGCCTTTGAGGTCCGTCGCGTCCGTGAGCGGATACAGATCGGCCGAGAAATACGGCCGCACGCGCAGGTATTCCGCGCCGTACTGGCGCAGCCAGTCCAAAAGAGCGGGATTCTCGCCGAAAGCGCTTCGCTCGGAGTAGCAGTAGTTCGTCGTCAGGCCGCCTGCGTAAACGCTGCGGATGCGGTAGGAGCCGCCCCATTCGCGCCCGGAACCCGTGCCGGAATACGGCATCCAGGAGCCGAAGCCGAGATGGTGCGCCTGCGTGCCCTCGATGGGGAAATTGGCGCTGCACTGGAAATCGCTGCGCCACAGGGGTACGCTGCGCCGCAGCGTTTCGATATCGATCCGCCGTCCGCCGCTGGCGCAGTTATCGATGAGCAGATGCGGGAATTTTTCCAGCAGCGCGTCCCAGAGGCGGTAAAGGCCCATGATGTGCTTGATTTCGGCAATGCCGCGGCGGTCGTCCGCGTCGGCGGCGCGCCAGTATTTGAGCGGGGAGAAGTTGAAATCCTGCCGGTAGCAGTCGACGCGCAGCGTCTCGATCACGTTGGAAAGCGTGTTGAAGCAATACCGCCACGCCTCTTCGTTGCCGAGGTTGAGCAGGACGCTCACGTCCCGCCCGTCGGGCGAAACGAGGAAATAATCCGGGTGCTCGCGCACGGCGGGCATGCCGCGGACGGCGCGCTCCGGCTCGAACCAGAGGATGAATTTCATCCCGGCCTCTTCGATGGCCTGACGCACCTGCAAAAGCCCGTCGGGATGATGGTTGGGATTTACGCGCCAGTCGCCCGCCTGCATCCACCAGTCGCCTTCGAATTCGTCCGGGCTTTCCTTGTCGGACGCGCCGTGCCAGCCAGCGTCCATCCAGATATACTCGAAGGGCAGCCTGTTTTTGCGAATCGTTTCAATGCGCTCGATCATGCCCTTTGTGCTCATGCCGCCCCAGAGGCTGGCGCACAGAGGCAGCTTGTTCGGACGGCCCTGCGAGCCGACGAGCGAGAAACGCGCCTTAACGAGCCTGCGCCATTGATTCTGGGAATCGATCACATCGCCCGTATAGCGCATGAGGACGAACGAAGAGGTGCGGATTTTTTCGCCGGGGTAAAGGCGGAAATGCGTGTCTTCGATTTTTGTTTTGACCGCGACGGAATCCTCGCTGCGGGCGATGGAGCAGTTCCATTGTCCCGTCCATCCGATGGCGAAAATTACGCCCTGATTCTGCCGGAAAATGTTGAAAAACGGCGCGGTTCCGTCGGACGAACGGCCGCCGTCGCATTTATAATGCCGGACGTTGCCGGGATAGATATGGCGGACGTAGCGGTTATCGAAGAACTCGTCCGCATTACAGGCGAATTCGTCGCTTTTCCAGACGGAACCGGCCGGCGAGTAGATCTTCATGTCCTTTTCCGCGTCGGGAATATAGGCGCTGGCGCGCAGGGGTTCGTCGTGCGCGAAGGGCAGCTCGATATCGCAGTCGTATACTTCCGAGAGGATGCCGCTGGGCGCGTCTCCGGTGTTTTCAAACCAGGTAACCCATTCATATGCGTCGAATTCCGGATATTCCCGGAGGATGTTCGTCGCCTTGAGACCGTCGGGAAGCGTGTACTCGGAGACGAGACCGTCTCCGCGCCGCTCCGTGCGGATGGCGGGGTTCAGGCTCCAGAAGCTGAGACCGTTATATAAAAACGAAAAACGCTGAGAATCTTCTGTGAACGCCATCGCTTTTCTCCTTTGCGATTGATAAAAGCAGGGAGACGGACGAATCTGCCTCCCTGCGCCTGTATTGTGTTTTTACAGCTTTACTTCCGCCGCGCCGACGGGGCGAATCTGCAGCGGCACGCAAGCGCCCTTGCCGAAGACGGCGTCCAGCTTCTCGCGGTATTCGGGCATTTTCGCATGCGGCACAAAGGCGAGGATCGTCCCGGCGAAGCCGCCGCCGTGCACGCGCCACGCGCCGCCGCAATCCTTGAGGATGCGCGCGGTCAGCGCCAGCGCGATGGCGAGCGACTGCTCTTTTTCCGTAGCGTAGATGTTCTGCAGCAGCTTCCAGCTGCTCTCGCCGGATTCGATCACCAGCTGCAGGAAGCGGGGGAGATCGTCGTTCTTGAGCGCCTCGACCTGCTGCGGTACGCGCGCGTTTTCATCGAAGAAGTGCATCGCGCGCAGAATGGCGCGGTCGCTCACCTTGCCGTAAAGCTCCGGAAGCTTCGCGTAGAACGCTTCCGCCGAAACGGGACGCAGATGTTCTTCGCCGAAGAAAGCGGCGACTTCGCGCATTTCGCGCGGAATGGCGGCGTATGCGTCGGTCAGGTCGTCGTGGCTCGAGCCGGTGCCGATGATCGCCAGCTCATAGCCTTTTGCGGCGAAATCGTAGTTCAGCGCCTCGATTTTTGCTTCCGGCTTTTCAAAGTCGATCGCGACCATGCCGCCCACGGAGCTGGCCGTCTGATCCATCAGGCCGCTGGGCTTGCCGAAGAAATTGTTTTCGGATTTCTGCGCGATGCGCGCGCTCAGCGCGGCGTCCAGATCGCCGGCGTTGAACAGGCAGTCGAAAATCTTGTTGATCAGAATTTCAAACGCGGCGGACGAGGAAAGCCCGGAGCCGCTGAAAACGGTCGAGGTCACCGTCGCGTCGAAGCCGCCGACGGCGAAACCCGCTTCGCGCATATAAGCGGCGCAGCCGCGGATAATCCCGGCCGTCGTGCCGATTTCTTCCGGCACGGGCGTCAGGTTTGAAAGGTCCACGCGGATGGGCGCGTAGCCCTCGCTGTGAATGTTCACGACGCTGCCGCCGTTTTCGCGCGCGGCGGCGATGGTGTCGAGGTTCACGGA
Organism: uncultured Clostridia bacterium; assembly: GCA_934615235.1. Classification (GTDB taxonomy): domain Bacteria; phylum Bacillota; class Clostridia; order Christensenellales; family Aristaeellaceae; genus Aphodomonas. The sequence continues at coordinate 4,621 of CAKTTL010000119.1, forward strand.
CGCGGCCAGCACGCGGCCGAACTGATGATCCGTGTGGTTGCCGCTGATTTCGGTGCGGCCCGGTGCGGAGAAGAAGCGCGGAGCGCCCTGCGCGGGAAACGCCTCGGCGAAGCGCCTGGCCAGATTGTTATACCGTTCGGTCTGCGCGGCGACGTTTTCCTCGCCGTAGAGCAGCGCCAGATCTGCGTAATTTTTCATGTTTATCCCTCCGTTTCTGCTATCTACCATTTTTCCATTTTTGGCCTTTTTTGTCAATACACAATGAATCTTCAGAATATAGACGATTTTCCATTGCCGAAAGCATTTTCTCTTATTATACTCAAAAGCGGAGGGGATATATATGTTCAATCGTCTGCTGGATTTTGCTGTGGCTCACGGCCTGCTGGCCGAAGAAGACCGCGATTTTGCGCGCAACGCGCTGCTGGAGGCGTTCAACCTCGTCGCTCCGCCCGCCGACGAAGCCGAAGAGAACGCGCCGCTGCCCGAGACGGTCGGCCCGGTTCTCGCGCCGCTGGCGGATTACGCCGCCGCGCACGGAATCATCGAAGACACACCCTACGACCGCGACCGCTTCGGCGATCATCTGATCAGCCTCATTCTGCCGATGCCGTCGCTCGTCTCCAGGCGTTTCCATGAAATTTACGACGCGCAGGGCGCGGAAGCGGCGACCGACTGGTTCTACGCCTTCTGCCGCGCGTCCAACGCCATTCACGTCGACGCGATCCGGAAGAATATCGGCTATTTCGCGCCCTCGTCCTATGGGACGCTGGAAATTACCATCAACCTTTCCAAGCCGGAAAAGGATCCGCGCGAAATCGCCCGCCAGAAGGCGATGCCGTCCGTCGGGTATCCCAAGTGCATGCTCTGCGTGGAAAACGAGGGGTATGCCGGCCGGCCGGGCTATCCCACGCATGAAACGCTGCGCACGGTGCGCATTTCAATGTGCGGCGCGCCGTGGCGGCTGCAGTATTCGCCGTACAGCTATTATTCCGAGCATTGCATCGTGCTCAATGAAAAGCACGTGCCCATGGCCATCACGAAGGAAACCTTCTCCCTGCTGGAGGATTTCGTCGATCAGTTCCCGGCGTATTTCCTTGGCAGCAACGCCGATCTGCCGATCGTCGGCGGCTCCATCCTCAGCCATAATCATTTCCAGGGCGGGCGCCATACGTTCCCCATCGACAATGCGCCGGTGACGAAATGGTTCACGCATCCGGATTTCCCGCGCGTACGCGCGGGAATTGTCCGCTGGCCGATGACCTGCCTGGAAGCGCAGAGCGAGGACGCTGAAGCGCTGACCGCCTTCTGCGACGCGATGCTCCGCTTCTGGCGCGGCTACGACGACGCGTCCGCCGGCGTGCTGCACGAAACGGAGGGCCAGCCGCATAACACCATCACGCCCATCGCGCGCAAGGAGGGCGGCGTTTACCGCATGAAGCTCGTCCTGCGCAACAACCGCACGGATGACGAAAACCCGCTGGGCATCTTCCATCCGCATGCAAACCTGCATCACATCAAGCGCGAGAATATCGGCCTGATCGAGGTGATGGGTCTGTTCATCCTGCCGGGCCGCCTGCAGAGCGAACTGGCCGGGCTGGAGGGCTATCTCACCGGGGAAAAGCCGCTCGTGCAGCCTGAGGAGAACGATCCGCTCTTCAAGCATTACGAATGGATGCAAACCGTCGTCGCCGCGCACGGCGCGAATCATACCGCTGACGAGGCCAAAGAGATTCTCCGGCAGGAGCTTTGCACGGTCTGCTCGCACGTTCTCGAAGACGCGGGCGTTTTCAAACTCGACGCGGAAGGGCAGGCCGCTTTCGAACGGTTCCTGGGCGCGTTTGGAATGAAGGAAGAATAAGGGGAATGAAAAGAACTGCGTCCCGTCGCGAATTGAGACGGGACGCGGTTTTGCGTTTGCTGATTCGCTTTATTTCCGGAAGGAGAGGCGGCCGCTACAGAAGATCATGCGGCGTTCAGGACAGAACGACGGCGCGCGCCGGTTTCTATTCGGGCTGTTCATCCTTGTTTTTCAGCGCGGGAACATAGGGAATCAGTCCTCTTCGCGCCGCTTCCTGCTGAACATCCAAAGGCAGATTCCGGGCGTCTACGATATATCCGTTCACGGAAAGCATCCAGAAAGCGGGATTTTTTTCAACCAGTTCTGGTAAGACCCATTCCGCGCTTAATGGCGTTATCCGAACAAGTTTGCGAATCTCGGCCGCTTTGTTTCCCGCTGTGGAAGGCGCAACGCCGAAGGGACGGCTCAGCTCGTCGGCGGTCCGGTGAATGGGCATGGACTTGTCGAACACGAAATTGTTGGATGCAATGGCGTAGACGATTCCCGCCGCCCACGTGTTGCGCCTGCCCCGCAGCAAGGGAGAGGGACGCTTGCGGCACAGTTTTTCCAGGAGTCGCAGACAGAGAACGCGGTAGTCGTCATTCAGGTATTTTTTACAGTATTCCACGATTATGCCGGAAATCTCTTCATAGACCGGCTGCAACTGAACGGGGAATTTCATATCCATGTCTCCATCTCGTATTTTAGCCAAAGGATGCAAGCCTTTGCTGAAAGAATCAAAAAACTCTCTGTATTGAATTATATATAATGCATACCTGTAATGTCAATTATTTCCCTTTTCCTTCTTTTGTTTCGCCAACCATGCATCAATTTGTGCGACGGCGGCGCTGGCCGCATAAAGCGGCGCATGATGCTCCTGCATATATTCGG
>CAKTTL010000120.1 GCA_934615235.1 uncultured Clostridia bacterium
TGCACAATGTCCGTGGTATCGCCCACGCCGCGAAGGAAAAGCTCGGTGTGCTCGAACACGGGCGTGCGGATTTCGCGATAGCCCGCGCGTTCGGCAATGCGCTTTTCAACGGCCTCGATGGCCTGGAAGCGGTACGCGTCCTGCGGAAGCAGGTCCTTGGTCCCTTTGGGGGCCTGTGTCAACATAGTCAATTCCCTCCTGCGTGTGGCGCTTGAAGTTTATCAAAACGGCCCTCCGCCCCGTCTATGGGGCGGAAGGCCGCGGTGCCACCCAAATTTATTGCTCCTGCCCTGTAACGCTGGCCGCGCCGCCGTTTCCAGCGGAAGCTCGGGGGTCGTCACGCCCGTCATCGCTCTATGGGCATTATAAGAGAACGAAGGAAAAATGTCAAGCCGCGATATGATTTTCCGCGCAGGGCGCGAAAAAAAATAGCCGTCCGGTTGTTGTGGTTTCTCAAAAAATATCTTATAATGTTGTAAAGAAAGGAGCGTGCTCTCATGAAACACACAGTCCGCAGAATGATCGTCATTTTGCTTCTTCTCGCGTTTGTGCCCACGACCCCCGGTTTTGCTTTGACGCTAAGCTCTACCTCCTTCACCGTGACTGTGCAGAACGCAACCGTCAACGGCCAGACGCAGCTGACGCTCTCCGAACCGACGACGCTGACGGCGCTTGCCGCGCTGCCGGATGGCGCCGCGCCGGATCACTGGGAAATTAACGGCGAACGCGTCCCGTCGGGGGATTATCCCGTTGCCCTCGTCTTTGAGGCAAGCGGCGATACTGTCGTGACGGCCGTGCCCGCGCAGAGCGCGGCGCCCTCCGCCCAAACCAGGAGCGCTCCGCTCGTCATGGACGAGCTGGCGATTTCCGCCGTCAACGCTTCCATTCAGCTGCTGGACGCAAACGGGCGTCCCGCCGGGCAATCCTTCGACCGTTTCACGTTCGGCGACGACTATGCGCACCCCGTTACCGGCGAAACATGCGCGGGCGGTGAAATCAGCGCGCGCATTTCTGCGCCGGAAGACAGGAAAAACCAGATCGATCACTGGATTCTCAACGGCGTGCCGTATTATTTCTCCAGCAAGGTCTGGTTCATCATCGTCTACGATCTTCCCTACAGCCTCTCGTTTGAAGTCGTATACAAGAAAAAAACCGACTGGACGGAGCGGGCCGTCGTGCTGACCGACGAGCAGATCGTCAGCGCCGTCGACGCGCAGATTCAGTTCGTCAATGAAAAGCGCCAGCCGCTTGGAAAAAAGTTCACGCGTTTTGATTTCACAAACGATTACACCAGCTACGCCACAAAAGCGAACGTCCGCGGCGGCGAGTTTTCCGGACGCATCGAGGCGATCATTCCCGCCGGAATGGAGGTCGATCACTGGCTGATTAACGGCGTGCCGTTCTATTTCAATATCGCGCCGCGCTGCATCACTGTAATCTGCCTGAACGAATCGACAACCTATCAGCCGGTTTTCCGCGCAAAGAAAACGAAGCCCACCGCGCCCGCGGAAACGTTCTCTCCGGAATACAATTTTGTTGTCGAACCCGAAAGCGACCGGCCGAACGGAGACGATCCGAATACCGGCTATGTGATCGTCGACGGCCTCGACGGCCCCATAAACAATTACAAGCCGTAAGCAGACCGGACAAACGAAACCCCCTCGTTCACAGGGAACGAGGGGGTTTCTCCGTTCTCTTTTCAGTTCTCCTTCAGGTATGCGCCGACAATCGCCTGCGCCCAGCTGATGTTCGCGCCGATGGCGTAATTCTGCAGATCGGACGTGAAGAAGTCGAAGTACACGCCGGAGTACACCGGGATGGCCGGGAGCACTTCCGCCCAGCGCTGCTGGAAGGCGACCCACTTCGTGCAGTAGCCCAGCGCGTCACCGGGTTCGGTCTTGCGCATCGCGACGGCGAGGCGGTACAGCTCCGCGTCGGCGATACCGGTGCGGTTGTTCTCGCCCTGATACGCGTCGTCGGGGTTGTAAGTCTTCGCCGGGTCAAACACGACGTCAAAGTTCGTCGCGAGGTAGATCATATCGCACGCGCGCTCCGTCTGGCGATAATACTGCGCGAGCACTTCGTTCATCGGCTTCGCCTCGAGGGTCAGCTTGATGCCGGCCTTGGCAAGGTTCGCCACGAACGTCTCGGGCAGCGATTCTGCAATCGCATTGCCTTCGGGATAAATCATCGTCAGGTCCAGGGCGACGAGCTCGTCGCCGATCTTCTTGCAGCGCACTTCATCCTTGCTCGCGTCGAAGGCCTCGCCGCTGAGGTTCAGCGTCCAGCCGGCGTTGTCGAGCAGCTTGTTCGCCTCGTCCACGTTCAGGCTGTAGGTCTGCACATTGTCGAGGTTCAGCGCGCTCCAGGCGGCGGCGTTGTTCACTTCCTTGCCGTTTTCATCAACGGCTACGGGCGCGGCAACCGCGCCGCTGATCACCTGATACATCCACTGGCCGATGCCGTAGTAACCGTCCACGCGCATGCCGTAGCTGCCCACGTAATCCTTGACGGATTCGTCCTTATCGAAGCAATAGGCGATGGCCTGGCGGACTTCCTTCTCGGCGACGGTCGGCTGCTCGCAGGCGAAAGCCATGAAACTATAGCCGCTGCGGGCGTAGTTGGCCATCGAGAAATCCTCGCTGGAGACGGCCTGAATGCCCTTCTGCACCGTATCGGCGGCGACGCACTTGTTCAGCAGGTCGATCTCGCCGCTTTCAAGCTGCTGCACCATCGTATCGTTGGAAACAGTCTTATAGGTAATCTTCTCGATCGAGGGCTTCACGCCGGCGACGTTGCCCTTGTAATATTCGTTGATTTCGAACTGCGCGGTCTGGCCGTCGAAGCTGACAAGCTTGTAGGGGCCGCTGACCACGGACGGATGAGACATATAGCCCGTTTCCGGATCAAGAATCGTTTTTTCGAGCAGTTCCGCAGTGAATACCGGCTCGGTCACGTTCGCATCGCTGTTGCGGATATACGCGCCGCTGCCGTCGTCGGCCACTTCGCAGCCGGGAGCGATCACGCTGATCGGATAGGGCACGTAGCTGAGCAGGCCCAGCTCGTAGAAGTAAGGCAGATATTCTGCCTTGATGGTGATGGCCATCTGCGTGTCGTTGTACACGCGCAGGCCGCTGATCGCGTTCGCCGTGCCGTTCTTATACGCGTCGACGCCGACGATCGCGTCGGAATCGTTCGTCGCTCCGCCGATTGCGGCCAGCTGCGGCGCAGCGGAGAGCAGAATCGCAAACGCGTAATCGCGCGCCGTGATCCGCGATCCGTCGCTGAAGCGAAGGTTGGAGTACAGCGCGAGGGTATACGTGCGGTCGCCCGCAGCGTTCTCGGTGACGGCAACGCCACTCACCACGGAATCGTCCACCGCGAAGGTGCCGATTTCGCCGTCCCAGCGGACGAGATTGTAACCGTTCAGCAGGAGGCGCACATCCAGATCGCTGGTGTTATTACCCCATGCCGTGGAAAAAAAGTTGCCGCTGAACCCCGTCGTGGAGCCGACGACAAACTCTTCCCGGGGCTGCGCGTCGACGGTTTCAGCCGCGCCCTGCGCGGCAAGGCACGAAAGCGTCATCAGCACAGCCAGAACCAGTGCCAGATACTTTTTCATGTTTTCTGCTCCCTTCTTCACCGGAGACACGGTTTTGCCTTGTTCGTTTGGAAACGCCCGGCATGCTTTTGGGGGCATGCCGGGCTTGCCAATGGATTACTCGAAGCAATCGCCGGCGTTCATGAATACGTTGGACAGACCCAGAGGCGTCTCGTAGTCGCGGATACGAATCGTCGTATCGCGCTCATTTTCCTTCTTCGGCTCCTCTTCACCGCCGCCGCCAGGATTGTCTCCGCCACCGCCGCCGTTGCCGGTGTAGATGACCGTGATCTCCAGATCGTGATCCGGCATCACGCCCTCGACGAGCGGGGTGTCCGTCTCAAGGTTGTTCAGCACCGGGGAGAGACGGGAGTACTTTTCGCCCGCGCGCAGCTCGGTTTCAAACTTCCATGCGCTCGCCGGGTCGATCGGGATCGGGTTGCCGTTCGCAAGCACGTACTTGATCGTCAGCTTGTGAAGGGCGGGGAGAGGAAGCTCAGCTTCCGCTCTCTTGGTCGTGGGCACGCCCTCGTATTCGCCGACGGCGCCTTCCGCCCAGACGATATTGCTCGCCTTGTTGTCCGGCTCGCTGCGCCAGGCAAGGACTTCCTCCGTGATGTCAATCTTCGCAGTGACAGCGACGGATTTGCCCGGTTCCAGGGTAATGTTCGCGCTGCTCGCGCCCTCGCTTACGATGCCCGTGCCCGTATCCACGAACGTCGGCACCTGGCCGTTGATCCTGCTGCCGTCTTCGCGCAGGTTGATCGTCTGGGTCATATTGCCCGTATTCACAATCGTAATCGTGAAGTAGGCGGTATCGCCAAGTTCGAACGGCTTGATCACATTGCCGTTATCATCGACATGCTGATCGTCCGCCAGCAGCTTCTTTTCAACCGTGAAGTCATAGCGCGGATGATCGATCTCCTCGATCGTCTTTTCAGCATAAACCGTCTTGTCGTTCACCTTAATCTCGGCGATGTTCTTGTAGCCGGCCCTGGCGTTCAGGATGTCGTTTTCATCGACCGTATGAATGGCCGTCAACTCAATCTGCTCGCCCGGTTTCAGCGTCGCGGTGATCGTAGCCGTATGCGGATCGGAAGGATCAACCGAGATTCCCTTGACCACATCGTTCACGATTTCCGCCGTCGCGTCAACCACCTTGAAGCCCGTCAGGTCTTCCTTGCTGATGTTCTTCACCGTGATGGTGAACTCGATCTCCTCGCCGAGCTTGTAGTTGGTTTCCTTCGGTTGCGAGGATTCCTTCTTTTCCGGCTCGACAGGTTTGCCCGTAATTTCCTGCGTGGAGACGATGGTCACATCGTAGTTGCCGATGCCGTTCTTCGTCTCGAAGGCCTCGGTGATCGTGGACTCGGTGACCTTGGGATCCGCGTTGTACACATACGTGCCAACGTAGCCATTTTTCGTCTCGATCTTACCAGCCGTCAGGCTGTCGCCCGTCACCAGGTTGTCGGTCGTCACAGCGCCGCTCTTGTCGTACGCAGTATCGAGCAGTTTGCCGTCGTCGTACGCCATCGAATCTATGACGATAATCTTCAGCGGACAAGGTTCGATCGTCAGCGTGCCGTTGTTCGTCGTTACGCTGCCGTCAGCGTACTGATTCGCGTTGCTGATCACGTAGGTGAACGTATTGTTCTCCGCCGCGGTATCAGCCACGTTCGTCACCTTGCCGGTCGGCGTGATCGTGATCGTGTCGCCGGTGGGCAGCGTGCCGATATACCGGCCGTTGTTCGCCTTGACCGAAATGACCTTCTCGCCGTACTCGATCGTGTACGCAGGATCCTGCGTGTGTTCTTCGTCGTAGACGTGTTCCTTACCGTCGTACGTCCACTTCTGGTTGCCAGAGCTGATCGTGATCTTCGTCGCGTTCTTGATGATCGTCAGCTTGCCTTTCACCAGCGTGATCGCGTAGTCTTTGCCGTTGCAGACGGAGTCCGTCGCGAACGGAACGTTCGCTTCGGCATGAGAGAACTGGCCGACGTACTCGCCGACATTGGTGCCCTTCGCTTCATGCGTGAAGTTCTTGGCAATCGTGTCGTTCGCCGCAAGGCCAAGGCTGCCGTCCGTCGTGCTGACAGTCCAGCCGGTCACGCTCTGTTCCTTACCGTTGTAGGGCAGCGTATCGCTGTTGCCCACGATGGTTACCGGGCGCTGCTTGATCTTCAGCTCGCCGGCAACGTAAGTAAAGATGTAGTTCTCGCTGACGTCCGTCGGGTTGTCGGCCGAACCGTTGACGACCGTCGGCTTGTTCGTGCCTCCATTGACGTAGGCCGTCTCCCAAGCGTCGTTCCCGTTAAAGAACTTGCCGTAGATCTTGCCTTCGCCGGTCAGCATCGTCGTGCCGGTTACGTCGTAGTTCGCATGCGTACCAACCAGACGGTAGTGCAGCGTGCTCGGGATCAGGCGATCCTCGCCCTGCAGGCCGCTCACGACGATGTAGCTGTTGCTAGCCGTGGCGTCCGGCGGGTTTACAACCTGGCCATTCCGCTCGTATTCGATCTGCTGAATCTTCGGGAAGATCTGTTCCGTGCCGTCGTAGACAGTCACGCCGTCGCCGCCTTTAACCTTAACCGACAGGCTCGCCTTTTCGATCGTCAGTTTGCCGGTAACCCTGATCCTGTAGTTGCCGGTCGAATCGGTAGTGCCATCGGCCTTCTTCACGCTCCACGTGTAGTTGTCGTTGCCGCCGTCCAGCACAACATACTCGCCCGCGTTCTTGCCGGTAATCTTCGCGCCGTTCAGCGTCAGGGTTTCGCCGGACACAACCGTCTTGCCCGTCTGCTGACCAGCCGCAGTGATTTCCAGCGTCTGATCCGCGCCGTTATACGTCCGCGTAGCTTCCGCATAGACTTCAATCGGCTTCTGGGTAATCGTTACCGTCGCGCTTGTGAACAGGTCTTCGTAGTTCGCGTTGCTCGCCTTCACGTACACCGTCGCTTCCGTCACATCGGTGAACATCGGCTTCGTGTCGCTCCACGAGTCGCTTTCGCTCTTGCGGTACTGGTACTTCCACACAGTACCCTCAACAGCGCCCGTCACCTTTTCGCCGCTCACGCTGTGCGCAGCAGCGTCGTACTCGCCATTGTAACCATTTACGTTCAGCGTTACGCCCTCGCCGCCGCGCTTGACGATTTCCAGCGTGCCAGGCACGTACGTGATCTCGTAATGGCTGGTCACGTCCTTCTCGCCCGCCTTGATCACAGCGCCGCTCGGTTCAAGCTTACCCTCATACACGCCAGCGTTGATTTCGCTGCCGCTGATCGTCACGCCGGTGATCTCATGACCGCTCGCCACTCCAGTATCCGTATAACCGTTGCCGCCATGCGGCTCTCCGTCATACTCGACGGTGTAGCCGTTCGCGGTGATGATCAGGCGGATGTTGGTCGGGGTGTCGTTGTCGTCGTCGTCCTTGGGATCGACCGGCTTCGGATTCGGGTTCTCCGGATCCGGGTCAGGCGTGGCGCCCTTGGATACCGCCGCGTTGTGCACGCTGCCGTACGCGCCGCTTCCGAGGTCACTCTCCTGCACCGTGTAGGTGTAGGTGATCACCACATCAGCCGCGCCGGGAGCCATGTCGGGCAGCTCGATTTCGCCCGTCGCGTTCAGCGTGTAGCCGCCCGCGATTTCAACGATCTTCGCGTTTACGTTCTCCGCGGTGAGCAGCGTGTCGGTGACCCTGATGTTCTTGACCGTCACGTTGTTGTCCGCGCCGAC
>CAKTTL010000121.1 GCA_934615235.1 uncultured Clostridia bacterium
GTCTGCAGAAAAGCCTCGCAGCAGGGAACTCCGAGCGACGCGAGGAACGCCGCCGATTCTTCCGTTTCCATGCGGCCGTAATACGCCGCCGTGCTCACTCCAATACGCATGGGAAAATTATAACACAAACGGAACGAAGCGGCAACACGCCCCGCTCCGGAATGTTTTTCTTGCCGGAAAAGCTGAATTGGCTTGACTTCATTGCTTTAGCAGCTTAAAATGGAACAAAGTGTTTGTACGCGGAGGACGAAAAAGTGAGACAAAAGAAAAACACGGCATCCTTTGCCAGCCGGTGGGGCTTTATTCTGGCCTCGGTCGGTTCGGCCGTCGGCATGGCGAACGTCTGGGGTTTTCCAAACAAAATGGGCGCAAACGGCGGCGGCGCGTTTTTGCTGATCTACCTGCTGTTCGTCTGCATCTTCAGCTACGTCGGCCTTCCGGCTGAATTCGCCATGGGCCGCAGAGCGGCCACGGGGACGCTCGGCGCATACGAAAACGCCTGGGCGACGCGCGGCAAATCCGCCGGCAAGGCGGGCGGGCTGCTCGGCTGGCTGCCGCTGGCCGGTTCCCTGTGCATCGCAATCGGCTATGCGGTCATCGTAACGTACGTGCTCAAGGCGCTGGTGGACTCCCTCGTCGGGACGCTGATGAGCGCGGACGCGGGCGAATGGTTCGGCGCGTTCTCCTCCACGCCCTACGGCGTGATTCCCTACCATATTCTTGTCGTCGTCGGCACGCTGCTGACGCTCTTCCTCGGCGCGCACAGCATCGAAAAGAGCAACAAGGTCATGATGCCGCTGTTTTTTATCATTTTCCTTGTGCTGGCCGTGCGGGTGGCGTTCCTGCCGGGCGCGGCGGAGGGCTATCGCTTCATGTTCACGCCCCGCTGGGAGGCGCTGAAGGATCCGATGATCTGGATCTGGGCGATGGGTCAGGCGTTTTTCTCGCTGTCCGTCACCGGCAGCGGCATGATCGTCTACGGCGCGTATCTTTCCAGGGACGAAGACGTGGTCGGCGTGGCGCAGCATACGGCGCTGTTTGACACGATCGCCGCCGTCGTCGCGGCGCTGGTGATTATCCCGGCGTGCTTCTCCTATAACCTCGACGTGGGCGCGGGCCCGAGCCTGCTGTTCGTCACGCTCCCCACGATCCTGCAGGATATTCCCGTCGGCCGCCTGTTTGCGGTTATTCTCTACGTCGCGATGATCTTCGCCGGCGTCAGCTCGCTGCAGAACATGTTCGAAGCCGTCGCGGAATCGCTGATGCACAAGTTTCCCAAGCTCAGCCGCACGGCCGTGCTGGCCATCCTGTGCGTGCTCTGCCTCGGCTTCGGCCTCGGCATGGAACCAATCTCCAAATGGGGCCCGTGGATGGATCTGGTTTCCATCTATATCATCCCCATCGGCGCAACGCTGGGCGCGGTTTCCTGGTTCTACGTAATGAAAAAGGACGAGCTGCTCGCCGCCGTCAACACCGGCAGCAGGAAAACGCGCGGCGAGTTCTGGTACGGCGTGGGGCGCTATGTCTACGTGCCGCTCGCGATCATCCTGTGCTGCGTAGCGCTGTTCAAACATGTAGCGTTTTAATTGAAGCAAAACAGACGGGCTGCGGATTCAAACGATCCGCAGCCCGTTTTTTCAGTAATTCCCCGGACACCGGCTCCGTTCCGGCCCCTCTTCTCCGGAAACGTAGCGGGCGCGAAACTCCATGTTGATCTCCCGCAGCTCCTTTTCGCCGTCGATGTAAGCCTCATACATCTCCGCAAGCCCTGCGGCGCAGCCGTCGCACGAAGCGTCGATATTCCCAATCGACTCCGCGACAATCCGCTCCCGCTCCTCGCGGGTGGTTTCACAAATCAGATACCCTGCCATAAGCGCGCTTCCTTTCTTTTCAGCGCTGATGCACAAGCGCCGTCAGCAGCGTTTCCAGCCTGCCTCTTTCAATGTCGTCCCGGTCGATAATCGCAACGCCCAGGCTTTCCGCGCGCTTCATCAGCGCGGGCGCGTCGCGCCGCGGCGTCGACATCGTCACAATCGCCGCCTGCGCCATGCAGCCGCCGAAGCGGTCGCAGAGGACGTAAATCTCATTGATATACGACGGGGTCAGATTGCCGATCTTGCAGGAAATGAACAGCGGACGCAGGCCGCGCGTGGCGGTCACGTCGATTTCGTTGATGAGGTTGTTCACCTCGTCCCGCCCGTCCCAGTCGACGACGACGCTGATCTGCACGTCGTCGAATACGCCTGTGTTCATCGCCGTCTGGCAGGTATACAGTTCCAGCCAGATGCCCGGATCCTTCAGGCAGCTGCGCAGCTGCGCGGAAGGGAAACGGAACGCGACGCGTCCGTCGGCAATGCGCAGCTCTTCAATCGCGCCGCACGCGGCCAGCCCGCGCAAAATCGCCGGATTCGCCTGCTGGCGCTTGCCGTCCTGCCCGACGAGCTGCTCGTCCGCGCACACCTCCAGCGTATCGGGCAATTCGCGCCCCGTCTCGTCCAGCAGCGGCGCAGCCGCCCGCTGCAGCCAGGAGACATGCCCGCTCCACTCGCGGCGATGGCGGCAGAAAACATCCCAAACGCCCGGCACGCATTTGCCGAGCGGCCCGGCCAGCGCTTCGGTGCCGATATGCCCGTGCTGGCTCATGGAGCCGCCCGCAATGCGCAGCACCTTGTCCACTGTGAAACATTCTTTCGGCCGCACGGCTTCGAGGTTCTGCGCGCCGCTGATGTTTCGGAAGCACGCCTCGTCCGGGTCGAACGTCATCGTCGGCACGGCCATCGCGCGGCAGAACGCGCCCACAGCGAAAATCACGGCGTTGTTGCTCCCGCTCACGTCCACGAGACAATCGTGGCACGCCATATGCAGCGTTTCCAGCTCGCGGATAATCCGCTCCGTGTCGTACACGTCCACGGGGATGTAGCGGACGCTTCCGGGCGCGCCCAGCGCGCGCAGAAGAACGGCCAGCCGCCGGCTCTCCCGCTCGTAGCATTCTCCGTGTTTGCCGATAAAAACCGTCTCCTCGGGCTTTAAGTAAATCGGCGAGAGCACGTTCAGAATCGGCTCGTCGCTCAGGAATTTGATCAGCATCTTCATTGCCTTTTCCTCCGCCATCCGTTTTGGCCTGCCTTCATCATAACACGTTTGCCGCAAATAGGAAAGAACGGATTTGCGCACGGCTTGACGCGGTACGCGTGCGGTATTATACTTGAGGTACTATCGCAGTGTTTTCTGCGTCAACAAAAGGAGGGAAGATCATGAAACGTTTGCTTCCGCTGTTGCTCGTATGCGCTGTGCTGCTCCCGCTGTGCGCGCTGGGCGAAACCGCGCCCGCTTTCGCCGACGAGGGCGTACGCTCCGCCGTCTGCCTGCAGCTCGGGTTCGACGCGTCCGGCCTGACCGCCGCCGCCCTTTCTTCGCTGACGGAGCTGACGATCGACGGCTCCAAAACGCGCGTCCGTTCGCTGACCGACCTTTCCCTGCTGCCGAACCTGCAAAAGCTGACGCTGCTCGAATGCGGCGCGACCGATCTTTCCCCGCTGGCCGAAATCACGTCGCTGACGGATTTCCTTGCAATGAGCGCGGATTATATAGACTACACGCCCGTGCTTTCGCTGCCGCGGCTGGAGCGCTTCGTCGCCCGCGGCCCGGTTTGGGATGCGCTCGACCTCTCCCCGCTCGCCGGGCGCGACACGCTGAAGACGTTCTTTTTCCCCGGCGAAATCGCCGATCTGGCGCCGCTTTTCTCTCATAAGGGGCTGGAGCGGCTCGAGCTTTCCGACGTTACGCCCGAAGAATTCCGCCGCCTCGCGCAGGAACTTCCGTCGCTCGTCTATCTGTCCGTTTCCGGCGAACAGCTCGAAAGCGCCGATCTCGCCGCGCTGGCCGGACTGCCGCTCGAGCGGCTGAGCCTCGCAAACGCCCGGAAGCTGCGCGATCCCGCGCCGCTTGCGGCGCTGAAAAACCTGACCGCCCTGGCGCTTTACAACTGCGGCGTCGAAGACGTTTCCGCGCTGAGCGAGATGACCTCGCTGCAGACGCTCGACCTGCGCGAAAACCCGGTAACGGATCTTTCTCCGCTCGCCGCGCTCGGGCTTGAAAAGCTCGAAATCAGCGCGGACGACCGTTACACCGAAACCTCGCTCGCCGCGCTCTTGCCGGGAACAAAAATCGTCGTTTCGCCCCGCACGATCTTGCTCGCGAACCCGTAAACGGCTATAATAGAGCCCGATCGATACCAAAGGGAGGGTTTTATTCCATGCGTTATCAGGCGACTGATTTCATCGATTTTGTCCGCCGCGCGCCGACGGCGTTTCACGCGGTTTCCGAAATGTCCAGGATGCTGGAAGAAGCGGGCTTCGCCCGGCTGAACGAATGCGAAGCCTGGCGGCTCGCGCCGGGCGGCAGGTATTACCTGACCCGCAACGGCTCGGCGCTGCTTGCGCTGCGCGTGCCGGAGCGCGGCTTCGCGCCGTTCCAGATCGTCTCCAGCCACAGCGATTCCCCGGCTTTCAAACTCAAGCCCCTCGCCGAAAATGAAGCGTGCGGCAAATACGTGCGCCTCAACGTCGAGCGCTACGGCGGCATGATCATGTCCACCTGGCTGGACCGGCCGCTTTCCATCGCCGGCCGCGCCGTCGTCGAGGATGAAACGGGCCTGCATTCGCGGCTCGTCGATTTCGGCCGCGACGCGGCGCTCATCCCAAACATGCCCATTCATTTCAACCGCGATATCAATTCCGGCTACAACTTCAACGCGCAGGTCGACATGATCCCGCTCTACGGCGACGAAACGGCCAGCGGCCGGCTCGCGCAGGAAGTCGCCGCCTGCTGCGGCGCGAAGCCCGAGCAGATCGTCGCAAGCGACCTGTTCCTGTATAACCGCGTGCCCGGCAGCGTCTGGGGCGCGAATAACGAGTATTTCTCCTGCGGCCGCATTGACGATCTGGAATGCGCGTACACGTCGCTTTGCGCGTTTCTCGAAGCCGCGCCGCAGGCGAACGCGCAGGTTTTCGCCATGTTCGACAACGAAGAGGTTGGCTCCGGCTCGAAGCAGGGCGCGGATTCGACGCTCCTTGGCGACGTATTCCACCGCGTCGCCGCCGCGCTCGGCGCGACCGACGCGCAGGCGCGCGCCGCCATGGCCGCCAGCTTCATGGTTTCGGCCGACAACGCGCACGCCGTGCATCCGAACCATCCTGAAACCTACGACGCGCAGAACCGCACCTTCATGAACCGCGGCGTTGTAATCAAGCATTCCGCCAACCAGAAATACACCACCGACGCGGTTTCCGATGCGATCTTCAGCCGCATCTGCGAGCGCGCGGGCGTGCCGGTGCAGCATTTCGCCAACCGGTCCGATCTGCTGGGCGGTTCCACGCTCGGCTCGATCGCCAACACGCAGGTTTCGATGAACACGGTCGATATCGGCCTTGCGCAGCTGGCCATGCATTCCGCCTATGAAACCGCGGGCACGAAGGATGTAACCTATATGATCGACGCGCTGCGCGCGTTTTATCAGACCCGCATCGAAATCTGCGGCGACGGCGAATTCCGTCTTGGCTGACCGCGATGCTGGCACGCGAAAGAGCCGCCGCGCCTTTCTCGCGCGAGGAAGCGCAGGCGCAAATCAACGACCTTCTGCGCCGCTGCGCCCCAGGCTGCACGGCCGAGTTTTACGACGACGCGCTGAAAATCCGCGATTCCTGGCGCGTGCGCCGCAGAAAAGACCGACTGGCCGTCTGCGACGTTTTCGCGCGCAGCGGCCTGACACGGCGAACGGCGAAAAATCTCTCGTCCGAGTGGCTTGTGCACAATATCGCCTACGCGCTGCATGTCGGCCGCCGCTCCGCGCGGGACGTAGACCTCGACTATGGGCGCAATCGCGTCTGGCTGGTCGATTTCTGCACAAAGGCGCTTGAAATTCTGCATCTCTATTAATTTCTGACCGGGAGGAATTTATCATGACCGCAACGGAACGCTTTCTCAAATATATCATGATCGACACCACCAGCGACGAGGCGAGCGAGAGCTGCCCCTCTTCGCCGAACCAGCTTGTTCTGGGCAAACAGCTCGTTGAGGAAATGCTGGCCATGGGCGTCGCCGACGCGCGCATCGACGCGGACGGCTACGTATACGGCAGCGTCCCGGCAAACTGCGAGGGCATGCCCGCCATCGGCCTGATCGCGCATATGGACACCTCCGACGCGGTGCCCGGCGGCCCCATTCATCACCGCACGCTGCATTACGAGGGCGGCGATATCGTCCTCAACGCCGAAAAGAACATCGTCATGCGGGCGGCCGATTTTCCCGCGCTTGCGCGCGAAATCGGCAACGACCTGATCGTCACCGACGGCACGACGCTGCTGGGCGCGGACGACAAGGCCGGCGTAGCCGAAATTCTCACGCTGGCCGAGCGTTTCCTCAAACATCCGGAAATTCGCCACGGCAAGCTCTGCATCGCCTTCACGCCGGACGAGGAAATCGGCCGCGGTGCGAAGCGCTTCCGCATCCCCGAGCTGGGCGCCGATTTCGGCTACACCGTCGACGGCGGGACGCTTGGCGAAATCGAATTTGAAAACTTCAACGCCGCGGCCGCGCACGTCGAGTTCCAGGGCCGCAGCATCCATCCCGGCAGCGCGAAGGACAAAATGCTCAACGCCGCCACGCTGGCAATGGAATTCCACGCGATGCTGCCCGTGCGCGAAACGCCCGAAAACACCGAAAATCGCGAAGGTTTCTTCATGCTCAGCGATATCCATGGCTGCGTCGATCACGCAACCTGCGACTACATCGTGCGTGATCACGACAAAACCAAATTTGAGCAGAAAAAAGCGAGGCTTGAAAAAATCGCCGCATATCTCAATGATAAATACGGCGAGGGCTGCGTGAAGCTGACCGTGAAGGACAGCTATTACAACATGCTCGAGAAGCTGAAGGACCACATGGACGTCGTCGAGCGCGCGCGCGACGCGATGCTCGCCGTCGGCGAAACGCCGGTGTACGTGCCCATCCGCGGCGGCACCGACGGCGCGACGATCAGCTACATGGGCATGCCCTGTCCGAACCTGCCGACCGGCGGCGCGAACTTCCACGGCGTGTACGAATACGTCGCGGTGCAGTCCCTCGAGCGGATGGTGGATGTGCTCGAGGCGATTGTCGTCGGAAAGAAATAAGACGGGGTTTTGGGGGGGGGGGGGGG
>CAKTTL010000122.1 GCA_934615235.1 uncultured Clostridia bacterium
CGGCCGAAACAGCTCCCGGAGACGCGGTGCAGCGATTGAGAACCGCGCAGGAACTTCAGATTTCCGGCGCTATCCACCCCCTCCGCGCCACAACGCGCAAAGAAGCACATACTGTTCGCGCGAAGCGCGGACGAGCGAACCCCGAAAGCTCCGGAGAACTCAGCTTCCCGGCAGAATCACAGCTTCCTCTTTCCAAAACATCTCACAGCCTGCGCCATGAACAGCGCAGATTGGTAATTATAACGCAAAACCGGATAAAGAGCAATGGCCAAAACCGGAATAATTAGAAAAATCATAAAAAACGCTTTGTAATCCGGTTTTGCACATATTATAATGAATCCAGTTGAAGGGAGTGTATCGCATGAGCACTTTGGGAGAACGAATTCGAGCGGTGCGGAAAGCGCAAAAACCGAAGATGAGTCAAACGGTATTCGCAGAATCTCTGGGCGTTACCACACAAATGATTTTTACATATGAAAATGACAAAGTAGTTCCGAACGGCACTTTCATGATGCTGCTTTGCCGCACCTATCACATCAATTCCCTCTGGCTCGAAACAGGCGAGGGCGAAATGATCGCCGCAGAGGCGAACGCCCCCTGCGATACTGCGCAATATCAGCAGAACATCCCTGACAAATCCCCTCTCGAGGGACTTGACAAGCTCACCCTTCGGGCCGTCAAGCAATTTCTTCAACTCCCTCAGGAAACACGGGAGCAGCTTTTCAGGATGATGAAAGCGATTGTCACAGACGAAACCGACGATGAATAATGCAGCGATTCCAAAAGCGGACAGGCTTCGAATTTCATCAGGAGCTTCGCTCCTTTAACGGCGCCGCCGGGCGCATCGCTCGTTACGCTCCGCAGCGCCGGTGCGCTGTTTCGGCCCTCGTCCGCGCATCTTTATGCGACACAGGCCGCTCGGGGTAAGGTTACGTTAGGGGCTCCGCCCCTAACACCCCGCCAGGAACCTGAGGTTCCTGGACCTCCCGGCTTTTACTCAAAACCATGCAGCCCTACCTGCTCGTCCGCGCTTCGCGCCTTCCACTTTAGCCCTTCCTCTCCCTTACTCATCCACCACCTGCACATTTTCCCTGCCAAACGTCTCAAACACATTCTTCAACACATCCTGCGCCTCGGCGCTCGGCTTCTTAACCTCCGTCTCCATCGCCAGCTCCACCGTCACCGGTTTTCCCGCCGCCTGCGACAGCGCCTGCGCAATCTGCTGATCCTGTCCGCTCTTGATCAGCACATTCCGGTAAATCTCTCCGCCCTTCTTAAACTCAATCCGCGCCGTATCCCCGTTCAATCCTGCAAACCGTGCGTTTTTCAAAAACGCAAACAATTTCGCATCCTGCCGGATCGTCTTCATCGCCGCGTCCCATACCGCCGCGCCGCTCACCGGCCCGGCCGGAGCCGCCGGTTCCGTCTTTTCAACCCTCGCCACAGGCGCTTTCACCCGCCCCGCAGCCTCCGCCGCAGTCTCCTCGGGTGCGGCGGCAGCCGCCCTGAATTCGCCCTTCTCCAGCTTCTTTTCCATAATATCCAGCCGCGCGGCGAGCGAATCCCATTCGGCCATCTTCTCCGGCTGGCAGGCGCGCACCGCCGCCACTTCCAGCGCCACGCGCGGCCGGGACGCCCATTTCATATCCGTCTCAACCCCGAGGAACTGGTCCAGCAGCCACAGCAGCCGCTCGCGCCCGACCGTCTGCGCCTGCGCCTGATACCGCGCCGCGTCCTCCGCCGTAATCTCCAGCAGATCGGCCAGCTCGCCGCCGCAGGTCTGCGCCAGCAACAGCGCGCGCAGGTGCCCGGTCAGATCGCGCGCAAATACCTGCGGCTCGCGTCCTTCGCGCATCAGCTTGTCCACGCCGCGAATCGCGCCCGCCGCGTCGCCGCGCAAAAGCGCGTCCGCAAACTCAAACAGAAACGCCCGGTCGCTCGCGCCCAGCACCTCGCGCACCAGCGCATCATCCACCGAACCGCCGCCGTAGGCCAGGCACATATCCATCAGGCTCAGCGCGTCGCGCATGCCGCCTTCGGCCGAGCGGGCGATATCCATCAGCGCCTCGTCCGATACCTCGACCTTCTCGCCCTCGCACACCGTGCGCAGCCGCGCGGCGATCACCTGCGCGGGAATTCGCCGGAAGTCGTAGCGCTGGCAGCGGGAGAGAACCGTCGCGGGCAGCTTCTGCGGTTCGGTCGTTGCGAGGATAAACAGCGCGTGCGCCGGCGGCTCCTCGAGCGTTTTCAAAAGCGCGTTGAACGCGCCCGCCGAAAGCATGTGTACCTCGTCGATGATGTAGACGCGGTATTTGCCCTGCTGCGGCGGGTATTTGATCTTGTCGCGCAGGTCGCGGATCTCGTCCACGCCGTTGTTGGACGCTGCGTCGATTTCCACCACGTCCAGACAGCGCTCCTCCTGCAGGGCAAGGCATGTCGGGCATTCGCCGCAGGGCTCGCCGTCCCGCGGGTTTTCGCAGTTGACCGCGCGGGCAAAAATCTTCGCCGACGTGGTTTTGCCCGTGCCGCGGCTGCCGCAGAAAAGATACGCGTGCGCCACGCGGCCGGACGCGATCTGGTTTTTCAGCGTCGTCACGATCGGTTCCTGACCGACCACGTCCGAAAAACGCTGCGGTCGCCATGTGCGGTAAAGCGCCTGTGTGGCCATAAATGGAAAGCCCTCCGATTATTTTTCTCATTTTATTATAGCACAATCTTTCAGGGCCGCAAGCGGCCCTGAAAAAACCGTCTCCCCGCCTCCAAACCCTTTCGCAAAACATTGTGAAAAAAACTCAGTAATAAAAATAAAAACATTTGTCATGCGTGGGAAAGTGTGGTATGATACGATGTGAGATTGAATGCGCGATTGTTTTCGCGCTGGAAAGCAAAGAATAGCTGAGAGCAAAGGAGCGTGCCGGAATGAATAAGAAGGCCATCGAAGACATCAACGTCAAAGGCAAGCGGGTGCTTGTCCGCTGCGATTTCAACGTCCCGCTGAACGAAAAAGGCAAAATCACCAACGATAACCGTATCGTCGCCGCCCTGCCCACCATCAAGTACCTGATGGAGCATGGCGCCCGCGTGATCCTCTGCTCTCACCTGGGCCGTCCCAAGGGCGAATTCAAGCCTGAGTTCTCCCTCAAGCCCGTTGCCGCCCGCCTGTCCGAGCTGCTCGGCCGCGAAGTGCCGCTGGCGGAAGACGTCGTCGGCCCGTCCGCCCATGCCCTGGCTGAAAAGCTTCAGGAGGGCGACGTGATGATGATCGAAAACGTTCGCTTCCATGCGGAAGAAACCAAGAACGATCCCGAGTTCTCCAAGCAGCTGGCCAGCCTGGCCGAGATCTATGTCAACGACGCGTTCGGCACCGCGCATCGCGCGCACTCCTCCACCGAGGGCGTGGCGCACTACCTGCCCGCCGTCGCCGGCTTCCTCATCGGCAAGGAAATCTCCATCATGGGCGACGCGCTCGAAAATCCGGAGCGTCCGTTCCTGGCCATCATCGGCGGCAGCAAGGTCTCCGATAAGATCGGCGTGATCAACAACCTGCTCAACAAGGTCGACGTGCTCATCATCGGCGGCGGCATGGCTTACACCTTCCAGAAGGCGATGGGCGGCCGCATCGGCAACTCCATCCATGAAGACGACAAGATGGAACTGGCCAAGGAGCTGCTCGCCAAGGCGGCTTACAAGGGCGTCCGCATCGTTCTGCCGGTCGACAATGAAGCCGGCAACGCCTTCAGCAACGACTGCCTGCACATCACCGTGCATGCGCAGGAGATCCCGGACGGCTTCGAAGGCCTCGATATCGGCCCGGTCACCCGTGAGATCTTCGCCGGTGAAATCGCCCGCGCCAAGACCATCATCTGGAACGGCCCGGTGGGCGTGTTCGAATTCCCGACCTTCGCCGCCGGCACCCGCGCCGTTGCGGAAGCCGTTGCGAAGAACCCCGGCGTGACCATCATCGGCGGCGGCGACAGCGCGGCTGCGATCACCCAGATGGGCCTGGCCGACAAGGTGACCCATGTGTCCACCGGCGGCGGCGCGTCCCTGGAATTCCTCGAGGGCATCGAGCTGCCCGGCATCGCGGCGCTCAACGACAAGGACTGACATCATATTTCCGCGCTCTGCGCGGATAAAAGACAAAACGGAGCCGCGCTTTTCTGCGCGGCTCTTCCAAGGTTCAAGGAGGAAATTACCATGCGTAAACCCATCATCGCCGGCAACTGGAAAATGAACAAAACCCCCTCCGAGGCGAAGGCGCTTGTGGAAGCGCTCAAGCCGCTGGTTGCGGACGCGAAATGCGACGTGGTTGTCTGCGTCCCCGCGCTTGATTTCGCCGCCGTGAAGGAAGCCGCGGAAGGCACCAACATCGGCGTCGGCCTGCAGAACATGCACTGGAAAGAATCCGGCGCGTACACCGGCGAGCTTTCCGCCGCGATGATTAAAGAAGCGGGCGCGCAGTACGTCATCATCGGCCACAGCGAGCGCCGTCAGTACTTCGCCGAGACGGACGAAACCGTCAACAAGAAGGTTCTCGCCGCCGTCGCCGCGGATCTGATCCCGATCGTCTGCGTGGGCGAAAAGAAGGAAGAGCGCGAAGCCGGCTACACCAACCCGCTGGTAACCTATCAGACGCAGATCGCCCTCACCGGCCTGACCGCCGAGCAGGTTGAAAAGGTCGTCATCGCCTACGAGCCCGTCTGGGCCATCGGCACGGGCCTGACCGCCACCGACGAGCAGGCGAACGAGACCATCGGCGTCATCCGCGAAGCCGTCGCCGCCGTGTACGGCAGGGAAACCGCGGATAAGGTCCGCATCCAGTACGGCGGCAGCATGAAGCCGTCCAACGCCAAGGGCCTGATGGAGCAGCCGGAAATCGACGGCGGCCTGATCGGCGGCGCAAGCCTGAAGGCGGAAGATTTCGCCAAGGTCGTTCATTTCGACGCGTAAGCAACGGAGGCTTATAAAAGCATGAGCAAGGATATTACTGCGCTGATTATCATGGACGGTTTCGGCATCGCGCCGAACCAGCACCGCAACGCCATTCTCGAAGCCGGCACGCCCGAGCTGGACAAGCTCTGCGCCCGCTTCCCGCATACGACCATCGGCGCCAGCGGCATGGACGTGGGCCTGCCGGACGGCCAGATGGGCAACAGCGAAGTCGGCCACCTGAACCTCGGCGCCGGCCGCATCGTCTATCAGGAACTGACCCGCATCACCAAGGACATCCAGGACGGCGAGTTCTTCAAAAAGCCCGAGCTGATCTGGGCGATCGACACCGCGCGCGATAACGGCGGCGACCTGCACCTGATGGGTCTTCTGTCCGACGGCGGCGTGCACAGCCACAATTCGCACCTCTACGCTCTGCTGGAAATGGCCAAGCAGCGCGGCATGGAGCGCGTCTACGTCCACTGCTTCCTCGACGGCCGCGACGTGCCGCCGTCCTCCGGCCTTGATTACGTCAGGCAGCTGGAAGAGAAGATGGCCGAAATCGGCGTGGGCAAAATCGCCACCGTCATGGGCCGCTACTGGGCGATGGACCGCGACAACCTCTGGGATCGCGTAAAGCGCGCCTACGACGCGATGGTGTACGGCGAAGGTCTTACCGCGCAGAGCGCGGAAGAAGCCGTGCAGCTCAGCTACGACAAGGGCGAAACCGACGAGTTCGTGCAGCCCACCGTCGTGCTGCAGGACGGCAAGCCCGTCGCCTGCATGAAGGCGAACGACAGCATCGTCTTCTATAACTTCCGCCCCGACCGCGCCCGTCAGCTCACCCGCGCGTTCATCTATCCGGACTTCGACGGCTTCGAACGCAAGGGCGGCTTCTTCCCGACGCAGTACGTGACGATGACCCAGTACGACGAGACCTTCACCGGTCTGCGCGTCGTCAACAAGCCCGTCACGCTCAAGAACACCCTCGGCGAGTATCTGGCCGCCAACGACAAAACCCAGCTGCGCATCGCTGAAACGCAGAAATACGCGCACGTCACCTTCTTCTTCAACGGCGGCGTAGAGGCCCCCAACGAGAACGAAGACCGCTGCCTGATCCCGTCGAGCAAGGTTGCGACGTTCGATCTCAAGCCCGAAATGAGCGCGCAGGAAATCGCCGATGAAGCGTGCAGGCGCATCGAAAGCGGCAAGTACGATTTCATGATCCTCAACTTTGCCAACTGCGACATGGTCGGCCATACGGGCGTGATCCCGGCGGCGGTTTCCGCCGTGAAGGCCGTCGACGCCTGCGTGGGGCAGGTTGTCGACTGCGTCCTCGCACAGGGCGGCCGCTGCATCGTCACGGCCGACCACGGCAACGCCGATCAGATGGTCGACCCGGCCAACGGCGAACCCTTCACCGCGCACACCACCAACCCCGTGCCGTTCATCCTCTGCGATCCGGCGCTGACGTACGTGCAGCTGCGCAAGAACGGCAAGCTGGCCGACATCGCGCCGACGCTGCTTGAAATGGCGCACATGCCGCAGCCGGAGGAAATGACCGGCGTGAGCATGATCTGCCATGCGGGCCGTCACGCGTACAACGAGCCCGTTTACGCCGAAAAGGCCCCCGCGGCCATCGGCCCGTACTGCCATGCGGTGCTCAGCCACAACACGCTCTACTGCTCCGGTCAGCTGGGCGTGAACCCCGCCACCGGCGAGCTCGCCGAAGGCGTGGAAGCGCAGGCGAAACAGGCGCTCGCCAACCTCGAGGCCGTGCTCGTCAAGGGCGGCATGAAGCTGGCCGACGTCGTCAAGACGACCGTCTTCCTCGCCGATATGAACGACTTCGCCAAGATCAACGCCATCTACGCCGCTGCCTTCGGCGCCAACAAGCCCGCCCGCAGCTGCGTCGAGGTCTCCAAATTGCCCAAGGGCGGCCTGTTCGAGATCGAAGCGGTTGCTGTGAAGGAGTGAGACGCCAGGGGGCACCTTCTTTCAGGAGAAAGAAGGTGCCCCCTGGACCCCCTCCAAGAAAGCCGCTTCCGCCGTCCGCCCCTCTCAATGAGGGGCGGGCGGCGTTTTTTTCGATTCGATTCGGCTCATAAAAAAACGGGCTGCGAACAGTCCGTCAATCTTACGCTTCCCGCATATAAAAGCGGCTTTCTTGGGGTGGGGGTCTGGGGGCGGGGTCTTCTTTCTCCTTAAAGAAGACCCCGCCCCCAGAAAACCCCGTTCCCCCCCCTCCTC
>CAKTTL010000123.1 GCA_934615235.1 uncultured Clostridia bacterium
CTTATGTATATCTGCGAAAAAAAGCGCCGGGTGGCAGCACGGCGAAGCGGCTTTCTGGAAGGGGAGGGAACGCTGGGGGAAACCCCTTTCGGAAAGGAAAACTGCTTTTTACGCCGTCCGCCCCTCGGAGGGAGGGGCGGGCGGCTTATGTATATCTGCGAAAAAAAGCGCCGGGCGGTAGCCCGGCGAAGCGGCTTTCTGGAAGGGGAGCGCGAGGGGGAACCTCTTTCTCCTGAAAGAGGTTCCCCCTCGCCGTTCCTCGTCACCTGCACAGTTCTTCGAATAGCTTCTCGTGAACCGAGTCTACTTCAGGGTGGAACTGAACGGCGAGCATGGTATCGTTTTCGACGCCCTCGATGCAGCCGTCGTCGGTTTGCGCGCAAAGGCGCAGGCCGGCGGGGACGTGATCGGCGCGATAGTTGTGCATGGACGCGCCGAGGGTTGAATCGGCGCCGAGGATGCGGGCGAGGCGCGAATCCGGCGCAATGCGGACGGGATGCTTGACCGCGTCGACGGTGGCGCGGGTCAGGTGCACGTCCCAGTGATGCGCGACGGGGCGGGTGAAGAAATATTTTTCGCGCTTCAGCGCGGAAAAAAGATCGACCGCGCCGCCGTGCAGGCCGCGCTTTTCGGCTTCCTCGCGAATCATGTAATAGGCGCAGACGGCCTGCAGGCCGAGGCACACGCCCAGCAGCGGCTTGCCCGTCTGCGCCGCGTGCTCGACAGCCTGAATATGATACGGCCAAATTTTGCGGCCGCCGCACAGCAGGAGCGCGTCGCAGCTTTCCAGCGCGCCGGGCGCGAGCGTGCCGTCGACCGACAGAAGGCCGACGGGCACGCCGCCCGCCTCGGCGACGCGCCGGACATAGCTGTTGACGAAGACGTAGTTATCCTGATACGGATCGTCGTTTTCGAAAAGCCGCGCCGTGGGCACTACGCCGATGATTTTGCTCATTCGGCGAAGAAGCGGTATTCGGTGCGGGTATCGTATTTTTCGCCGGCCTTCAGCACGCAGGTGGGGAAGTCCGGATTATGGATGGCGTCCGGGTAATGCTGCGTTTCCAGGCACAGGCCCTGGCGCGCGACGTAGGGCTTGCCCAGCTTGCCGGGGGTGTTGCCGGAGATGGCGTTTCCGCCGTAGAACTGCACGCCGGGCTGATCGGTCCAGGTTTCCATGCGGCGGCCGGTCTTGTCGTCGAAGATGGTGGCGATATGACGGAAGGAGCCGTCCCAGCCGGCGACGACGAAGTTATGGTCATAGCCGTGGCCGAACTGCAGCTGCTCGCATTCGTCCGTATGGGAGAGGCCTTCGGCGATAAGCCGCGGCTGGCGCAGATCGAACGGCGTGCCCTCGACGAGCGGCAGATTGCCGGTCGGGATGCAGGCGGCGCTGGAAACCTCGGTGAAGCGGTCGGCGAGAATCTGGATGCGATGGTTGCAAACGGTTTCGGCGGCCGGGCCTTCGAGGTTGAAATAGACGTGGTTGGTGAGGTTGATGATGGTATCCTGATCGCTTTCGGCCTCGTAGTGGATGCCCAGCGCGTTGTCGTCGGAGAAGGTATAGGTGACGGTCACGTGCATCGTGCCGGGATAGCCTTCCTCGCCGTCGGGGCTGACGATGGACAGCACCAGCTTTTCGCCGTCGATTTTCGCGTCCCAGACCTTTGCATCGAAGCCCTTGTTGCCGCCGTGCAGCGAGTTTTCGCCGTCGTTTTTGGCGAGGGTGTAGGTTTTGCCGTTCAGTTCAAACGCCGCGCCGCCGATGCGGTTGCCGAAGCGGCCGATGAGCTTGCCCATGTAGCCGGTGCCGTGAATGATGGTATCGGTCGTGTCATAGCCGAGCGTCACGTCGCCGAGTTTGCCGTCCTTGTCCGGCACATGAATGGACATGATCGTGCCGCCGAGCGACGAGATTTCAACATACGCGCCCTGCGCGTTTTTCAGCGTAAACTTTTCAACCGCCTTGCCGCAGGGGCAGGCGTCCATGGGCTGTCTGGTAATGGTAGTCATGTGGTTTCTCCTTTCGTTTGTTCGAGCGGCTGCGCCGCGTGTCTGGGCAGCCGTC
Organism: uncultured Clostridia bacterium; assembly: GCA_934615235.1. Lineage (GTDB taxonomy): Bacteria > Bacillota > Clostridia > Christensenellales > Aristaeellaceae > Aphodomonas. Next base: position 2,066 of record CAKTTL010000123.1, read on the forward strand.
CGCAAAATGCGGTGTGGTTTGCGTCCGTCTCGAGCGTGAGGGTTCCGCCGTATTCGGCGAGGATTTCACGCACGATGGCGAGCCCCTGCCCGCGTTCGCCGCCTTTGGTGGTGAATCCGGGCAGGAATATCTTCTCGCGGATTTCCGCGGGAATTTCGGGGCCGTTGTTTTCAACGGTGAAGGTCAGCGCGGCGCGGTCTTCGCCGAGGGTGACGGAAAGATGCGGGGCCTGCGTGTTCTTGAGCGCGTCCAGGCCGTTGTCGATGAGGTTGCCCAGCACGCGGCACATCTCCCAGCCCTGCGCGGGCAGGCCTTCCCAGGCGGAGCGGACGGTTACGTCCATCGTCACGCCGCGCTTCTGGGCTTCGGCGATTTTTACGCGCAGGAGCGCGTTTACGGCGGGGCTGGCCGTTTTCAGCTGCGCCGACAGCGCGCCGACCGAGCCGTACACGCGGTCGATGTATTTCGCGGCTTCGTCCGTCTCGCCCATTTCGACCAGGCCGCCGATGACCTGCAGGTGGTTGCGGAAATCGTGCCGCTGCGCGCGCAGCGCGCCGTTGAGCGCTTCCAGCTGCGCGTACGCTTCTTCGAGCATCTCGGACTGCTCTTTCACCTTTTCGGCCGAGAGCGCGTTGCCGATATCGACGATCGCGCCGCAGACGACGAGCAGCGCCGAAACGCACACCAGCGCCGACACGTAGCGCCAGCCGGCGCGCTGCTCGAGGTCGGTGAACAGCACCAGCAGCGCGATGGCGGCAGCCGCGGCGATTTGCACGGCGTTGATGATGATGGCGTAGCGCGAGGCTTTTTTAAGATCGATATCCCGCCGCAAATTTTCCTCCGCAAAGGCGCATAACGCGCGCCCTTCCCGGACATCCTTCTTTCCGGGAGGACGAAGCGCGCTGCCCGTGACCGATAGATAAGGCTGGCGGCAAGCTTGCCGTCCGCCTGCGCGGCGGGACGATCGCTCCCGCCGCGGGAGATAATTCCAGTCTGGTTATAGCAGGTTATCGAGGCGTTGTCAACCATTATTGAAACATGTGCAGAGGTCAATAAAAAAAGCGGATTCCAACCCGAACGGGCAGTGAATCCGCTTTTGCGTTGCGTGTAAAAGTGGCTTTCCTAGGGTGTATCTGAAAAATTCCCTGAGACTCCATCACGGCGTCTTTTCCGCCATTTCTGCGTCGGCAAACCTCGATTTAGCCCCGCTAAACCTTCGGTTTCCCTCCTTGAACTGACGAAAAATCCGCTCGTGCTGTCGCCTCTTCCTTTTTCAGATACACCCTAGAGAAAGGGATCTGGGTGAGGGACCTTCTTTCTTCTGAAAGAAGGTCCCGCCCACAGAAAAAACCGCAATCTCATCAGGCGAGCGAAACGACGGTAATCGTGTATTCGCTGTCGCCCGCGGAGAGGGTGTTGCCGTCGGTATCGAGGATGGGTACGCTGCGGCCCTGCACGTCGGTGATTTCACCCTCGGCATGGAGCGTGGTCAGCACGCTGTCGCCGGTGACGATCCATTTCGAGTCCGCGTCCAGGGAGAGGCTGCAGCTGCCGCTGCCGCCGCTTGCGGCGCAGGATTCATCGTCGATCACCGCGCCGGTGAAGACCGTTCCCTGCGTCAGGGCAAGATCGAGCGTCGAGATGCTGTCGCAGATAACGAGCCCGTTCATTTCCTGGTCGATCGCGGTGAAGGTGCAGTCCGCGCCGTTCGCGCCGCTCTGGCCCCAGCCGCGCTCGTTCGCGTTGCCGGTGCAGCGCAGGAAGTATTCGCTGTCCGCGGCCGCTTCGATGGCGACATGGTTGAGGGTGAACTCGCTTTCCGTGTTGGTGGTGTAGAACAGGCCGCCGTTCGCGGAGGTCAGCGTGCCGCCCTCCATCGTGAACGTACCCTTGCCGACCTCAGAATCGCCGGACATGCTCTGGTAGAGGATTACCGTCCAGGTGTTATCGTTCTGAGAAAGATCGGGCATGTTGCCGGAGAGGATGCAGTTCTTCAGGCTCACGCTGTTGAGGCCTTCCAGGCAGAGCGCTTCGGAGCCGGTCGCCGTCAGCGCCGCGTTTTCGATGGAAACATCCGCGGTGACATAGACGGCAGGGGAACCGGAGCCGTTCGAAGTGTACGTCCCGCCGTCGACGGTCAGCGTGCCGCCGCCGCGATCGGAGCGAATGGCCGCGGAGGAATTGCCCTGCGTGGTAACGGTTAGGTTGGAGGCGTGCAGCGTGCCGCCGCCTGCGACGTGAACGCCGCCCGAGGTATCCTGCTCGGTGGTAATGGTCGTATCGCTGATGTTAAGGACGCCGTCGCCGTAGGCGAACGCGCCTGCGCCGCCGCTTGCGTCGGTGGCGATTTCGCCGCCGGAGACGGTCAGCGTGCCGCCGGTGACGAGCACGGCCGCGCCTACGCCGTAGAAGCTGGCGCTGTCGCCGCCGCTGGAGCCGGTTGATTCACGGGTGAGCGTGCTGTCAGTCAGGGTGACGTTTCCGCCGGTCACAAGCAGCGCGTTTTCGTCGTCGCCGGTGGAGGCGATGGTTTCGCCCGTGATGTCGGTATCCTCCGAAACGGTGCGGACGGCGCTGTAGCTTTCGGGTTTACTGCCGTCACCCGGGCCGCCGGGTCCGCCGTTCCCGCCGGGGCCGCCTGCGGGCGGTTCGCCTTTTTCTCCGTCCGGCTTCGCAGGCGGTTCTCCCTGGGGCGCGCCCGCGCCGGGCGTTCCCTGCGGCGGTGCGCCGGCGCCTCCGTTTTCAGCGCCCGCAATCGAAACGCAGAAGATCAGGCAAAACGCAAGCAAAAATGCGATGAATTTTTTCATAATCCGTTCTTCCCTGTCGCTTTGTTTTCCGGAGCATGGGTTTACTATAACGCCGAAAAATGGCGAGGTTTTGAACGGATTGTGAAGAACAGGTGAAAAATATTGCTTTTTGCCCGGAATGGGCCGAATCGCGCGGGCGAACCGGCTGAACTTCCGAAAATGACGGACGGAAAACAGATGAAAAAGCCGCGGGCTGCCGCCCCCCTTCACGGGGAACGCGGCATCCTGCGGCTCAAAACGCGGCAATGTTTTAGGGTGTATCTGAAAAATTCCCTGAGACTCCATCACGGCGTCTTTTCTGCCATTTCTGCGTCGGAAAACCTCGATTTAGCCCCGCTAAACCTTCGGTTTTCCTCCTTGAACTGACAAAAAATCCGCTCGAGCTGTCGCCTCTTCCTTTTTCAGATACACCCTAGAAACTATGAATCGAGTCCGAAATACGCCCGCGCTTCGCCGGCCTGATACAGCGAACCGAACACGCACACGGGCGAACCTTTCGCCGTCTGCAGCGCAAACGGAATGGCGCGCGCAATGGTTTCGCCGTCCTGCGAGGGGATTCCGGCGGCCTGCGCGGCTTCGACCAGCGCGGCCGAGGGCAGCGCGCGCGGAGAATCGGGCGTGGCCGCGACGAGCCGCGCGGCCAGCGGCGCGATATGCCGCAGCATCTCGCGGTAATCCTTATCGGCCAGCACGCCCATGACGAACGTGAACCGGTTGTTCGGCAGCAGCGCGCGCAGCGAAGCGGCCAGCTGCGCTGCGCCGTCCGGGTTATGCGCGCCGTCGAGCAGCACGAGCGGCTCGCGCGAAAGCACCTCGAGCCGCGCGGGCCAGACGGTTTCGGCAAGCCCTGTGCGGAGCGCCGCTTCGGGGATTGAAAAGCCGCAGGACTGGACGAGCGTATCGAGCGCATCCAGCGCGACGGCAGCGTTTTTGAGCTGGTATTCGCCCAGGAGCGGCAAGAACAGCGCGCTGTGCGCGCCATAGTCAAACCGCTGCCCCTCAAGCGTGCGGGAGAGAAGCCGCGGCTGGCCGCTGACGCGCAGCGGAGCGCTTTGCTCGCGGCAGATGGCGCGGATTACCGCTTCGACGGATGGGGATTGCCCGCAGAGAACGACCGGCCGTCCGGGCTTGATGATGCCGCCCTTTTCGCGCGCGATCTGCTCCGGCGTGCCGCCGAGCCATTCGGTGTGATCCAGCCCGATGGCGGTGACGACGGAAACCTCCGGCGCGCGGATGACGTTCGTCGCGTCGAAACGCCCGCCCAGCCCGACCTCGAGCACAACCACGTCGCATGATTGCTGCGCGAACCACAAAAGCGCCATCGCGGTCAGACGCTCGAATTCGGTCGGCTTGTCGGCCATTTGGGCGATATGCGGCGCAAGCGCCGCTGCGAGCGCGCAGAGCGAATCCCGGCTGATCTCGCGGCCGTCGATGCGCATCCGTTCGGTGACGCGGCGCAGGTGCGGCGAAGTGTAAAGCCCCGTGCGGCAGCCCGCCGCGCGCAGAACGGAGGCGATCATCGCGCTGGTGGAGCCTTTGCCGTTCGTGCCCGCGACATGCACAAAGCGCAGACCGTCCTGCGGATTGCCGAGGCGCGCGAGCAGCTCGGCGATGCGCGAGAGGCCGGGGCGGCTTTTGTTGCCCGTTTCATAAATGAAGGCGAGGGTTTCTTCCCAGGTCATGCGTCACACCAGCTTTCGAAGCGCGGGCTCGGTGCGCAGGAGCGCGCCGAGCGTGAGGAACTCGACGGGAATGTGAATCAGGCATTGTACGGAGCGCGTGAGAAGCAGCGCGGAGTACGGAGAACCGTAGAGCAGGCTGATCCAAAAGGAATTGACGAGCAGGCTGAGAATGATCTGATCGAACGCGATTGCGCAGAGGAGACGCGGAACGGAGGGCTTCTGATGAAGCGCCAGACCGAAGGCGACGCCCGTCAGTGCGAGGGAGAGCGTGAAGCCGGGAAAGTACGGGCCGATGGGGAAAAGGATAGCGCCGAGAAAATCGCTTGCAGCGCCGACGAGCGCGCCGCAGAGCGGCCCGAAGAGCGCGCCGGCGAAAGCGACGGGGAGGAAGCCGAGCCCGATTTTGAGGTTCCAGGCGTTGATGGAGCAAAAGCGGGAGAGGATGATCTGGATGGCGATAAGGACGGCGAGGGCGGTGATTTTTCTGAGAGAATTGGACATGTGGAGTACCTCCTTGGGCAGCATGTTTCTGAGTGAAGGTGGAAGGTCCAGGGAACTCAGTTCCCTGGCAGGGGTTATAGGGGGCAGAGCCCCCTAACGTAGCCCGAACGCATGCGC
>CAKTTL010000124.1 GCA_934615235.1 uncultured Clostridia bacterium
GCGAAACCGCGCCGCCCGCCCCTCCCTCCGAGGGGCGGACGGCGCAAAGCGGCTTTCTTCGAAGGGGGTCCAGGGGGAAACCTTCTTTCTCCTGAAAGAAGGTTTCCCCCTGGTCATAACACCCCCTCAATCACCGGCGCGATCACCTTCGCCATGCGGTACATGCCCAGGTCGTTGGGGTGGGTGCAGTCGTTGGTGCAGGCGGCGCGGTCGTCGTCGCCGAAGAGGGTCTGGCCGTCGATGAAATAAACGTTTTTGTCGCCCGCGGCAAGAGCATGCTCGTAGGTGGCGCGGACGACAGAGCGCCGCTGTGCGGCGTCCGGATCGAAGTCGAAGCCGGGACGGGAGAGCATGACGACGGGCAGAAGCGGATGGCGCTCGCGGATGCGGCGGAAGAACGGCTCGTGCGTGCGTTGCAGATGCTCGACCGTAGGCGCGTTGTGATCGTAATCGAAGACGAAAACGCTCATGTCGATGGTGTTGATGTAATCCGCCATGGCGATTTCGCCGCGCGCGGAGCCGGAGAAGCCGAGGTTGTAGTAATCCGCGTCAAGCCAGCGGGAGATGAACGCGTTATAACAGTTGGCGGGCTTGGAGCAGCAGCCGCCCTCGGTGATGGAGGAGCCATAGAAGACGATGGGCTTTTCGTGAATGTAGGGCGTGGGCGCTTCGACGCGCGCGCCATCCTCAAGCAGAATTTCAATATCCTCGACATGTTCGTTGCGCGGGAGGAAGAGCATGATATCCTCCATTTCGCCGCTCTTTTTGAACGTGCCCTCGCAGAGAGTCGATTCATAGCCGGAAGGCTTGACAAGCCCGGCATAGCGCGCCGTCTGCCGCGGGCCGATAAAAACGTTGCCCGACTGGCAGGAGTAGATTGACATGCCGATATCCGGCGTAATCGATTCGAGCTTGATGCGGAAGGTCAGCTCTTTCGAATCGGTACGGAAGCAAAGGCGCGCGCCCGGGCAGCGCCGCGCAAGCGAGAGCATCCATTCGCTTTCCATCTGCTTTGCGAGCGATTGCGGCAGGCGCTCAAGCGCGCCCGTTTCTTCAAAAAACGGCACGCCAAAGACATGGAACGGGCTTTGACGGAAGGACCAGGTTTTCATTGTTTTTTCCTCTTTTCATCAGGGTGTCTCTGAAAAAGGGAAAGCCGCCGAGATGGAGTCTCCGGGAATTTTTCAGATACACCCCAGGATTGTTCTGTATTCAGTATAGCAAGCGGCGGTTCGTTTTTCAACCGCGCAGAGCGCGGAAAAAAATTATCCGCAGCCGCTTGACAAACCCGCAGCGCTGTGTTACTGTACTACGTGCTTAGTACAATAAGCCAATCCGTTGGAGGCGAAGCATGGACTTTCAATTGGATAACAACCTTCCAATCTGGCCGCAGCTGCTGGCGCGGATGACCGAGCGAATCCTCACGCGGCAATATCCGCCGGGGTCGAAGCTGCCCTCGGTGCGCGAGCTGGCGCTGGAAGCGGGCGTGAACCCGAACACGATGCAGCGCGCGCTTTCGCAGCTGGAAGCGAACGGGCTGGTGACAACGAACCGCACGGCCGGTCGCGTCGTGACGGAGGACGAGAGCGCGCTTGAAACCGTGCGCGAGCATCTGGCGCAGGAGCGCATCGCGCAGTATTTCGCCGGGATGGCGCAAATTGGCTACGACGAGGAAGCGGCCGCCGCGCTGCTTGCGCAGAGAAAGGAAAGAAAATAAATGGAAGCGAACCTGATCGAACTGAAGGGGCTGACCAAGCGCTTCGGCGCGCTGACCGCGCTGGACGGCGTGGACATGACCATCGGCCGCGGAAAAATCGTCGGCCTGCTGGGGCCCAACGGCTCGGGCAAGACGACGATGATCAAAATCCTCAACGGCCTGCTCACGCCGACCTCCGGCGCGGCGCTCATCGAGGGCGAAGCGCCCGGACCGAAGACGAAGGCCGTCGTCAGCTACCTGCCTGATAAGCCGTATTTCGCCAGCTGGATGCGCGTGCGCGACGCGATTGAGCTGTTCCAGGATTTTTACAGGGATTTCGACCGCGTGAAGGCGGACGATATGTGCCGCGAGCTGGGGCTGGACGAGAGCAAGCAGATCAAAACGCTCTCCAAGGGCACGCAGGAAAAGATGCAGCTGATGCTCGTAATGAGCCGCCACGCGCACCTGTACCTGCTCGACGAGCCGATCGCCGGGGTCGACCCCGCCGCGCGCGACGCGATTCTCGATACGATCCTGACCAACTACTGCGAGAACAGCACCGTGTTCATCTCTACGCATCTCATTTCCGATATCGAGAAGGTGCTCGACGAAGCGGTTTTCCTCAAGGAGGGGCGCGTCGTGCTGCATGAGGCGGTCGAGACGATTCGCGAGCGCGAAGGCAAATCGGTGGACGCGTATTTCCGCGAAATGTTCCGCGTGACGGGGCAGAATGGAGGAAACGAATGATGTTTTGCAAGCTGCTCAAATACGACCTGCGCGCCAGCCTGCGGACGCTTCTGCCGCTGTGGCTGACGACGATCGGCCTTTCGCTCGTATGCACCCTGCTCTATGGCTCGCGCATCGCGCCGCAGACGGCGCTGGGGCGCTTTCTGCTGCTGGTTCTCCCGGCCGTCGCGCTGGTGCTGCTCATGGGCGCGATGTTTACGGTTTCGGTGGTGTATATGGTGCGCGGCTTCTCGCGCGGGCTGCTTGGACAGGACGGGTATCTGATGTTCACCCTGCCGGTGAGCACAAGCTCGCTGATCGCTTCCAAGGCGCTTTCCGCGCTGATCGTCGAGGCGCTGACGGTCGTCGCCTCCGGGGTGTGCGTGGCGGTGCTCGTTACGATGAACGCGACCTGGGCCGAGCTGCGCGGGGCGCTCGCGGAGATGTTCCGCGCCATGCGCGAGGTGACGGACGCGCATCCGGACTTCCTGCCGACGCTGTGCGTCGTAATCGTCAGCGGGCTTCTGTGGACGCTCAGCCTGAACCTGCATACGTACCTGGCCTGCTCGGTGGGCCAGCTGGCGGGCAGACACCGGACCGCGCTGAGCGTCGTCGCCTTCTGCGCGATTTCGATTCTGCTGGGCAAAATCGTCCCCTGGGCGCTCGCGCTTTTTCCGCACGAAGCGCACAGCGTCGCGACCGTCGTGTGCGGCGGCTGCCTGTCCGTCGTGTGCGGCGGCTGCCTGTGGGGCGCTGCGCTCGTGCCGTTTTTCCTCTGCGCAATCTATTTCGCGCTGACGCGCTGGATCCTCGCGCGCCGGCTGAATCTGGAATAGCTGGAACAAAGAAATGAAGAAACGTTCGGAGTTTACTGAAAAACAGCGGAAGGCGGCCGCCGCTGCGGCCGTCGTCATCTTTATCGCGCTTTCCGCCGCCGTCGGCTGGTTTATCGGCCGGCCGATGCTCAAATTCGTGTCCGAGCCGGAAAAATTCCGCGCATGGGTGGACGCGCACGGCGCGTGGGGCAAGCTGGCCTATATGGGCATGGTGATTCTGCAGGTGATCGTGGCGATTATCCCCGGCGAACCGCTGGAAATCGGCGGCGGATACGCGTTCGGCGCGCTGTGGGGAACGGCGCTGTGCCTGATCGCCGCGGCGGCGGGCAGCGTGCTGGTGTTCCTGTTTGTGCGCCGGTTCGGAGTGAAAGTGGTCGAGGTATTTTTCCCGGCAGAAAAGCTGCAGAGCCTGCGCTTTCTGCATTCCTCGCCCAGGCGGGATTTTCTCTTTCTGCTCGTTTTCACCATCCCCGGCACGCCGAAAGATATGCTCAGCTATTTCGCGGGCCTGACGGACATCAAATTCGGCACGTTCCTGCTCATCTCCTCGCTCGGGCGCATTCCGTCCGTCATCACCTCGACCATCGGTGGGAACGCGCTGGGCACGAAAAACTACTGGTTCGCCATCGGCGTTTTTGCCGGAACACTGGCCCTGAGCGGCGTCGGATTGCTGATTTATAATTATATCTGTAAAAAACATGCCTCGACACCTTGATTCTGACGGGAAAGTATGCTATTATTGCCCGTAATTGTGTGAAACACGGAGGAAGGTGCAGGAAATGTTGCAAAAAGCAAGCCGTATGCAGGAAGTGCGATCCGATATTCGCGGGCCTTTGTTTGTGGAAGCGCTTCGCATGCAGCGTGAAGGAATCCCGGTGCTGAAGCTGAACACGGGCAACCCGGCGGCGTTCGGGTTTGAAATGCCGGAAAGCATCCAGGAGGCGCTGCGCGCCCATCTGACGGACGGCACGGCGTACTGCGATCTGCGCGGCATGCCCGCGGCGCGGGAGGCCATTCTTGCAGCCTATCACGAAGCGGGCGTCCGGCACGCGAAGCTGGACAGCATCTATATCGGCAACGGCGTGAGCGAGCTGGTGAACATGTCTCTGTCCGTCACGCTCAATCCCGGCGACGAGCTGCTCATGCCCACGCCGTGCTACACGCTCTGGAGCAACTGCACGCGTCTGGCGGAGGCGAAGCCGGTCTTTTACCGCTGCGACGAATCCGCGCACTGGCAGCCCGATCTGGACGATATGCGGGCGAAGATTACCGCGCGTACGCGCGGCATCGTCCTCATCAACCCCAATAACCCCACGGGCGCGGTCTATCCGAAGGAGACGCTCGAGGCGATTCTCCAGCTTGCGCGCGAGAATAACCTGATTATCTTCTCCGATGAGATTTACGGCCGTCTTGTGATGGACGGCAAGCCCTTCCAGTATATCGCGTCCCTCGCCGACGACGTGCCGATCGTCAGCTACGGCGGTCTGTCCAAGTCGCACGTCATCTGCGGCCTGCGCTGCGGCTGGCTGCTTGTGACCGGCCCGGAAGCGGCGCGCCAGGAGATCGAATCGGGGCTTACGCAGCTGGCTTCCATGCGCCTTTGCGGCAACACCATGGCGCAGCTGGCCATTCCCGCCGCGATGGCCGATCGCGAATACACGCGTTCGATGATCGTTCCCGGCGGCAGGCTCTACGAGCAGCGCGAGGCGACCCTGCGCGCCATCGACAAGATCGAAGGCCTGACCTGCGAGCGCAACGACGCGGCGTTTTACGTCTTCCCGCGCATCGATTTGAAGCAGTTCCCGATCACGGACGACCGCGATTTCCTGCTGGATATGCTGCATGAAACACACGTGCTGATGGTGCCGGGCAGCGGCTTTGAATGGGATACGCCGGATCATTTCCGCGTGGTGATGCTGCCGCGGCCGGAGGAAATCACCGAGGCGTTTGGGAGAATTAAGGATTTCTTCGACAGGCGGAGAAAATAAAAAAACAAAAACAGACCCCGTTGGGCACGCGCCCGGCGGGGTCTGTTTTTTGCGGGATTATTCGTCGTCCTCGTCATCCTCGCCGAAGCGGGTCTGCACGATTTCGATCAGCTTTTCCATCAGGTCGTCGTCTTCGACGGGAACGAACTCTTCCATTTCCTCGCCGTCTTCGCTCGTGGAGGGGACGATCTTCATCAGATAAACGTCCTCGCCCTCGTCCTCTTCGCCCTCGGCGGTGCCGCAGCCGCAGCAGCCGCACGCGCAGCCTTCGCCGGATTCGTCGCTCTGCCCGCATTCGCCGCAGAGAGCCGCTTCTTCGTCTTCGTCGATGGCGTCGGCCAGCACGGCGAATTCTTCGCCGTTATAGAAGAAGGTATCCAGGACTTCCAGCAGAATGCTGTTGCCCTCTTCGTCGGTAAATTCTACGATATCGCGATCGTCTTCGTTCATGGTAATCCTCCGATTTCAGCGTTATTTGTGCTCGTTGCGAGGGCATTATATCAACACGCGCCGCAAAAAGCAAGCGTTTTGCAGGTTTTCCGGAAAAGGCGCAGAATATCACAAGAAAAAACATTGGAAGGAACTCATACTGTGCGTCTGCTTGCAAATGCAAAGGTAAACTGGTCCCTTTCCGTTCTGGGAAAACGCGAGGACGGCTATCACGAGCTGGACATGATCATGCAGTCCGTTTCGCTCTGCGATACGCTGATCATTCGCCCGTCGGATTCGCTTTTTTTACGCGCGCGCGGCGCGCTTGTTCCCGCCGACGATAACAACCTCGTCCTCAAGGCGGCGCGCGTTTTGCGCAGCCTGACGGGCGCGCGCAGCGGCGCGGAGTTTGAACTGCGCAAGCGCATCCCCGTCGGCGGCGGCCTGGGCGGTGGCAGCGCGGACGCGGCCGCGGCGCTGCTCGGCCTGAACCTGATGTGGAACCTCGGGCTGACCGAACCGGAGCTTTATCAGGCGGCGCAGGCCTGCGGCGCGGACGTACCGTTTCTGCTGCGCGGCGGGCTGGCGCGCGTGCGCGGCATCGGCGAGCGCATCGAGCCGCTCCCCTGTGCGAAGTCCTATCCCGTCGTCATCGTGCAGCCGTGCAAGGGGCTTTCCACGCCGCAGGTTTTCGGCGCGTTCGACGCGCTGGATTCGCCGCCGCGCAACCCGGATCCGCAGGCCGTCGCAGCCGCGCTGGAAGCCGGAGACGTGCACGCGCTGGCCGCTTCCATGGGCAACGTTCTCGAGGCCGCAGCCGTGCCGCAGCGCCCGGAAATCGCCGTCTGCGCGCAAATGCTCGAACATTATGGCGCGCTGTGCGCGCAGATGACCGGCAGCGGCAGCGCCGTCGTCGCCCTTTTCGCCGATCGTCACGTCGCCGAGCACGCGAGCATGCTCTGCTCCCGCATCTGGCCGCGGACGTATCTGGCCTTTACCGCAAGATCCGGGGTCTGGGTAGAACGCCAGGGGGAACCTTTCCTTTAGGAAAACCAGGGGAAACCTTTCCTTTAGGAAAAGGAAAGGTTTCCCCTGGACCCCTTCCAAAGGAAACCTGCTTTGCGCCGTCCGCCCCTCGGAGGGAGGGGCGGGCGGCGCGGTTTCGTTTCATCTCCATGATAGATTCTCCGTTCCGGCGCGCCCTCCGCGCGCCGGAACAGGAAAACCCATGCGGCTTTCTTTAGGGTGTATCTGAAAAAGGAAGAGGCGACAGCACGAGCGGATTTTTCGTCAGTTCAAGGAGGGAAGTCGAAGGTTTACTGGAGGTAAATCGAGACTTTCCGACGCTGAAATGGCGGAAAAGACGCCGTGATGGAGTCTCAGGGAATTTTTCAGATACCCCTACAACACCGCCCGGACGCGAACCGCCTGCGGCAGCGCCC
>CAKTTL010000125.1 GCA_934615235.1 uncultured Clostridia bacterium
GGTTACGTTAGGGGCTTTGCCCCTAAAACCCCACCAGGGAACTGAGTTCCCTGGACCTTCCTCTTGGGGCTTCGCCCCATCCGTTGCCCTGATTTATTTTTCCTGCCAGCCTTTCGCACGTTCGACGGCGCGACGCCACAAATTCCGCTGATCGGCCCGCATCTGCTCCTGCATTTCCGGCGCAAACGCGCGCTCCAGCCGCCATCCGCTGGCGATCTCTTCCTGCGTCAGCATCCCAACGGCCATGCCAGCCATCATCGCCGCGCCCAGCGCGGTCGTTTCAATCACCGTCGGCCGCTCTACGCGCACGCCGAGCATATCCGCCTGAAACTGCATCAAGAAGTTATTCGCGCTCGCGCCGCCGTCCACGCGAAGCCCCTGCGGACGGAACCCGCAATCCTGCGCCATCGCGTCCACCAGATCCGCGCTCTGCTGCGCGATCGATTCCAGCGCGGCGCGGACGATATGCGCCCGTCCCGTTCCGCGCGTCAGCCCGACGATCGTTCCTCTGGCGTACATATCCCAATGCGGCGCGCCCAGTCCGGTAAACGCGGGCACCAGATACACCCCGCCGTTATCCGGCACGGAAAGCGCGACGGCCTCCGTCTCGCTCGCCTTGCTGACCAGCTTCATCTCATCGCGCAGCCACTGCACCACCGCGCCGCCGACGAACACGCTGCCCTCCAGCGCGTAGCAGATTTTGCCGTTCAGCCGCCAGGCGATGGTCGTCACCAGCCCGTTTTCGCTGGCCACGCGGCGGTCGCCGGTGTTCATCAGCAGGAAGCAGCCGGTACCGTACGTGTTTTTCATCATGCCCGGCGCAAAGCACGCCTGCCCGAACAGCGACGACTGCTGATCTCCGCACATCGCGGCCACGGGAATCGGCTCGCCGAGAATCTCCTTCCGCAGCGTGCCCATCACGCGCGCGTTATCCACAACCTCCGGCAGCACCTCGCGCGGAATATCGAGCGCCTTGAGCAGCGTCTCGTCCCATTCGAGGGTTTCGATATTGAGCAGCATCGTCCGCGAGGCGTTGGCCGCGTCGGTCACGTGCGGATGCCCTTCGAGAAGGTTCCACGCAAGGAACGTATCAATCGTGCCGAAACACAGCTCGCCGCGCTCTGCGCGCTCGCGCACGCCGGGCAGATCGAGCAGCCATTTCAGCTTCGTCCCCGCAAAATACGCGTCGGGAATCAGGCCCGTCGTACGGCGGATATGATCGCCCAGCCCGTCGGCGACGAGCTTTTCCACAATCGGCGCTGTGCGCCGGCATTGCCAGACGATCGCGTTATACACCGGTTCTCCCGTCTTTTTATCCCACAGGACGGCGGTTTCCCTCTGGTTCGTGATGCCGATGGCGGCGATTTCGCGCGCCTGCGCGCCGGTTTCCATCAAAAGCAGCCGCAGCGACTCCGTCACCGAGGCGAGGATATCCTTCGGGTTATGCTCCACCCAGCCGGGTTTGGGATAGATCTGCGGAAACTCAATGGAGTGCTGACCAAGCAGCACTCCATGAGCGTCGAACAACACCGCGCGGGAGCTCGTCGTTCCCTGATCGATGGCGACTAAATATTTTTTCATTTTACTTCACCGTCACGCCGTGCAGCGCACCGTCCGCGGTGGCCACGACGATCACGTCGTTAAACGCGGCCGGGGAACCGATCACGCCCGCGCCAAGCGCCAGCGTCGCGGTTTCCGTGCCGTCGTATGCGTTGAGCAGTACGAAGCTGCCGTTGTCGTCGCCCTGCGCGATCCACGCGGCGGGGGCTTCCTCGCTCGTCTCGTCCGCTGCAGCGTAAAGCGCGATCGGAGCGGAAGCGGCGTTCGCGCCAAGCGCGTGCGTCCACTTTTCGGAACCGTCGGCCTTATTGAGCGCGTAGACGGTCGAGCCGGCGGTCACGACGATCGTATCGTCCAGCCCGTCCGTACCGATAACCGGCGCGGAAACGGCGTCCGCCGTAATTTCCTTCGTCCAGAGAATCGCGCCCGTCTCCGCGTCGATGCACCAGACGGCGTTCACCGCCGCGCCGGTGGAAACGGCGTAGAGCTTCATGCCGTCTGTATCGTCCAGCGCGAGCGCCGGGCCGAACTTGCCGGCCAGCTGCAGCGTCCAGCGGGAAGTCAGCGTGTTGAGGTTGACGCAGTTGATCACGCCGCCCTCCATCGCATAGTAGGCGTATTCGCCGCAGGCGGCCATGGCCGCGCGCACGGTCGTATCCTGCTGCGCGCTCTGCGCGCGGTACAGCTCCAGCGAAGGCGCGGTGATGCCGATGTTATCCAGCAGCTGCACGCCGTCGGCTTCCTTCGTCTCGACAGTCTTGTTGAGCGTGAGGGTATAGACAAGGCCGTTGCCGCCGGCGGAGATGATCGTATCGGCGTTCGGGTCGATCAGCGAAGCGCCGTAGAAGCCGCGGTCGCCGGAGAAGGCGATCGTATCCTCGCCGCGGATCTTGCAGCGCAGCTTGCCGTTGATCAGGCTGTAGACGAACAGGCCGCTGTCGTCCGCGTCCGCGCCGCCGACGGAAAGAATCGGCAGGCCGTTGGGGTAAACGCTCGCAGCGCCGCTCAGCGGCACGCCCACGTCGATCGCATCGCGCGTTTCCGCGCCGTTGTCGAGGTCATAGAAGTAAACCTTGCCGTCCGCCGCCGCGAAGATCACTTCCTTCAGCGCGGACTTGGCGAGCGCCTCCGCTTCCAGCGGCATGCTCTGGCGGATATTGGCGTTCCATTTGATAATCGCAGGCTGCATCGTCAGCGCGTTCGCCGCGTCGACGGCCGCGCCGGTTTCAGCCTTCCAGGTTTCCTCCAGCGCCGCGGCGGCGGCCACATTGCCATAGGCCGCGTTCTGACGCATGCCGCTGGCGCGGAATGTCGTCACGCCGCTGAGATAGCGGCCCTCGCCCTGCTTTGTATAATCTGTCGCGTTACCCAGGGCGATCGCGTTTTCGCGGCTGAAGCTCTCCTGCTCCTGGCCGCCGATGTAAACGTTCTCGCTGACGGAGGCGGTATTCTCGGCGAAGCCGTTTTCCGGCTGCGTCTGAGCCTGCGTCTGCGGCTCGGGCTGCGGTTCGGCGGTGGGTTCGGGCTGCGGCTCTCGCACGCTGACGTACGTGCCCGCGGCGCCCGCGTCGTTCCAGCCGGAAACGTTGCCCGGGCAGGCCTCGATGAGGTCTTCATACGACGAGGCGAAATAGTACATCATCCGCCAGACGCGGCCCTCGGCGGTATCGCTGTAGCCGTCGGTCAGCTCCATGAGCACCTGACCGTTGCTGTCGAGAATCTGCACGCGATCCGTCTGCATCGTCGTCGTCACCTGGAAGGTGATCGGCGTATCGAGCGAGGTCGTCATCGCCGGATCCGCGCTGAAATACGTCACGACCGCCTCGTTCACCTGCGGCGCGGGTTCGGGCGTGGGCAGGGGTTCGGGCGTGGGTTCCGGCGTGGGGATGGGTTCGGGCGTAGGCGTGGCGATGATCTTGCGCAGCGAGGAAACCGCCGGCTCGATCACGCGCGGGATGGCGATGTCGGAATGGCGCGCAAAGAAGAACGTCACCCCGGCCAGCAGCGCCAGCACCAGCAGCACGATTACAACCCACATCCACCAGTGGGAGCCGCCGCGGCCTTCGTCCTCGTCGTCGTAGCCGCCGTCGTATTCGTCTTCCGTGTCGAAATCCTCGAACTCGTCCGCATCCTCGGGGCGAACGACGGGGCGCGTATAGCGCGCCGCGGGCTTTTCGTAGCCCTGCGGTTCGTCCTCGCCGCCGACCTGCCAGCCGCGCTCATAGCGCGAGGCGGGCTGCACGGGGCGCCTGCCGGAGGCGTAATCGCCCTCGTCGCTTTCCTGCGCGGGATGCGAAAACTCCGCGCGCGGCGGCTGCGCGGTCTGCTGCTCGTCGCGCAGGCGCGCGGCCTGCGAACGGCGGCGGCGCGGGGTCTGCCCGTCGCCGGTTTCCATCGTATCGGTAACATTGCGCTGATAGCGCTGCTGATCCTGATCGCGATTCATTGCTTCACGCTCCAATCCTGTGTGTCGGATACAATAATTTCATTATACAGAGTAAGTGAAACAAACTCAAGACCAAAAATTCAAAAATTCGTAATATTTTCGCGTTCCCGGGCTAGACATAGAGCAAAAGGAGAGGATTTTATGACGCGTCCATCGCCCTATGACCTGATACAAAAGGCCTCGCGCGCCGGGGCGGCCGACCGTTGGGCGGCGCTGCAGGCGAACACGCAGTCCCGCGTCGCCGTGCCGCAGCAGGGGGAGCCGCCGTTCCCGGCCGCGCAGGGCGCGGCTGAAACCGCGCCGCCCGTCCGTCCCGCCAGCCATCCGGAACTGATCGACCCGCCCTTTCCCCCGCCGCAGCCGCGCCACGCCGCGCTGGACGATATCGCCCAGCGGCACGAGCAGGCCCGGCGCGCGGCCTCTCATCCCGTCGAATGGAAGCCTGCCGACCCCTGATTATTTCCTGAGATTGGTCTGGTAAAACCGTATTCTTTCAGGTATAATGGCAGCATGAAGATGAAACGCATGCTGACCGGGTTCCTGGCTTTGCTGCTGGCGGTCTGCCGCGCGCCGGGTCTTTCCGCGCGCGCGGAGGCCGCCGGAGACGGCACGCAGACCTGCCGCGCCCTGCTCGTAGGGTGCGACCAGTTTCTCTCGCAGGATGAAACCACCCCGATCGCGCACAACAACATACAGATGATGGAGACCGTGCTTTCTCAGGATACGCGCGGTTTTTCCGTCAGCCGTCTCGACGGGCTGGCCAACGGCGCCGCCTCTTTGAAGGCCGCGATCGAGTGGGCGTTTTCCGGCGCGGACGAGGACGATATCTCGCTTCTGTACATCAGCACGCACGGCCTGTTCGAATCGAACCGCACGCTGCCGGAAGGCGCGCTGCTGTTCTCCGACGGCTCGCTGGAAGAGGAGGTCGGCGCGCAGGCGCTGGAAGCGATGCTCGACTCGATCCCCGGCGAAAAGGTGATCCTCGTCGACGCGTGCGCTTCGGGCGCGCTCATCGGCAAGGGCGTATCGCCGTCGGTAGGCTCCGCGCGCGTGCGCGCGGCCTTCCGCCGCGAAGATTATCACGTGCTCGTCTCCGCCGGGGCGAACGAGCTTTCCTGGTACTGGCAGGCGGACACGCAGGAAGCGCCGCCCGGCGCGAGCTATTTCACCGCCGCGCTCGTCGCCGGCGCGGGGCTTTACGGCACCTACGGCGCGGACGCGAACGCCGACGGCGTGATCACGCTGCGCGAAATGTACGCCTATCTGCGCACCGGCCAGCCCAGCTCCAGCGCGCAGGCCTATCCGCAGGAGGACGACTTTCCGCTGATCTGCTACGATCCGGATAAGGCGACCGACTCGACGCTGGGCGAGTTGACGGGCATTGTTTTTCAGCGCACAGCGCTGAATCCGGAAAAACCCGTCGTCACGCTCTACTATACCGCCACCGTCCAGACGCGCGTCGCCTACAGCGTCACGCCGTATCTCAACGGCCAGTGGAGCTGGGAAAACGCCGTTCTCATCCCGGATACGACCGAATGGGACGACGCGGCGAACCCGTCGGGCGAGGTTTTCCCCGGCCGCCGTCTTGCGGAGGTCGATCTGACCGACGTGCTCCCGGAGGGCTGGCGCTACGCGATGATTCACGTGCTCACCCTTTCCGGCGTGGAGGATAACGCCGCGCCTTCGGCCGTTTACGCCGGGCGCGTGCTGCGCGCCGAGGTCTCCGGCGACCCGGAGCTTTCCGTGCGCGCGTCGTCGAGCTGGAACCGCGAGGTGAAGCCCGAGCTGGAAATCTTCGTCGGCCACGCGCTGCCCGCCAGCCTGACCGTCACCATTGAGGACGCGGCGGGTAAAATCATCAAAACCCTCGCCGCCGCCACCTCTACCCGCCCCGAGGGGCTCACCCCCGAGGGCAGCCTTTTCTATTGGAACGGCACGACCCGCACGGGCGAAAAGACTCCCGCGGGCGAATACACCATCCACGCCATCGCCATTCTCGGCGGCGAAAGCTATAACGTGCAAAAAACCGTCACGGTGGAATAAACGAAAACAGAGGAAAAACATGAAAACAATGGCGAGCGACTGGTATCGAAAGGTCTGGACGCTGGATATTCAAAACCAGTCCTGGGTGGAGGACACGCAGCGACAGGTGGATTTCCTGCTGGAAAAGCTGCAATTGCAGCGCGGAGCGAAGATTCTCGATCTTGCCTGCGGCTTCGGCCGCCATTCGCTGGCGCTGGCGCGGCGCGGTTTTTCCGTCACCGGCGTGGATATCACGCCAGACTATGTCCGCTACGCCCGGGAACAGGCGGAAAGCGAAGGGCTGGACGCGCGGTTTCTCTGCGCGGATATCCGCGAGGTGCAGTTCGAGGGCGAATTCGACGCGGTTTTGAACATGGCCGACGGCGCGATCGGCTACCTTGAAAACGACGCGGAAAACCGCAAAATTTTCGAGGCGGCTGCAAAAGCGCTCAAGCCCGGCGGCCGTCACTTTATGGACGTTATGAACGGCGACTACGCCGACTGCCATTTTCCCTGCCCGCTCTGGGAGGCGGGCGAAAAATGCCTGACGCTCTCGCGCTTTGAATGGAACCGCGAAACGCGGACGCTGCTCTACGGCCAGCTGGATTACGCATACGGTTCTCCGCTCCCAAAACCGGAAATGACGGACGGCAACCCGATCTGCCTGTATACGCTGGCGGAAATCAGGGAAATTTTCGCCGGCCTCGGGCTGCAGCCCGCCGCCGCATACGCGGACTTCAACGGAAAGCCCGCCTCGAAAAACGATATCCAGCTGATGGTTCTCTCAGAAAAAACAAAATAACAACAAGCGGATTTGCCGACCTTCCCGGTCCGACAAATCCGCTTTTCAAATTTCTGAGATAAAAATGGCTTTCTTGGGGAAGGGGGTGTGGGGGAAGGGGTATTATTTCTCCCTGAAAGAATACCCCTTCCCCCACAAAACCCCGTCCCTTTCGTCCTTCTCGTTCCTTCGTCCCTTTCGTTCTCCCCGTCACACCCTGATATGCTGCGTTC
>CAKTTL010000126.1 GCA_934615235.1 uncultured Clostridia bacterium
GGGCATGAAGGTAGCGTGCAGGCCGTTCTTCTGGGCCAGCGTCTTGACGGCCAGCTTGAAGGTCATGATGTTGTCGGCGGCGGTCAGGGCCTCGGCATACTTGAAGTCGATTTCGTGCTGACCGGCGGCCACCTCGTGATGGGAAGCCTCGATCTCGAAGCCCATCTTTTCCAGCGTCATGCAGATCTCCCGGCGGGTGCTCTCGCCGTGATCCAGCGGGCCCAGATCAAAGTAACCGGCTTCATCGTTGGTAGCGGTGGTGGGCTTGCCTTCTTCGTCCGTCTGGAACAGGAAGAACTCGCATTCCGGGCCGACGTTGAAGCTGTAGCCCAGATCCGCGACCTTCTTCAGCGCGCGGCGCAGCGCTCCGCGGGGATCGCCGATGAAGGGCGTGCCGTCCGGGTTATAAACGTCGCAGATCAGGCGGGCAACCTTGCCGTCCTGCGGGCACCACGGAATAATGGTAAACGAATCCAGATCCGGACGAAGATACTGATCGGATTCATGAATACGCACGAAGCCCTCGATCGAGCTGCCGTCAATCATAATTTCATTGTTGACCGCTTTTTCCACTTGGGAAGCCGTGATCGCCACATTCTTAAGCTGACCGAAGATATCAGTGAACTGCATGCGGATGAATTCCACGTCGTTTTCACGTACCAGGCGAATAATGTCTTCCTTGCTGTACTTGCTCATGATCCGATCCTCCTTAAAAATAAAGAGAGCAAAGGTACTTCTCACAGCACCCTTGCTCTGGAACGAGCGGTATCATAGCAGATTCACGCCGCCTTGTCAACAGGAAATTTGCAAAAATGCAGTTTTTTTGTTTCGACGCTGCATTTACTTCCTTATAACGGCGGAAGCTTCGTCCGTCCCGGCGCGCGCAGACTGAAGGCGAAAAGCAGCCCGCTCGCCGCGGCGCAAACCAAATAGACCGCAAGTCGGTTTTGCCAGAACGCCGCCAGCATTGCGAAAAAAATCAGCGCATATCGCGGGCAATACGCGCGTTTGAGCGCGGTTTCGCGCAGCGCGCGGAGCCAGCGTCCGTTCCCCCGTTTCGCCGTTTGCGTGGCGTCGTCCGGCAAATCGCTTTCCGGGATCAGACTGGCAGTCGCTTTTCTGTCAAAAAGAAAAACCGACGGCTTTGCGGCGTTCGCAAGCGTTTTCGCATGTTCGTCGAACCCGCAGGCAGCGCAGATCAGGCAGACCTGCACGTTTTCCGCCCGTGCGGCGCGCAGCAGCGGCAGCAGATCATCCGCCGTTGCCGTGCGAATCTGCGCGAGGAAAAACACCGCCGCGCGCTTGTGCCGCAGAAAGCCCGTACAGAATCCCTCTCGCGGAGAAAGCGCCTCCAGCGGATACGCTTTCTGCAGCCACGACGCCGCCTTCAGCGCCGCGTCCGTTTTTTCGCAAAGCAGCAGCGCTTCTACCCCCGCCTCCGCGCGCTGCGCACGGCGCGCGCTTTTGCGCCGGCCCAGGCAGGCGCGTTTTTCTCCGCGCAGAAGCGGCGGCAGCAGGATCGCGCTCAGCGCGCCGCCCGCCAGCAGAGCCGGTCCCGCGCTGCGCCAGAGCCAGTAAAAAAACGCCGCGCAAACCGCCGCCGCAAGCAGAGAAAGGCCGAGGCGGTCAATCCGCTCGGCCGTTTGCGTGCGTCCTTCCGTCCGCGGCGTCAATGGCCGCAGCGGCAGCGATAGCTTCCGCACATGCTCTCGTCCTCGGCTTTGCCGCTGGACTGTCCGGGCACGGCTTCCACGTGAATCTTGTTCAGACAGCAGTAATCGCTCTGATCATGATACTCGCAGGAGCAGACCCCGCACTGGATGGACTTGTTCGGCTTGTTCATTTCAGACATGAGCAATCCCTCCTCGTTTTGATCGATTGGAATTACGTTACCGCGCGGCAATGCTATTATGCCCGGAAACACGGCCGATTAAACAACAAAAAACGCGAATTTGCAGCCCGAACGGCCGCAAATTCGCTTAAAAATGGCTTTCTTGAAGGAGGGGGCCCCGTCTTCTCTCGTCAATCCGAATACAGTTTATGCACCATCGGCGCAAGCCGATGCACGGCGGTCGCCTCGTCGGTGCCTTCCGCCTCAAGGACGAGCTGCGTGCCCCGCGGCGTTCCCAGCGAGAGCACGCCCATCATCGATTTGGCGTTTACAATCTTGTCCCCGTCCAGGATATGGATGTGCGATTTGTATTCGCACGCCGCGCGCACCAGCGCCGCAGCGGGCTGCGAATGCAGCGCGCACCCCTTTGCAACGTCAATTTCCTGGCGAATCATGGTTTACCGTAATCTCCTTTCCTTCCAGAGACGCGGCAAAATCGTCCAACCGGTGCAGCCGGTGATAGACCCCCGATTTTCCCAGCGGCGGATCCATCATCGCCCCCAGCTCCTCCAGCGTCGCCTCCGCGTGTTCCAGCCGCAGCATGGCGATTTCACGCAGCGCGTCCGGCAGCGTCTGCAAGCCCACAGTGCGCCGAATCCGCTCGATGGAGCGAAGGTTCCTGTCCGCGGCGCCCACGACCTTGGCGATATTCGCCGCGTCGCAGTTCGCCGCCCGGTTGGCGCGATTTCGCGCCTCTTTCATAATGCGTACGTTCTCTATTTCCAAAATGGCGGCGTTCGCGCCAATCATGGAAAGCAGCCGGATCAGCGATTCGCTGTCCCGGATATAAACAATATAAGCGCTTTTGCGCTCGGATACGCCCGCGCGGATGCCGCAGAAGGCGCGCAGAAAGCGCATCACGGATTCCGCCGTGCGCCCGCTACCGAAAAGGAACTCCATCTGGTAGCCGCTTTCCGGATCAGCAATCATGCCGCAGGCGAGAAACAGCCCGCGCAGGAACGACGTGCGGCAGCATTTTTTCAGCAGGCAGGGCTTTGGCACCGTTCCCTCCGAAAGGCTAATTGCGCATTCGCGCAGCACGCGGCGCGTCAGTTCCGCCGAAAGGCGCGCCTCAAACGCCGTCCGCCCACCCAGCCGTGCGGCGCGCACAATGCGCAGCACAGGCGTCTCCTGAAACTCCGCGCGCACCAGCTGCACGGCACGGCGCGCCGAAGCGGCGTGCTCCGTGCGCAGGCACAGGCAAATCCCCTCGCCGCCAACGAGCGTGGCCGTACCGCAGCCAAGCGCAAAGCCCGTCAGCTCCGCGCGGCGGCAGCAGCTTTTCAGTTCCGATTCCTCAGCGCGCACGACCGCGTCCTTTGCGCGCACAGAAAATGATTTCATCGCCTTTCGGCTCCCCTGTCGTTATACGATTTGCACCTCGGGCTCGAGCGTTACGCCGCTCGTCTGCCGCACGCGTTCGATCACCTGCGCGGACAGGTCGAGGAAATCCTGCGCGGTAGCGCCGCCCACGTTCACCAGGAACCCCGCATGCAGCGTGGAAACCTCCGCGCCGCCTACGCGCAGCCCCTTCAGCCCCGCGCCTTCGATCAGCGCGCCGGCGAAATACCCTGCCGGCCGCTTGAAAAAACTCCCCGCGCTCGGCAGCGTAACGGGCTGTTTTTCGCGCCGCCTTGCGGCGTAATCGCGCATGGCCGCGGCAATCGCGTTCGCATCGCCCGGTGCAAGCGCAAACGCCGCCTCTATGACGATTTCGCCCGTTTCCATCATCCGGCTATGGCGATACCCGAGCCCCAGCTCCGCCGCCGGCACGGTTTTCACCTGCCCGTCCGGCGCAAGCAGCGTCGCCTCGCGCAGCACGCCCGCAATCTCGCCGCCATACGCGCCGGCGTTCATATACACCGCTCCGCCGCACGTCCCCGGAATGCCCGAAAGCGGCTCCATCCCGGAAAGCCCCGCGCGCTGCGCCGCCATCGCGACGGAGGCGAGCATCGCGCCCGCGCCCGCGTGAATCACATCTCCCTCGCGCCGCACGCCGTTCATCTTCTCGCCGATATGAATCACAACGCCGTCGAACCCCGCGTCGCGAACGAGCAGGTTCGAGCCGTTGCCGACGATCAGCACGGGCTGTCCATGCGCCGCGGCGATTTCCCGCGCAAGCGCGATCTCCCGCGCGTTCGCGGCTTCGACCAGCGCCTTCGCCGGTCCGCCGACACGCAGCGTCGTCCTCTCGCTCATCGGCGCGTTTTCAAGCGCCGCAATTCCTTCCGCGCGCAGCGCGGCAATCACCGGATTCAAGCCCGCATTCCCTCCCGGCAAAAAAGCATATTTGGCTAATAGTATTCTACCGCGCCGCCTATCCATTCGTCAAATGAAAAAGCCCGGTTTCCCGGGCGATTTTTCAGTTCGTCAGCGCCGCCGCTTCCGCCTCCAGTTGATTGACCTGCGCCCAGAGCGCCGCAAGCGGCTCGTCCATCGCCTGCCCGGCCAGCGTTTTCGTCTCGCATTGCTCGATGGCCGCAAGCGCCGTATCGATCGCCGTCTGCGAATACAGCTTGCGCCCCAGCAGCGCCTGCGAAATCAGGTTGATCTGATCCACGCCGTAAATGTACTGCTTCATATCGCCCAGCATCTGCGTGGTATAGGAGCTTCCCGTGCGGGAAAGCTGCGTCGCCGTCGTGCGGGCGTTTGCAACGTTCGTTCTTGAGTAGGAAATCAGCGTATCCGAAAGCTTCGTATCGCTTGTGGATCCGGAAAGCAAAACGACGGCCAGCACAATATCCAGCGCCACGGCAATGGACAGCGCAAGGATCAGAATATCGCGCGTTTTTTTGCTCATCGCGGGTTTTTCTTTTCGAAACCAGTACACGGTTCCACCCCTTTCTCGACGATTGTACTATAACATATTGTCGTAAAAAATGCAAACGCGCGTGCGCACCGGCGCTTTTTCCCCTGCGCGCGGTGATTTTTCCCCGCCGCCCGTCATATGCTCCGGATGAAACGGAGGTGACGGGTTTTGGAGGCGAGGGAAAACACGGAGAGCTTTGATCTCTACCGCGATATGGCGGAGCGGACGAACGGAGAAATCTATATCGGCGTCGTCGGCCCCGTGCGCACTGGCAAATCGACCTTCATCACGCGGTTTATGGAGCAGATGGTGCTGCCCCTGCAAAACGACCCCTACAAGCGCGCCCGCGCTGTGGACGCGCTGCCGGTAAGCGGTTCGGGCAAGACGATCATGACCACGCAGCCCAAGTTCGTGCCCGACGAGGCGGCCGAAGTCGCCGTAGCGGACAAGAAGGCGCGCGTGCGCCTGGTGGACTGCGTCGGGTATCTTGTCAAGGGCGTGCTGGGCACGCAGGAGAACGACGTGCCGCGCATGGTGCACACGCCGTGGTTCGACGACGACATCCCCTTTGAGGAAGCCGCGGAAATCGGCACGCGCAAGGTGATCGCCGATCACAGCACGGTCGGCCTTGTCGTCACAACGGACGGCAGCGTCACGGATATCCCGCGGCCCGTCTACACCGAAGCCGAGGAACGCGTCGTGCGTGAGCTGCAGCAGCTGGGCAAGCCCTTCGCGATCGTGCTCAACAGCGCGCACCCGGACGACGCGGAAACGCAGAAGCTGCGCGCCACGCTCGAGGGCAAGTACGACGCGCCGGTCATCGCCCTCGACGCGAAGGCCATGACGGCGGACGACGTAAACGCGCTGCTGGAGCAGATGCTGCTCGCCTTCCCGCTGCGCGAAGCGCACATCGAACTGCCCGCCTGGGTCGAAGCGCTCGATGAAAAGCACTGGCTGGTGCAATCGCTTCTGGAGCGCCTGCGCGCCATTTCGCAGGCCTCTCTGCGGATGCGCGATTCAGCCGTTTTCTCGCAGGCGTTCGCCGAATCGGAATACACCGAACCGGTCCGCGCGGGCGAATCGTCGCTCTCTCAGGGACTGCTCAACCTGACGCTGCCGCTGAAGGAAGGGCTTTTCAACAAGATTCTCGGCGAGGAATGCGGAACGGAAATTCACGGCGACGCGCATCTGCTTTCGCTTCTCAAGGAGCTTGTCGCCGCGAAAACCGAATACGACCGCATTGCCGACGCGCTCGAATCGGTCAGGCAGACGGGATACGGCCTTGTCGCGCCCGCGCTTTCCGATCTGACGCTGCAGGATCCCGAAATTGTCCGTCAGGGCAACCGTTTCGGCGTGCGGCTGAAAGCGAGCGCATCCTCCCTGCACCTGATCAAAACGGACATCACCACGGAAGTTACGCCCGTTGTCGGCACGGAACAGCAGAGCGAGGAATTCGTCCAATATCTTCTCTCCGAATTTGAAAACGATCCGGCAAAAATCTGGAACACGAACTTTTTCGGCAAATCTCTGCACGAAATGGTGCGCGAGGGGCTGAACAACAAGCTCTCGCAGATGCCGGGCGACGCGCAGGAAAAGGTGCAGGAGATGCTGACCAAAATCGTCAACGAAGGCAACGGCGGCATGATCTGCATTCTGTTATAGGCAATACTGCGTAATTCGCGCGAAGGCTGACGAGATGTGTTTTCGTCGGATGCAAATTGCAGTTTTTGCAGGTGCGCTGGAAGCACGCCAGGAAAACTGCAGCCAACATACGGCATAAATGCGTCCGTCAGCCTTTCCACCGCATTGTGCGGAATCGACTATAATATTTCCGCTTGACAAGACGCGATTTCGGCGTGATAATGGAGAAAACGCCGAAGTGGCGGAATGGCAGACGCCGGGGACTTAAAATCCCCTGTCCGCAGGGACGTGAGGGTTCGACCCCCTTCTTCGGCAGAAAAAAGCGCGGGAATCGGAGGATTCTCGCGCTTTTGTTTTTTGCTGGGAGGAATTTTGTTTTTTCTGGGGGAAAACCCTTCTTTCAGAAGAAAGAAGGGTTTTCCCCCAGACCCCCTTTCCGAAGAAAGCCGCTTGGGGTTCTGCAAGCATTTCCGCTCTTTTATTCCGCTTTTCCCTGCTTGGCGTGATAATCGTCCAGCGCCGCCCTCACGGCCTCCTCGGCCAGAAGGGAGCCGCGTATCTTTTTTGAAAACCCCTTCTCTCAGAAGAAAGAAGGGTTTTCCCCCAGACCCCCTTTCCGAAGAAAGCCGCTTGGGGTTCTGCAAGCATTTCCGCTCT
>CAKTTL010000127.1 GCA_934615235.1 uncultured Clostridia bacterium
CCCCTGGACCCCCTTTCGGAAAGGAAAACTGCTATATTTACGCCGTCCGCCCCTCAAAGGGAGGTGCGGGCGGCGTGCGCGTCTTTGCGGAAAAAAGCCGGGCGATAGCCCGGCAAAGCAGCTTTCTGAGGAGGGGGAGCGCGAGGGGGAACCCTTCTTTCTCTTGAAAGAAGGGTTCCCCCTCGCCGTTCCCCTCACCCCTCGGCTCTTACGGCGAACCAGCCTGCGGCGAGCGCGGCATGGGCGATAGCGGCGGTCTGGCGGAGGGTGGAGAAGGCGAGGGACGCGGGGCGGGAAAGCCCGGCGGCGGTTGTGATGAGGGCGAGGAGGGCGGCGGCGCAGGCGAACAGGAGCTGCCTGTCAGCGCGGCGCATGTTGCGGGCGTAGTGGGCGATAAAGGCGGCGTCGAGGGCGAGCATAGCCCAGACGAACGCCTGCGCGGCAACAAAAAGCGCGGGGCGGCCGTTGCGTTCAAATTCGCTCAGGCAGCAGCACACAAGGCCGAGCGCAAGCGCGCCCCAGGCCATGAAATCGGCTGTGCGGGGCTTTTTGGCGCGGCGAAGCCGCCTGAAGAAAACGGCGGCGGCGAAGACGATCACCAGCGCGCTGAGCAGCTGCGAGAAGCGGACGGACAGGCCGAAGAGGCGCAGCATGAGGCTGTCCTCGCGCAGACCCTCGACGACGGCGCGCTCGGCGCAGTAAAGGACAAGATAGGCAAAGAAGACATTGCCGCAATGGCGCGCTTTTCGCTGCAGCCGGTAGAGAAAGACGAACAGCAGCGCGCACCAGAGCGATTCATAAAAGAACGTGGCCATATGCCAGACGTAGGCGGTCGTGCCGTCGGCGAGAACGGTGGGGATTTCGACGGCGAGCGGGAAAAACTGCGCCCAGGCGGCCGTCACCGGCGCGCCGTAGGCTTCCATGTTGGCGTAATTGCCCCAGCGGCCGATGGCCTGGCCCAGGGCGAGCGAGGGCGCGCACACGTCGGCGAGGGTGAGAAAGCGCGTGAGATTGCCGCGGGTGACGAGCAGCGCGGCGAGCAGGCCGCCGATGACCGCGCCGTAAATGGCCAGGCCGCCGTGCCATACGCGCAGAATCTCGACGGGATCGGATTTGAAGCTTTCCCAGCTGAAGAGCACATAGTACAGCCGCGCGCAGACGATGCCGAGCGGGACGGCGACGAGCGCGAAATTGAGCACGGTATCCTGCGGCAGGCGCAGGCGTTTTTCCTCGCGGGTGGAAAGCAGCAGGCCAAGCGCTACGGCCGTCATCATCAGAATGCTGTAAAAGGGAATGCTCAGCCCGCCGATATGCAGGGCTGAACCAAGCGGGGGACGGCTCATCTGGTTCTCCTTATAATGAAATAGTCGTGCGGGATCATTATAAAATCGGCCGGTGGGTCTGTCAAGTAACGGCATGGTAGACAAATCGGGGCGAATGTTGTACAATGGCGTTGATTCAATGCAAAGGATGTGAAGATATGCCCGCGCCGATTGCGTGGAACCGCAGCCCGCTGCCCGAGAACCGTTTTGCGCCGCTGCCACTGGGCGCCGTCTGCCTGGAGGGAGACGCGCGCGAAAGGCTCAGAGCCGAACGCGGCGGAGACGATGAGGAGCGGCTTTGCCGCGCTTTTCTGCTGGCCGATGAAGGCGAGCAGCACGAGGCGGTACGCCGCCTGAAGGATAAGCTTGAAAAGGAAGACGGCGTGCGGCTGGCGAGCCTGCGCGCGCTGATGCGCCTGCACGGCGCGCTCAACGACGCGTCCGTCGCGCAGGCGCTGCTGGAAACGCTCAAGCGCTATTACGACGGCATGCAGGATGCTCCCGCGCTGGGCGCGGATTCGGCTGCGCTGGCCGCCGATCTGACGCAGACGGCGCTGTGGCTGTATAATCTCACGGGCAACAAAGCGCTGCTCACGCTTTGCGCGAAACTGCGCGCGCAGGGGCCGGACTGGACGAGCCTGCTGCATACCTTCCCGCAGACGCGCCCCGTGAAGGAGCCGCTCACCGAAGAGGATCCCGCCTACTGGCGCGCCGACGGGCGGACGCTCGCGGCCGCGCTGCGCGCGTGCGGACTGCGCGCGCTCTATGAGGGCGGAATGAAAAACGAAACCGCGTTCCAGGCGGCCTGGAAGAAGCTTTCGCGCTATCACGGCGCGGCGCACGGGCTGTTTAACGCGGAGCCGCTGCTGGCGGGCGCGAACCCGGCGCGCGGCGTGCTCTCCAACGTGACGGAAGAGCTTGCGCGTTCGCTGGAAACGCTGCAGTGGACGCTTGGCGCGCCCGAATGCGGCGACGCGATGGAGCGGGTGTTCTATAACGCGCTTTGCGCGTCCGGACGCAGGCAGCAGGCCAACCAGCAGGAAGCCGCGCAGGGCAGCGGTCCCGCGGCGACGGCGATCGCGGCAAGCGGCATGTGGATGGCCGCGCGCGACGGTCTGGCGGCGTTCGGCTACGCGCCGTGCCGCGTGAAATGGGTGGTTGGCGGCGCGCCGGTGCGCGTTGAAGTGGCGCCGGGATATCCCCGGAGCGAGACGGTTACGCTGCGCGTGCGCGTGAAGGAGCCGGCAACGTTCCGGCTGTATCTGCGCGTTCCGGCATGGGCCGAGGGCGCTGCGTGCGCCGTTGCGGGCGAAGAAACGCCTGCGCGCGCGGGCGGCTTCCATGTGCTCGAACGGGAATGGCAGGGCGACGAGACGGTTACGCTGCGTCTGCCCGCGGCCGTGCGGGTGGAAAAGGGCTATCATCAGTCGCTTTCGGTCGTTCGCGGCGCGGTGACGTACGCGCTGCCGGTCGAGGCGGGCGCGCGCTGGAATTACGCGCTGCTGCCCGAGAGAGGCTTCGAATGGGACGAAGGCGAGGACGCCGTTTACGCGTGGGCAGCTCCGGTTCCCGAATGGACGGAGTTTGACGCGATGCCGGTGTCGCCGCATGTTTCGGAGGCGCAGGCGGAAAGAATAAAGCTTGTGCCTTATGGCAAAACCTGCGCGCGCGTGGCGCAGTTTCCCGCCGGCGCGGCGGAATAAAACACGATCCCCGTTGGGAACGGAGGTTGCAGTATGCGCGATATGATTGTGGTGCTGGGGGCGCAGGCGCGTTCCGGCAGGGATGCGGCCAGACAGCTGCGCGCGGCGAATTATTATGGCCGCGTGCTGCCGGCCTGGGCGGATATTGAAACGCTCGCCGCCGAAGACGCTTCCGGCATTGTGCTGACTGAGCCGCTGGCCGAGGGTGAGCGGTACGAGACGCTGCTTTCGCTCGGGCTGCCGACGCTGCTGCTCGGCGCGGCCGCGGAGGCGGCGCTCGCGCGCTTTGCGCCGAAGGACGCGGCGCGCCGCAGCGACATTGCGACGGTGCGCTTTTCGCGCTGCGCGCTGTTCGAAGGCATACCGGACGGCGAGCGGAAAATCTGCGGCGCGGCGCAATACGAGCTGCCCGAGGGGCTGGATACGATCGCCGAGGCCGACGGGAAGCCCGTCGCGCTGGCTTACGAAGAAAAAAAGGCGTATCTTCTCCTTTCCCGCATCGAGCGCAACGACCCGGACGGCATGCAGATTCTGCTCAACTTCGCAAAGCTTTGCGGCTGCAATCCGTGGTGGACGCTGGAAGGCTTCATTGACGATACCGTGCGGCGCATCCGCGACGCGGTAGGCGAGGGGAACGCGGTCTGCGCGGTGAGCGGCGGGCTGGATTCTACCGTCGCGGCGCTTTTAACAAGGCAGGCGCTCGGCAGCCGGGCGCACTGTGTGTTTGTGGATACCGGGCTGATGCGCGAGGGCGAGGCCGCGCGTGCGGCGGCGTTTTTCCGGGAGGAAATGCGCATGGAGTTCCGATGCGTCGAAATTGCCGACAGCCTGCTTTACACTCTGCGCGGGATGGAAACAATGGACGCGAAATGGCAGATTGCCGCGAGGGAAATCAGCCAGGCAATTCAGAGCGCGGCGCGGGAGATCGGCGCGTGCGCCATCATAAACGGTTCGGACGCGGCGGACATGCTCGCGCGCGGAAAGGATGACGGCGCGAAGCGCCCGGAAGGCGCGCTGCCGCTGCTTCATCCGGTAGGCGAGCTGTTCAAGGACGAGGTGCGCCGGGTGGGCGAAAAGCTCGGCCTGGGGCCGGAAACGCTCAATCGCCAGCCGTTCCCGTCGATCGGGCTGGCCGCGCGCATCAGCGGCGAGGTAACGCCGGCAAAGCTGAAAATGCTCCGCACGGCCGACGCGCTTTTTGCCGACGAGCTGCGCTCGATGAATATGGAAAAACGTCTTTCCGCCGCATACGCGATGCTGGATACGGTCGGCGGCAAATGCGCGATCGTGCTGCGCGCGCTGCAGGGCCATGGAGACGGCGCGCTGGCGGCGCGGCTGCCTTCCGACCTGATCGAGCGCACGGCTTCGCGCATCCGCGAGGAAATCCCGCAGGTGCGGCGCGTGCTGTATGATTTCACGCCGGGCGACGAAGGCTGAAATCAAATCATGAAATGAATCGATAAAAAAATAATATTTATTTTTGCGGGCTTCTGCCCGCTTTTTGCTTGCTTTTTTGAAAAGAATCGGGCATAATGGTTGCAATTTATTTTCCCAGGCAGCGCGGCATAGCGGCGCAGAACAAAAACCGGGAACAAAGGAGGAGCAGCCATGGAACGCGTTTATAATTTTGCCCCCGGACCGTCCGCGCTGCCGCTCTCCGTATTGGAGCGCGCGCAGCAGGAAATGACCTGTTGCGGCAGTTCCGGCATGTCCGTGATGGAAATGAGCCACAGGAGCCCCACGTATCAGCGGATTTACGACGACGCGGTCGCGCGCCTGCGCGCCCTGATGCATATCCCGGAGGAATACGCGGTGCTGTTCATGCATGGCGGCGCGACGATGGAATTTACAGCCGTCCCGCTGAACCTGAGCGTGAAAGGGTGTGCCGATTATATCGACAGCGGCAATTTCGCCCATGTCGCCGCGGTGGAAGCGGAAAAGTATACCCGCGTTCATATCCCGGCTTCCAGCCGCGAGGAGAACTATGTCTGCATCCCCGACTGGCGGGGAAAGCTCGATCCGGATGCGGATTACGTCCATATCACCACCAACAACACCATTTACGGCACGCGCTATGTGGAACTGCCCGAGACGGGCGGCGTGCCGCTCGTTGCCGATATGAGCTCGAATATCCTTTCCGAGCCGTATGATGTGACGCGCTTTGGCGCGATTTACGCCGGCGCGCAGAAGAATATCGGCCCGAGCGGCGTGGCTGTGCTGATCGTCCGGCGAGACCTGCTCGGCCATGTCGACGCGAAATGCCCCAAGCTGCTCGACTGGGCGCTGCAGGAGAAAAACGGCAGCATGATCAACACGCCCAACACCTGGGCCATCTATCTTTGCGGCCTGTGTCTGGAATGGCTGCAAAACCAGGGCGGCGTGGAAGCGATTGAAAAGGTGAATATCGAAAAGGCGAAGCTGCTGTATGATTTCCTGGATGAGAGCCGGCTGTTCAAGCCCACCGCGCGCAGAGAATTCCGCAGCCGCATGAATGTGACGTTCGTCACCGGCGAGGCGGAACTGGACGCGGCGTTCGTCGCCGAAGCGAAGGCGGCCGGGCTGGTCAACCTCAAGGGACACCGCTCCGTGGGCGGCATGCGCGCGAGCATTTACAACGCCATGCCCATCGAGGGCGTGCGGGCGCTTGTCGATTTCATGAAGCGGTTCGAGGCCGCGCATTAAGGAGGGCCGGGGATGTACACGATTCAGACGCTGAACAGAATTTCGGACTGCATCCGAGATGTTCTCCCGGAAGAGCGGTATCGCATTGACGAGGCGGCGCAGGCGCCGGACGCGGTGCTCGTGCGCAGCGCCGACATGCACGGCATGGAAGCGCCGCAGAGCCTGCTCGCTGTGGCGCGCGCGGGCGCGGGATATAACAATATTCCCGTCGACGAATACACGAAGCGCGGCGTATGCGTGTTCAATACGCCCGGCGCGAACGCGAACGCCGTGGCGGAGCTTGTGCTGCTGGGCCTGCTTCTGAGCGGGCGCAGGGTGGTTGACGGCATCGAATGGGCGCGCGCGCTCAAAGGGCGGGAAGGCGTGCCCGGTCTGGTTGAAAAGGGAAAGGGGCAGTTTGCCGGCCCTGAGCTGCGGGGGAAAACGCTGGGCGTGATCGGCCTGGGCGCGATCGGCATCCTGGTGGCGAACGCTGCGGCGCAGGGGCTCGGCATGACGGTGCTGGGAGAGGATCCGTTCATCTCCGTGCAGCATGCGTGGAGCCTTTCGCGCGCCGTGCAGCGCGTGGACAGCGTGGAGGAAATCCTCGCGCAGAGCGATTTTGTAACCGTGCATGTGCCGCTGAGCGAGAAAACGTGCGGGATGATCGATTCCGCCGCGCTTGCGCGGATGAAGCCGGGCGCGCGGCTGCTCAATTTCAGCCGGGCCGAGCTGGTGGACGGCGAAGCGGTGCGCGCGGCGCTGCAGGCCGGGAAGCTCGCCGCGTATATCACCGATTTCCCGACGGACGACATGCTCGGCGCGCCGGGCGTCGTGTGCATTCCGCATCTGGGCGCGTCCACGCCGGAGAGCGAGGAAAACTGCGCCCGCATGGCGGCGGAGGAGCTTCGGGCGTATCTGGAAACGGGCAGTATCCATAACAGCGTGAACCTGCCCGAGATGCAGCTGGGACGCCCGGAAGGCGCGCGCCTGCAGGTGATTCATGCCAACGCGCCGGGCATGGTCAGCCGCATTTCGGCGATCATTTCAGGCGAGGGGATTAACATCGAAAACATGACGAACAAGGGCCGCGGCGACTGGGCCGTGACCGTGCTGGAAACGGATCAGCCGCTGCCCGGGAGCGCCATGGAGGCGCTTCGGGCGCTGCCGCAGGCGGTTCGCGTCCGGGCGGTGTTGTAGGGGTATCTGAAAAATTCCCTGAGACTCCATCACGGCATCTTTTCCGCCATTTCAGCGTCGGAAAGTCTCGATTTACCTC
>CAKTTL010000128.1 GCA_934615235.1 uncultured Clostridia bacterium
CCTCTGTGAAGCTCATATACGGCTCGCCGATGGTTTCCGCGTCCAGATAAATCATCTGAAACGGCTGAAACTGCAAAGAGCCTATTTTGAATATCGCCACATTCATAATATGACGAAACCATATCACGTCCTCTTTTGAGATCCCTGCTTTGTTCGTTCTCCGGCAGTACAGAGCCGCGCGCAAAGACACATCTCTGAATGTATCAAAAATAACGTGGTCAGAGATTCCTCTGCCCTTATATTCATCATATTTACGAATCAGAAGATATGTAATAACAGCCAATCGGGTAAGCGGCATACGTCTGCACAAAGGAAAATCAAAGTTATCTGCCTGATATGCAGTTTTTGCAAGCTCATCAATGAGCTTTTCATCCCTT
Source organism: uncultured Clostridia bacterium (assembly GCA_934615235.1). Taxonomy (GTDB): domain Bacteria; phylum Bacillota; class Clostridia; order Christensenellales; family Aristaeellaceae; genus Aphodomonas. The sequence continues at coordinate 378 of CAKTTL010000128.1, forward strand.
CTGATTTTCCGCAGAACCTCTTGTTCAACCGCGTCGATGTAATGCAGCTCCGAGAAAATTCGTTCTAATGTCGTACAGTAGACCTCCTGTAAAACACAGTTTTTGCCTTCTCGCCTTCAACCCGCCTCTTTTTATTCTCCGTTATAAATCAACGTGATTTCATCCTTCGGCGCTTCCGCTGCCTGCGGGAAGCAGACACGAATCGAATCAAGCCCGTCGCCCTGCGGCGAAACCGCCTGGAAAATCAGCGTCACGCCGTTTTCATCCTTTTCTTCCGCAACGCAGACATATTGCCGCTCCGGCGCGTTTGCCGTCACGGCGGTCAGTTCCGACGTTTTTTCCAGCGCGGCGGCCGCTTCCGGCTCCGTCGTCCGGGCCTGCGCCGTCTCTCCGCCCGCCTGTTCAAACACGCCCGCCAGAACGATCAGCGACGTTTTTTCCGTCACGCCGTCCATCAGCAGGATGCTGCCCGTTTCGGCGTTATACGCCGTATAAGTCGAACCTTCAAAAAGGAAATCGCCCGGCTTGAAGCCGCAGTTCGTCAGCGCCGCGTCGAGCCGCCACGCGGCCTGCGCGCGCGCGCTTTCCGAATCAAAAACGTACAGGAACGCCTCGCCGCGCAGCACGCCGTACGCGTCCACGTAGCCCTGCGATACGCCCTGTACGCCCATCGTCTTGTCGATGTTCGGGATTTTCACGGTAGTCTGCTTCTCCGTGCTCTCGTCGTCGCGCACCACGTTTACGATCAGATCCTCCAGCGGCTGCGCATACGCGCACGCCGCCGTCAACGCCAGACACGCGCCAAGCAGAACAGCCAGCATTTTTTTCATATTGCCACTCCCTTCGGGAAACAAAATTCTCTTTTCCCATATAACGGAAAAAAAGCGCTTTTGCTTCCCGTTTGCGGCAAAGAAAAAAGTTTTACATTCTTATTTCCGGTTATTCCTGCGCGAACAGGCCGAGGATTTCTTCCTCCGTCATCTCTGCCGGAATCTGCTCGCCCGCGGTTACCACCGCGTCGAACAGCGCGCGCTTGCGCTCGGAAAGGCGCGCCACCTGCTCTTCGATCGTACCGCGCGTGATGAGGCGAATCACCTGCACCGTATGCTGCTGGCCGATGCGGTGCGCGCGGTCGGTCGCCTGATCCTCGGCGGCCGGGTTCCACCACGGGTCGTAATGAATGACCGTATCCGCGCCGGTCAGGTTCAGGCCCGCGCCGCCCGCCTTGAGCGAAATGAGGAAGACGCTGCCCTCGCCCGCGTTGAAGCGGTTGACCAGTTCAAGCCGCTGTCCGACGGGCGTTTTGCCGTCGAGGTACATCGTCGAAATGCCTTCGCGCTCGATGTTGCGCTTGAGAATCGCCAGCATCGAGGTAAACTGCGAGAACAGCAGCACGCGCCGTCCGCTGGAAAGCGCGTTGCCGAGGATTTCCACCAGCGCGTCCATCTTGCCGCTGGAACCGGCGTAGCCGTTCATCACCAGCGACGGGTGGCAGCAGATCTGCCGCAGCTGGGTCAGCGCGCTGAGCACCTCCATACGGCCGCGCCCCATGCCCTTTTCGTCCAGCACGCGCTCGACGCGCTGGCGCAGCTGCATGGCCGCGGCCATGTAAACGTTCTTCTGCTCCGGCGGCATGTCGCACAGCACGCGGCTTTCGATCTTCTCCGGCAGTTCCGGCAGCACGTCGCTCTTGAGACGGCGCAGCAGGAACGGGCGGATTCTCCGGCGCAGCACGTCCGCGCCGCTGCCGTCGCCGTGACGGCGCATGAACTGCGAGAGCGTCATCAGGTAGCCCGGCAGAACGAAGTTGAAAATCGACCACAGTTCGCCCGGGCTGTTCTCCATGGGCGTACCGGTCAGCGCGACGCGCGTTTCCGCCGTCAGCCGGTCCGCCGCGACGGCGGAAAGGGACTGCGGGTTCTTGATATGCTGCGCCTCGTCCAGCACCGCCATGCGGAACGGATACTCGGCGATCTGATCGATATCGCGGCGCAGAAGCGGGTAGGACGTAATGACCACGTCCATATCGCCTTCCTGCTGAATTTCGGCCCAGCGCAGGAAGCGCACGCGCTGTCCGCCCTCGATGACCGTGCATTTCAGCTCCGGCGCAAAGCGCGTCAGTTCCGCCTGCCAGTTATAGACCAGCGAGGTCGGCGCGACGACGATCGAGGTCTTCTGCCCCAGCTTCTCCTTCGCCCATACGAGCGTGGCGATCACCTGCAGGGTTTTACCAAGGCCCATGTCGTCCGCCAGCACGCCGCCCATTTTCAATTTCAGCAGCGATTGCAGCCATTCGAAGCCGCGCAGCTGATACGGCCGCAGGATCTTCGCCAGGCTTTCGGGGCACGCGTCTCCCTGCGCGCCCAGCGCGCCCGCAGCTTCCTTCACGGACTCGTCCACCGCGATGGGCAGTCCCGTCATCTGCAGGAGGCTGACCAGATACGCCGAACGATACGCGCGCAGCGTGATAATCGAGGTTTCGGCCGGCTGTTCGGGCGCGTTCTCGCGCATGTCGTTTTCGCCCGCGTCGCCGATCATTTCGGAAATTTCCTGCCATTCGGCCATACCGGACAGGTCGAGGAAATCGCCGTTTTTGAGACGGAAATAATGCTTTTTGTCGCGCAGAGCGCGCATCAGCTCCGTCAGATCGTCCAACGGCATGTCGCCGTCCATCATCGTCAGTTCCAGCACGCCGCCGGACATCCGCATCTGCCCCGTCAGCTGCGGCCTGCGCGGCTTGAGCTTGCGGAAATCCTCCGAGGCGAACACCTCGCACGTCTGCTGCAGCTGCGTCACGCCTTCCAGCACGAAGTTGAGCACGCGCCGCTTTTCGCTCAGGTGAATATGGTCGCGCTCGACATGGAAGCCCGCGTGCGCGAGCGTATCGAGCACCTTCCATTCGCTCACCGCATCGCGCACAAGAAGCGTCCCGTCGGCGTATTCCTGTTCTTCCGCCGGCGCGAAGGGGTTGATGACCTTATCGCCGTAACAGAACTCCACGCGGGCGATTACGTCCTGCCCGTCGCGGTCGATATACGCGCGCGCCTTGAACGGTTCGCGGCGGATGCGCGCGGAAAGCGTATCGTCCAGCGAAACCATGCAGTCCCGTTCCAGATGCGGCAGCACCTCGCTGACCACGCGCTGCGTTTCCGCGGCGGAAAAATGCGCCGTGCCGCACCCGCCCGGAACCAGCTGCAGCAGCGCGCGCACCGCGCGCCGCTGGCTCTGCGAGAATTGAACGATATGGCCGTCCACGCGCGCGAATTCATAATCCGGCAGCACCGGCTGGATGCCGCGCGGCATTTCCACCCCCAGCGCGATGGCCGCGCCCTCGGCCCGCAGCGTGCAGGTAATGGGCAGCTTCATGCGCGCGACAGGCTCCTGGTTTTCCATTTCGCCCATCACGGCCAGGCGGAAGGGGCGCGCCATCAAAAGGCGCAGCAGACGGCGCGACGCAGCCTCGCCAAGCCCCAGGAATTTGCCCGTTCGGGCCGGCTGCGCGATCACCTTGCCGTTATCGTCCGTCACCGGCTCCTGCGGAGGGCACGCCTCCTGCAAAATTTCGAGGATCTGCCGGTCGGCCCCCTCGAAGCACATCGACTCCGGATCGAACGCGAAGCCCTTGCCGAAGGCGACGCTTTCTTTATTTTCCATCGCCCGAAGGAACGAGCCGATCGAGCGCACGACATACAGCCGCTCCAGGCCCACGCGCAGCGCCACATGCAGCGCGGCGCGGTCGCCCGGCTCGGGCATATGCAGATTCACTTCCATACGGACGGCCGTCTCCTGGCGGAGCGGCGGCTCGAACGCGTCCAGAAACGCGTCTACGGACAGATGTCCTGATTGCATCGTGACAAAAACCTCGTCAGAAAGAATACTCTCCGCAAAAAAGCGTAGAACTTTATTGATTCGCTCTTTTTTTCCGGAATCCTTCCCGTTTTTTCAGGAAAGAATAGCGGAAAGCGACGTTTCTACATTTTGGCGCTTTGCGCCGCTATTTATTGGGAGGAATCCGAATGTCCCTTCAGGCGATCATCATGGCGGGCGGCGAGGGAACGCGCCTGCGCCCGCTGACATGCGACACGCCCAAGCCCATGGTACCCATTCTCGGAAAGCCCGTGCTTTCCTATTCGCTGCAGCTGCTGCGCCGTCACAAACTGACGGAGGTAGGCGTATCGCTTCTGTATCTGCCCGAGCGCGTCACCCGCGCGTTCGGCTCGGGCGAAAAGGACGGCGTGCGCCTGCATTACTCGCGCGAGAAGGATCCCGTCGGCACGGCGGGCAGCGTCAAGCTCGTCGCCCAGGGGCGCCTGCGCCCCGAAAAACCGTTCGTCGTTCTCTCCGGCGACGGTCTGACCGACTGCGACCTGACCGCCGCGCTTCGTTTTCACGCGCAAAAGCGCGCGCTGGCCACGCTCGTGCTCGCCCGCGTGCGCGAACCGCTCGCCTACGGCGTGGTCGTCACGGACGAAAACGGCCGCGTGACGCGCTTTGTCGAAAAGCCCGGCTGGGGCGAAGTGTACTCCGATACGGTCAACACCGGTATTTACGTCCTTTCGCCCGAAGCGCTCGACCGCATTCCCGACGGCCCGTGCGATTTCGGGCAGCAGCTTTTTCCGCGGCTGGTGCGGGAGGGCGAACCGGTTTACGGCTTCGTCACGGACGCATACTGGTGCGATATCGGCGATGAAAGCGCCTACGTCCGCGCGCAGGCCGATTTTCTCGACGGCCGCGTGCGGCTCGACGCAGGCACGCGCATCGCCGAAACGGCGCAAATCGCCCCGTCCGCGCGGCTGGAAGGAAACGTGTACGTCGGCGCGGGCGCGGTAATCGGCGAAAACGCGCTGCTCTGCGAGGGCGCGGTAATCGGCCCGGGCGTGCGGGTCGGCGCGCACGCCCGTATTTCCCGTTCCGTGCTGTGGGAGGATGCTCGCGCAGGCGAATGGGCGCGCATCTCCGGCGCGGTGCTGTGCCGCGGCGCGCAGGCGGGCGCAGGCGCAGAACTTTATGAGGACAGCGCGCTGGGCGACGGAGCGGTGCTCGGCGCGCGCGCCGTACTTGCATCCGGCGCAAAGGTCTGGCCCGGCAAGCGAATCGACCCCTGCGTGCGCGTGCGCGGCAACCTCGTCTGGGGCGGCGCGGCGCGCCCGGAAATTCGCGCCGGACAAACCCGCTGCGCCCGCCCGGAAGACGCATGCATTCTCGCCGCGGCGTGGCGGCACGCGCTGGACGCGGAAACCCTCGCGCTCTGTCACGACGCAAGCGCGGACGGCGAGGCGCTCTGCGCGGCTGCGTACGGCGCGCTGCTCGCCTGCGGCGCGAAGACGATTCTGCTCGGCGCGGCTCCGCCGCCCGTTCTGCGCGCGGCGCAAACGCTTTGCCGTGCGGGCGCGGGCCTGCGCTTCCTGCGCGGCGGAAAGGCGCAGCTGACCGCGGACGGCGGCGTTCTTCCCGCCCGCAGCGTTGAACGCAAAGCCGAAGCGCTCTGCGCACGGCAGGACTACCCCGCCCCGTTCACCCGCGGCCGCGGCGAAACCGTGCGCCTTGCGGATGCGGAGTCGCTCTATATCGGCGCGATCACAGCGGATACGGCTCACAGGCCCGGAGAGTCCTCGCCCCGCGTGCGCGCCTTCGCAGCGGACGAGCGCGACGCCGCGCTGCTTCGTCGCGCACTGGACGCGGCCGGCTATGCCGCCGCCGTGGAGATTCTCCCGGAAAAATGCGATTCTCTCCCGCCGCTGGAGCCTTGGGAGACCGGCTTCCGCTTCGCCGCCGGGCTGGAGCGCGTCGAAATTTTCGATTGCCGCGGCATGCCCGACAGCGCGCGGCAGACGCTGCTCGCCTTCGCGGCGCTCCCGGCAGAGGAACACGCCTGGACCTGCCGCCTGGACGCGCCCGCCGCGCTGGACGAGCTGGCACGCAGCCGCGGCGCGGCGCTTTCCCGCGTCGGCGGCGACGACGCAGTCTGGGACGCCGCTCTGTGGCGCGCGGGAACGACGCAGTATCGCATGCAGCGCGACGGCGTTTATCGAATGCTGCGCCTTTGCGCGCGAATGGCGCGCGAGGGCACGACCCTGCGCGGCATGCTGCAGGCATTGCCCGCCGTCGAACAGCGCGCGGCGCATATCGCCGTCCCGCTGCGCGAACGCGGTTCTCTATTGCGCATGCTCTATGAAGCTACGCCCGGCGCGGCGCTCGACGGCAGCCTTCGCCTGCCGCTGGAAAACGGCTGGGTCACCGTCTCCGGCGACAGCGGCGAACCCGACCTCGTCGTCTGCGGCGAGGCCTCGCGCAGCGAAACCGCCGAGGAACTCTGCGGCGCAATCCTCAATAAACTCAAAACCCTTATGCCTCCCGCCCCATCCACCGCCCCGTAACAAACGATCCGGCGCTCCCTCCGAGCGCCGGATCGAACCCATATACGCCATGCGGCTTTCTTCTTCGGGGAGCGCGAGGGGGACTTCTTCTTTCTCCTGAAAGAAGAAGTC